>DATFMZ010000182.1:0-4512 GCA_035266665.1 Gemmatimonadales bacterium | reverse complement strand
CTCGGGGTCGAAATGCATGTCCCACACCTTTTCGAGCAGCTCGGTCCGGCGGATGACTTCGTCGGGATGCAGCATGAAATGCTCGAGCAGCTGGAACTCACGCGGCGTCAGATCCAGGACCTCGCCGCCAGCATACGCCTGATGCTTCAGGCGGTCGAGCTCGAGGGGCCCGAACGACAGGCGCTCGACCCTCGTGGCCCCACCCCGCCGCACCAGCGCGCGCAGCCGCGCCAGAAGCTCGTCGAATTTGAACGGTTTGCTGAGGTAATCATCGGCGCCGGCGTCGAGGCCGCGCACGATGTCGTCGGTCGAGTCCCGTGCCGTCAGCATGAGAATCGGCGTGGCCCGGCCTTCACGCCGCAGCTCCGTGGCGAGCTGCAGGCCGTTCTTCTTGGGGAGCATCAGATCGAGCAGGATCGCGTCGTACTCGTTCACGTGCGCGAGCACGGTCGCTTCGTCACCGTCCTTGGCGACATCGACCGCATAGCCCTCCTCTCGGAGGCCCATCTCGATGAACCCGGCGACCTTGCGGTCGTCCTCGACCACTAGAATACGCATTGTGTGGGTAACCTATGCCGGTCCGATGAGTCAGGCCTAAACGCTTTATGAAGGATCCTTTATGCGTGGTCCATCCAACGCTCGATCCGAAGTGTGAACGTGGCCCCGGCGCCGAGCTGACTCTGCACCTTGAGGTCCCCTTGGAGAAGATGGGCCAGATGCCGGGATAGGGTGAGGCCGAGCCCCGTTCCCCGTTCGTCGCTGCTGCCTCGCCTGAAGGCTTCGAAGATTTCCGCCTGGTGCTCCGCCGCGATGCCTTCGCCGCGGTCGATGACGGCGAACTCCAGCTTCGTATTCGACGCCATGAGGGCGAGCGTGATCCGCTCGCCGTCGGGACTGTGCCGGACGGCGTTGGAGAGCAGATTGATGAGGATCTGGCGCACGCGCTGGGGGTCGGTCCGGGCGGGAACGGACTCGGTGGGGCCGGTGGTCTCGATCGTGATGGAGCGCGTTCCCGCGGTGGGTTCCACCGTCGCCACCGCGTCCTGCACGAGGCGCCAGGCGTCGGTGTCCCGCACCACCGGTTCGAGGCGCTCCGCCTCGAGTCGGCTGAGATCGAGCACGTCGTTCACGAGATTGAGTGTCCGTTCGGCGGACTCATAGACCTCGACGGCGGCGCGTGGGGCCTCGGCGCCAAGCTTGCGCTTGAGCAGGTCCGCCCACCCGTAGACTGCCGTGAGCGCGTTCCGGAGCTCATGGTTGATCATCGCGAAGAAGTGGTCCCGCGAGGTCTGCATCGAGCGCACTTCGTGGAGCAGCCGTTCGCTCTCCTCGTAGAGACGCGCGTTCTCGAGCGCGACGGCGGCCTGTGCGGCGAGGAGCACCGCGATGTGCTCGTCGTCCTTGCTGAACTCCTTGCCGCCGATCTTGTCGGTGACGTAGAGGTTGCCGATCGGCCCGTGGCGGCCGATGATCGGCACGCCGAGGAACGAGGTCATCGGTGGATGGTTCGGGGGGAAGCCGGCGGACGCCTTGTGGGCCTTGAGCGACTTGAGGCGCAGTGGTCGAGGGTCGTCGATCAGGATCCGGAGAATCCCGCGGCCGGTCGGGAGGGCACCGATCCGCTCGTATTCCTCGCGCGTGAGGCCGCTCACGACGAACTGCTCGAGCTGGTCGCCGGACGAATCGAGCACGCCGAGAGCCGCATAGCGCGCACCGATCACGTCGCGGGCCGAGTCCACCACCTCCTGGAGCACCGTTTCGATGGCCCGCTCGGCGCTGATGCGGATGCCCGCGCGCACGAGCCGTTCGAGGCGGCGACCATCCTGCTCATCCTTCCCTCGCGGTGGAGCGGCCATACGGGCGAAACTAGCCGTTGACCCCCCGACCCGGCCAGTCTCGCGGTCGGCGGATTGCCGGCTCAGCTAAACCTCCGCGACGTTGGGTCGCGCCGCCCGCTGGGTCCGGGCGCGGCGATTGCCCGCCGTGGCGCCGATGACCGGGACGACCAGGACGGCGGTCGGGAGCGCGCTCAGAAGCCGCTCCGTGACGCTGCCGATGAGAATGCGATCGACCCATCCCTTGCCGTGGGAGCCCACGATCAGGAGATCGATGCCCCGGGCGGCCGCTTCGGAGGTCAGCGCCTCGGAGGCCGTCCCGCGGCGAATCTCGAGCGCCGTGCCGGGCCGCTCCACCAGCGGCCAGACATGCCGTTCGAGATGCTCCTTGGAGCGGGCGTAACACTCCTCGTCGTAGAACGGCAGCGGCACCTCGGCCGCCACCGGCACCGGTTCCACCACGTGGAGCACCTCGAGGGAAGCGTCGAACATCGCGGCGACGCGCTCGCCCATGTGAATGGCCGGGGCCGCCGCCGAGGAGAGATCCACCGCCACCATGATCCGCCGCGGCGGGAACGGCCGATCCGTCGTGACCAGCACCGGGACGTCCACCGTGCGCACGATGCTGTGCGCCGTGCTGCCCACCACCCAGCGCCGCAGGGCGGAGTGGTGCTTCCCGCCCAGGACGATGAGCCCGGCACCGAGCTCGTCCGCCGCGTCACGGATCACCACCGCCGCGCGTCCGGTTCGGACGTCGAGCGTCTTCAGCGCTTCGGTCGGCACGGAGGGCGCCAACGCCTGGACGATCAGGAGCTTGGCCGATTCGACCGCTACGCGGTTCAACTCGGCCGGGTCGATACTCGAGTCGTTGGGCGGGATCGGCACCGCCCACGCTTCGGAGGTTCCATGCACCAGCCGGCATTCGACCTTCGCGCGCTCGGCGATGCCCCAGCCGGCGACGGCGGCCCGCGACGATTCCGGCGACGCATCGACCCCTACCACCACGGGGCCCCACGCACTCTTGACCATACGTTGCTCCCGCTGAAGAAGCCGTCCCACCCTTTGGACAGGCTAGCGGGCCGTCCATGAAGGTGTCTTCAAAGTGGGATGAGGTTTCACGCGCGATTCATTCGATGCTCGCCGGCCGGCCGTTAGGCTCCGGAAGCGGATCGTGGTACTCCTACCAGGGGGCACATATGCGGGTTGGCGAGCTGATGATCACGGATCTCAAGACCGTCGAGCCGTCGGCGACCGTGGCGGACGCGGCGGCGAGCCTCACGGAGAACCACGTGTCCGCGCTGCCGGTCGTGGACACGCACGGGCGCATCGTGGGGGTGCTTTCGACCTCCGACATCCTGCAGGCGGCGGCCGAGGCGGCCGATGCCGAGGAGCGGGACCGGTTGTTCGAGGAGACGATCGTCCGCGATCTGATGACGGTCCGCCCGTCGACCATCGGCATGGACGCCGACGTCAAGGAGGCGGCGCAGCAGATGCTCTATCTCGAGGTGCATCGCCTCTTCGTGGTGGACGGCGACCGTCTGGTCGGCGTGCTGTCGCAGAGCGATATTGTGCGCGCGGTGGCGACCGCGAAGATGTAGTATAGGGCGATTCATCGCGGGTTCAACGCCGATTCACCGGTGTGATGCTAAGGTAGTGTTGCTTAGACTGCCACCGGAGGCGTACGATGAAACTCGTCAAGGCAAACCCGATCACCCAGTCGATGTCACCCGAGATCAATCGGATTTTCGACCGGTTCTTCGGGCCGCGGCTCACGGGGTTCGACACGCCGATCCTCGAAACGGCCTGGGCGCCATCCCTCGATTTCAGCGAGACGGATACCGAGTATCTGCTCCGGATCGAGGCGCCCGGAATGGCGAAGGACGCGTTCGACGTGAGCCTGGAGGGGAATGTGGTGACCGTGTCCGGTCGGCGTGAGCTGACGAAGGACATGGAGAACGAGGAGCTGATCTGGCACGAGCGGGAGGAAGGGAAATTCGTGCGCTCGATCCGGCTGCCCAAAGCGGTTCAGCCCACGAAGGTGTCGGCCGAGTACGACAACGGCGTGCTCACGGTGCATCTGCCGAAAGCCGAGCAGACGCAAAAGAGCAAGATCGTCGTCAAGTAGACTCGGTCGCACGCGGTGTGCGTGCCGGTCAGCGCCCCCGGCGGCTTACGGAAGCCGTCGGGGGCATCGTTATGCGTGCCGGTCAGGAGGAGAGGCGGTGACGATAGTTTCCGGATCGCGCGCACTTGCGGGACTGGTGCGGCGTGCGCCCGTCACCGCGATCGCCGTGGTGGGGCTCGCCTCCGGCATCGTGATCCGCTACGGGGCCGGCTCCCCGGACTGGGCGACGCGGATATTCTTCGCGACGCTGGTGCTCGGCGGGTTCCCGCTCGTCGGCGCCACCGTCCGCGGCCTGCTGCGGGGTCGGTTCGCCGCCGACGTCGTGGCGACGCTCGCGATTCTCGCGGCGCTCGTGCTGGGCCAATACTTCGCCGGCGCGGTGATCGTGCTGATGCAGTCGGGGGGCGAGGCGCTCGAGGCCTTCGCGTTCCACCGTGCGTCGCAGGCGGTGGATGCGCTCCTGGCGCGCGCCCCGAAGATCGCGCGGCGGGTGGATGGAGACGGTCTCACCGAGATCCCCGTGGATCAGGTCGCGATCGATGACATCCTGGT
>DATFMZ010000181.1:0-28959 GCA_035266665.1 Gemmatimonadales bacterium | reverse complement strand
CTCGACGTCCGGATTCGCGGCGAGCGTCGGCAGATGCGCCACCTGCGCGATCGCCCCCAACCCAATCACCCCCACCCGCACCCGTTCGCTCATCGTGACCCCGGCAGTGGCAGACGGTACATCATCCCGAGCCGTCCGGTGGCGTTCACCAGGCCGCTCGACAGCGAGGCCCGGAGCTCCGCCGTGAGGCGGAGGTCCCGGACGATGGTGACTTCGACGCCCGCGGATCCGTTCAGATCCGCGGCGATCGTGCTGAGCGCATCGGCGACGAACGTGTTGTCGATGGCCGCCCCCGACCCGTGACGGAATTGCGCGCCGAGTCCGAGCCCGACGTACGGCGTCACCGGCCGGTCCGGCCCGAACATGTACTGGAGATCGAGATCGAACTCGACGTTGGTCCAGCTAATGGTCCCGACGTCGATCGAGAAGTCGTTGGTGGGATCCTGGACCACGCCGCGCAGCCGCTGCGCGAACCGCGCCAGCTCGGACGCGTTGAAGTTCGCGCGGAAATAGCTCGCGCTGATCAGCGTGCGAACGTGGGGCGCGATGTACCCGTAGTCCACGCGCACCGCGCCGCTGATCGCGCGGTCGAGCCGGTCGCTCACGACCGCGCCGAGATCGGCGCCTATCCCCGAGAACCGCAGCCCCGAATAGCTGAACCCCTCCAGGAAACCCTGCGCCGCGAGCGGAGCCGGGACCGCCGGCACCGCGGCCCCGAGCAGGGCGATAGCGAGCGCGAGCTTAGTACCAGCGCGCAATGGACGTCCCCGGGAAGTAGGTGGTCAGAATCGTGCGGTAGTCCTGTCCGGCGCGGGCGCGCCCGACGGCTCCCCACTGGCACATCCCCACCCCGTGTCCCCAACCGACGCCGTCGGCGACGAGCGCGGCGAGGTGTCCGCCCACCTGCCGGGCGGTGAACGTCACCGCCGTGCTGCCGAGCGGGCGGCCGTCCGGGGTCAGGAAGACCTGGCGGAGATCGGCGCCGGAGACCGGGATCTCACCACTCTGGACCTTGATGCGCACCTCCGTCGCGCGTCCCGACGGCCCGCGGCGCCGCACGTAGACATCGCTCAGGCCCGTCAACTGGCTTGCGGGAATGCCGAGCACCGCGGGCACGGTCTTGCGTAATATATCGAGCAGCGTGTCCCCGTCCCACGTCACCGTCCACCGGAAGTGCGGGGAGATGTCGCAGTAGTAGCCGCCCCCGGGCTTCGCGTCGGAGACCGGCCGCAGGTAGGGCGTGCTGCGCACCGTACGGAAGACCTCTTCGGGCGCCGCCGTGGAATATCCGCACGTCGAGTGGAAGAACGCGTCGATCAGCTTGCCGCGGTACGTGAGCACCTCGCCCGTGGTCTCACGCACCGCGGCGATCCCTTCCGGCGTCTCGCCGGCCACGCCGAGATACGCCTGATCGGTGACGGAGGCCTGCAGGTCGAACCCGTCGGCGGCGAACCGGCCACGGTTCTTGAGGGCATACGTTCGGGACGCGACGGCCTGCGCGGCGAGCGCCTCGCGCTCGTTGGGCGCGCGATGCCCCATCTCGGCGGTGACGACGCCCTGGAGATACGCCTCGAGCGGGACGCGGTTGACGGCGGTCACGGCGCCGTCCCGCGTGAAGACGTCGATCACGCCCCGATACGGCTTGCCGTCGACGGTGACGAACTTTCCCGCGTCGAGACTGGTGAACGTGAGGGATTCGTACCGGCTGACGGATGATCCCCGAACCACCAGCGCGTGTCCGTCGGCGGCGATGGAGACGTCCTGCCCCGCCGGTACGCCGAACGCGGGATCGCCGCTCTGCACCGCGGCCACCGCGCCCTCCCCGCCGATCGTGACCCGCGCGGCATCCACCGCGATGCCGATCCGCATCTGCGGCTCGCCGGCCGGCGCCCCCGGGGCCGGCGGTCGGCCGCACGCCGCGAGCGCGGCGCTACCGAGAACCAGCGGGGTCCAGCGCAACGGCCTGAAAGTCGTAGTCCTCGTTAGCCTCGATCCGGCAGCGCACGAAGTCGCCGGGCTTCGCCCAGCCCCCCTGCCGCACGGTCGTGACGCCGTCGACGTCGTCGGCCTGCCACATCACGCGTCCGACGTGCGTCCCGCCCCCGTCGTCCGGGTCGGCCAGCGCATCGATGAGCACGTCGGTCTCGCGCCCGACGTACCGGGCGAGCCGCTGATCGGTGATCTCCCGCTGGAGATCCGTCAGCTCCTCCTGGCGCGACCGCTTGAGATCGTCCGGCACGTCGTCGTCGAACGCGGCGGCGCGCGTCCCCTCCTGCTCGGAGTAGGTGAAGACGCCGAGACGCTCGAACTGCTGCTCGCGCGCGAAGTCGCAGAGCGTGCGGAAATCGTCGTCCGTCTCCCCCGGAAAGCCGACGATGGTGGTCGTCCGAATCGCGATGTCGGGGATCGCCGCACGGAGCCAGGAGACTTTCTCCCGGATCGTGGCCTGGCGCTCGGGACGCCGCATGCGCTCGAGCATGCGGTCGCTCGCGTGCTGGATCGGGATGTCGATGTACGGCACGATGCGCGGCTCGCGCGCCATCAACTCCACGAGGCGATCCGTGAGTCCGAACGAATAGACGTACAGGAGCCGGAACCACGGGACAGTGGTCTCCGCGAGCAGCGTCTCGAGGAGATCGGGGAGCTTCGGTCCCGCGCGACCGAGATCGCGGCCGTAGTGGCCGAGATCCTGCGCCACGAGATTGATCTCCTTGGCACCCTGGGCTTCGAGCTGTTGCGCCTCGCGGACCACGCGCTCGAGCGGCTCCGACCGGTGCTTTCCGCGCATGAGCGGGATCGCGCAGAACGCGCACGTGTGATCGCAGCCCTCGGAGATCTTGAGATAGCGCACGTGGGGGCCGTCCCCGAGGTACTGTCGCATGCCCGGATGGGCGGCGAGGGGATCCGCCATGAGGCCGCGTGCGGCGAGCGTCGGGACGAGCGTGTGGAGGTCGCCGAACCCCAGGAAGAGATCCACCTCCGGCATGTCGCGACGCAGCGCCTCCTGATACCGCTGCACCAGACAGCCGACGGCGACCACCGCCTTGACGCCGCCCGCACGCTTGAGCGCGGCTGCCGCGAGCATCGCGTCGATGGACTCGCGTTTGGCGGCATCGATGAACCCGCACGTGTTCACGAGCACGACGTCCGCGCCCGCGGGGTCCCCTACGATCTCCGCGCCGTGACCCACGAGCTCGCCGACGAGCCGTTCCGAATCGACCGTCGCCTTGTCGCAGCCGAGCGAGATGACGCCGAGTTTCATCCGCGATAGTTGCCGAAGCGGAGCTCGACGCCAAAATCCTGCGTCTTGAGGAACGAGATCACCTGTTGGAGCTCGTCACGAGAGGGTGCCGAGACACGCACTTCGTCTCCCTGGATCGCGCCCTGCACCTTCTTGAATTTCTGGTCTTTGATCGCCTTGACGATCGCCCGCGCGGTCTCGGTCGGGAGGCCCTGCACGATCTTGATCTCCCGCCGGACGGTATCGCTCGCCGCGGGCGTGATCGGGCCGAGCTCCAGGTTCTTCACCGCCACGCCGCGCTTGATGAGCTTCGCCTGCAGGACGTCGAAGAGCGCCTTCATCTTGAAGTCGTCATCGGCGGTCAGCGTGAGCGCCGGCGCGGCACGATCGAACGCGATGGCGGCCTTCGACCCCTTGAAGTCGTAGCGCTGCGCGATCTCTTTGGTCGCCTGGTTGACCGCGTTGTCGACCTCCTGAAGGTCGGCGCCGGTCGAGATGTCGAACGAATTCTGAGAAGCCATGGAGGGAATATAGACGGGAGACGGGAGACGTGACCGATTCTCACGCCTCACGTCCTACGTCTCCCATCTCACATCAAGAAGCTCTCCAGTGCGCGGGCCCGGCTCACGTGCCGCAGGCGGGCCAGCGCCTTCTCCTTGATCTGGCGGACGCGCTCGCGCGTGATCCCGAGCATGCCGCCGATCTCTTCGAGCGTCATGGGCTCCTGGCCGTCGAGGCCGAAGTAGAGACGCAGGATCTTCGCCTCGCGCTCCTTCAGCGTGGAGAGAACTTCCTCGATGGACTCCGAGAGCGCGTGCTCGAAGGTGTGGTCGTCCGGGCCGGGATTCTGCGTGTCGGGGAGATAATCGAGGAGCTTGTTGTCTTCGCCGGGGGTGAGCGGGGCATCCAGCGAAAGATGACTCTGCGAGATAGACAGCGTCTTGGCGACCTCTTCCTGGGAGATGTCCATCCCCTCGGCGATCTCCTCGACGGTCGGCTCGCGGCCGAGCTCCTGCAGGAGCGCCGACGACCGTTTGCCGATGCGGTGCAACGTGCCCGCGCGATTGAGCGGTACCCGCACGATGCGGCTCTGCTCGGCGAGCGCCTGCAGAATGGCCTGGCGGATCCACCAGACGGCGTACGAGATGAACTTGATGCCCTTGGTCTCGTCGAACTTGTGGGCCGCGCGAATGAGCCCGAGGTTGCCTTCGTTGATGAGATCGGAGAGACTGACGCCCTGGTTCTGATATTTCTTGGCGACGGAGACCACGAACCGGAGATTGCTGCGCACGAGCTTGTCGAGCGATTCCTCGCAGCCCGTCCGAATCTTCTGCGCGAGCTCGACCTCCATCTCGCGGTTGATCAGCGGGTACTGACTGATCTCCCGGAGGTACTGATCGAGTGAGCCTTCGTCGGACGTAATCTTGCGGGCCGAATTCATGCGCATCGTGTCGTCCTCCCTCGCCGAGTCGCGAGACGTCCGTGTGCGCACCACTGGCGCGTATCGACGGGATCGTATGCGAAGCCGATACCGCGGGTGGCGCGGCCGGCGAAGTCTTGCTGCGGGAGATGCGACACCCCGGTGCGCCGAGTCGGCGGCACCTCGCGACGGTTCCGTCGCGACGGGAGCGGCGCAAAGGCCATCATGAATTTACGTTAGCCACGCCCCCGAACGGGCGCAATGGTCACCGACCACCCGCGTCCGGCGGCCCAGGCGCCGAGCGCGGCCTTGAGCTCGGCGCGCGGGACGCGGTGCGCGAGCGTGGCGGCGGCGCACGCCGCGCGATCGCCATGCGCAAACTCCGCGTGCACGACCGTGGCGAGCGGCAGATCGCCGAGAGCGGAGAGATCGAGCGCGGCGCCGCCGGCGCTCAGGATCACGGCCACCGAGTGATGGGCCATGCGGGACGATACGCCGGCGCCCGCCGCCGTCCGTCACCGAAGCGATGCGGAGCGTATCACCGGAGCGCGCGGCGATCAGTCGTACGTGTCGATTTGCGCGCGCTGCAGCCGGCCCGAGTAATCCACGTAGATGACCTTGGTCTCCGAGTAGAACTCGTAGACCTCCCACCCACCTTCGCGGTGTCCGTTGCCGGTCTGCTTGACGCCGCCGAACGGCAGATGGGCCTCGGCGCCGATCGTCGGTGCGTTGATGTAGCTGATCCCGTTGTCGAGATCGGTCATCGCCCGGAAGGCCGCGTGCAGATCCCGCGTGTACAGACTGCTGGAGAGTCCATAGCGCACGTCGTTGTTCACGCGAATCGCCTGATCGAGCGTGTTCACGCGAATCACGCTCAACACGGGCCCGAAGATCTCTTCCTGCTCGAGCCGGCTCTTCGGCTTCACGCCCGTGAAAACCGTCGGCTTGAAGAACCAGCCGTCGCCGAGGCGCTGCCCGCCCGGCGCCTTGCCGCCGATCTCGAGCGTGGCGCCTTCCTCGCGTCCGATCTCGATGTAGCGCTCGACCTTCTCGCGTGCCGCCTCGTGGATCAGCGGGCCGACGTCGGTCTTCGGATCGAGCCCGTCGCCCAGCCGAAGCTTCGACGCCGCGTCGCAGAGCATCCGCACGAACCGATCGTGCACCTTCCGATGGACGATGACCCGCGACGTCGCGGTGCAGCGCTGGCCGGTGGTCCCGAACGCCCCCCAGAGCGCGCCCTCGAGCGCGAGGTCGAGATCGGCGTCGTCCATCACGATCTGCGCGTTCTTGCCGCCCATCTCGAGCGACAGGCGCTTGTGCATCCGCCCGCACGTCTCGCCGATGAACGATCCCGTGTCGGTCGAGCCGGTGAACGAGATGACGGGAATCTTCGCGTGTTCGACGATCGCCTTGCCGGCCACCTCGCCGTGCCCGTGCACGAGTTGAATGACCTCGGGCGGGAGCCCCGCCTCGAGCAGGATCTCGACCAGGAGCGTCGCGGTGTGCGGCACGTCCTCGGCGGGCTTGAAGATGACCGCGTTCCCACAGGCGAGCGCCGGGAACGCCTTCCACGTCGGGATCGCCATCGGGAAGTTGAACGGGGTGATGAGGCCGGCGACGCCGATCGGTCGGCGATAGGTCATCGCCCACTTCGCGCGGAGCTCCGACGGTACCGTGTGGCCGAACAGCCGCCGGGTCTCGCTCGCGGCGTAATACGCGGTGTCGATGCCCTCCTGCACGTCGCCCAGCGTCTCGGCGAGCACCTTGCCCATCTCACGGGTCATCGCGCGCGCGATCTCGTCCTTGCGCCGGACGAGCAGATCGCCGGTCCGTTTCAGCACCTCGCCGCGGAGCGGCGCCGGCGTCTTGGACCAGAGCGCGAACCCGCGCTCGGCCGACGCCACGGCGCGCGTCACGTCGCGTGGCCCCGACTCGGGAAACCGGCCGATCACGTCGCGCCAACGCGCCGGATTGCGGTTCTGGAAGTAGGTGCCGCCCTCCGGCGCCACCCACGTGCCGCCGATGAAGTTCTTGAACGTCTTGGCCATTACTCCGACTCCGTCGTGGTGTCTCGCGTCAGTCCGTATTTGTCGATCTTCTTGTAGAGATTACTCCGCGGCATCTCGAGCTTGCGCGCGGTCTCGCTCACGTTCCAATCGTTCTCCTGCAGCTTCGCGAGCAGGAAGGCGCGTTCGGCCTCCTGCTTGAACGCCTCGAAGGTCGTGCAGTGCACGATGTCGCCGAGCGGCGATCCGTGCGGTGCTCCCGCCAGCCGGCCGACGTCGGCGGCGGTGATCGGATCGCCCGTGGAGAGGATCAGGAGGCGTTCCACCGCGTTCCGGAGCTCCCGGACGTTGCCGGGCCAGTCGTGCGCCTCGAGCGCGGCGAGCGCATCGCGCGCGAAGGTCTTGGCCGGCATGCCCGCGTCCGCCGTCAGCTCCCGGGCGAACCGCTCCACCAGCGCCGGCACGTCCGCGAGCCGCGTCCGCAGCGGCGGCACCGCGATCGGCACCACGTTCAGCCGATAATAGAGGTCTTCCCGGAACCGGCCGGCCGCGATTTCCTCCTCGAGCGTCTTGTTGGTGGCCGCGATCACCCGGACGTCCACCGACACGGACTTCTGCGCGCCGATGCGCGTGACGACGCCTTCCTGCAAGGCGCGGAGCACCTTCGCCTGCGCGGCGAGGCTCATGTCGCCCACCTCGTCCAGAAAGAGCGTCCCGCCGTCCGCCTGTTCGAACTTCCCGGCCCGGTCGGCGAGGGCCCCGGTGAACGAGCCTTTCATGTGCCCGAAGAGCTCGCTCTCGATCAACTCGCTCGGAATCGCGGCACAGTTCACCTCGACGAACGGCCGCGCGGCCCGCGGCGAGCGGCGATGAATGGCGCGGGCGACGAGCTCCTTGCCCGTCCCGTTCTCACCGGTGATCAGCACGCGCGCGGCCGTGGGGGCCACGCGGTCGATCACCGTCAGCACCTCCGCGATCGCCGGACTCGTGCCGACGATCTCGTACCGGTCCTCCACCGCGCCGCGCAGTCGCGCGTTTTCCGACGCGAGCGCCACCCGGTCGAACGCGTTGCGCAGCGTGAGCAGCACGCGATCGGTGTCGAGCGGCTTCTCGAGAAAATCGTACGCGCCGAGCTGCGTCGCCTCCACGGCGGTCTGAATGGTCCCGTGCCCGGAGATCATCACGACCTGCGCATGGGGATCGAGCTCCCGAATCTTCGCGAGCGTCTCGAGGCCGTCCATGCCGGCCATCTTCACGTCGAGGAAGACCAGATGGGGATGAAACTCCTCGTAGGACTCGAGCGCGCGATCTCCGGCCGCCGCCGTGCGCACCTCGATCTGCTCGTATTCGAGCAGCTGGCGCAGGGCCTCCCGCACGCCGGGTTCGTCGTCGACCACCAGAACACGCTGGGCCATCAGTTCGTCCGCCGGTAGAAGGTCACACCATCCGGGCGAATCCTAACGTCCGCGACGGCCGGAGGCACCGCGATCGGGATCGCGCCGTCCCGGCGTCCCGTGATCTTGTTGACGAGCCGGGGTACGGACGAGGCGGGAAAGGGAACGGCGCGCACGGTGAAGAGGTCGGGAATCCATGCGATGACGCCCGGCTCGACCACGTGCGCGGGCCCCGCGATCTTCACCGGCTCCTCGCTGGCGAGCGCCTCCTTGAACGGTCCGAGGAAGTCGGGGCTCAAGACCGCGGTATTGATGCGTCCGTCCAGCGTAACCCGCCCGGAGCCAAGGGTCACCCGGATCGAGTCGATCGACGCACGCGCCGATGGGGCGAGTCCGTCGGCGATGAGCGACGCGATCTCTGAGGCGGTCAGGACTACGTACGCCGGTCCGCGCGAGCCGCGCATCGCGCCCTCCTTCCGTTCGGCCGACCGCTTGGCCGAGGCGGACGCCATCCCGGCGCTCGCACTATCCGAGGATGCGTTCCCCACGACGGCGTGGTACACGCCCGCGAGCTGGGCCCGGTACTCCCAGCCCGCCACACCGGCGGCCGCGAGCACGGTGACACATCCCACGGTCGCGAAGGCGTTCTTGAGGCATCCCGCCATCAGTCGGTCTCCAGCTGGGTCCGGTGGCGAACGGCGTAGCGCGGGCCCTCGGGCCCGAGCACACTCTGCATGAGATCCACCGTCTCGACGCGATCGGACGCCTGCACACTGACGCCGTCAAGGCGGCCGGCGAGATCGGCGACGTGCTTGCCGCGTCGCACGCGTCCCAAGGTGACGTGGGGCTGAAAGGCGCGTGCCTCGAGCGGGAACGCCAGGCGCTCACACGCGGCCTCGACGTCGTGATACACCAACTCGAGCGGCGACGTGCGCGCGCAACCCGCCCAGACGACCGACGGCCGCTCGAGCGACGGGAAGGCGCCGCACCCATCCACCTCGAGGGCGAAGGCCCGATGCCCCGCGAGCGCGGCATCGAGCGCTCCCGCGATCGCCGGCTCCCGCGCGGCGTCGACCTCGCCAAGAAACTTGACCGTCAGATGCAGGCCGTCCACCCCGACCCATTTGACCGCGGGTTCCGCGGCCCGGAGTCGGGTCGTCGCCTCCCAGAGTTGCCGCCGCACCGCCTCGGCGAGATTGATCGCGATGAAGAGGCGCATCCGTTCAGGCACGCTCGCCGAGCAGCTCGAGCCGTGGGGCGCAATCGGCGAGCAGTTTGCCGCGTCCGTACCCGTCGAGATCGAGGGTCACCCGCGAAAACCCGAGCGCCAGGAGATCGCGGGCCACGGCGTCGCGCTGCGCCCGCACCACCGGCAGCAGGGCGGGCTGCACCTCGATCCGCGCCTCGGCGCCGTAGTGCCGCACGCGGAGATCCCCCGTGACGCCGAGCCCGCGCAGCCGCGCCTCCGCGTGCTCCACCTGGGCGAGCCGGTCGGGCGTGACGAACAGCCCGTAGCGAATGCGGCTCGCCAAACAGGGAGCGGCCGGTGCGTCCCACACCGGGATGCCGACCTCCCGCGCCGCGGCCCGGACGTCCTCCTTGGTCAGGCCCGCCTCGGCGAGCGGGGACCGGATCGCGTGCTCGCGGGCGGCCGCCGTCCCCGGCCGGTGCTCGCCGCCGTCGTCCGCGTTCGTCCCGTCGACCACCACGGCCAGCCCCTCGGCCCGCGCGAGTGCCCCGAGCCGATCCCATAGCTCGCGCTTGCAGAAGTAGCACCGGCTCGGCGCGTTCCGGACATAGTCCGGATCCCGGAGCTCGCCGGTGTCGACTTCGAGGAGGCGCAGATCGAACTGCGCGGCGAGCGCACGAGCCTGCGCGTGCTGCGCCGCGCCGAGTGAGGCGCTCACGCCGAGCGCCGCCGGCGCGCGGGATCGGCCGAGCACCCGGCGGGCCACCACCGCGAGCAGGGCGGAATCGACCCCGCCGGAGTAACCCACGAGGACGGACGGAAATTGCGCGAGGACGCGCTCGAGCGGGGCGGTGAGCGAGGACATCTGCCGGGAAATATACCGCCGACGTCCACACCGTCGCGTTTGCGACACACAACGCACCGGGTAAGGTTGAGTGATGGGATTCTGGGCAGTCGTGGCCATCGGCATCGGCGGGATGGTCGGGGGCGGGATCTTCGCCGTGCTCGGCCTCTCGGTGCAGCTCACCGGCGGTGGCGCCCCCGTCGCCTTTCTCGTCGGCGGCATCGTGGCGCTGCTCACCGCCTACTCCTACGCGCGGCTCTCGGTAGCCTACCCCAGTCAGGGCGGCACCGTCGAGTTCCTGAACCGCGCCTTCGGGCGGGGCCGCACCACGGGCGCGCTCAACATCCTGCTCTGGATCAGTTACATCGTCATGCTCGCGCTCTACGCGTACGCCTTCGCCGAGTACGGCGCGACGCTGATCGGCGCGCAGGGCAACCCGCTCGTGCGCCATCTCCTGCTGAGCGGGGTGATCGTCGCCCTCACCGCGTTGAATGCCGCCGGTGCCGCGGCCGTGGGCGACGCCGAAACGTGGATCGTCGGGATCAAGGTCACGATCCTGGTCCTCTTCACCGTGGTGGGCTTCACCACGATCGCGCCCGGGAACCTCGCGCCCGCCACCTGGGGTGCGCCGCTGCCACTCATCGCGGGCGGCATGCTCGTCTTTCTCGCGTACGAAGGCTTCGAGCTGATCGCCAACACGGCCTCCGATGTCCGCAACGGCGAGCGTACCCTGCCCCGCGCCTATTTCACCGCGGTCGGATTCGTCGTGCTGCTCTACATCACCGTCGCCGCCGCGACCGTCGGCAATCTCCCCATCGCCAAGATCGTCGCCGCGCGCGACTACGCGCTCGCCGCCGCGGCGAAGCCGGTGCTGGGCCATGCGGGCTTCACCCTCATCGCGATCGCGGCGGTGCTGTCCACCGCGTCCGCGATCAACGCGACGCTCTACGGCGCGGCGCGCGTCAGCTACGTGATCGCGAAGGAAGGCGAGCTCCCCAGGATGCTCGAGCGCCGCGTCTGGCACCAGCCGATGGAGGGCCTGCTCCTCACGGCGGGTGCCACGCTCGTCGTGGCCAACGTCTTCGATCTCTCGAGCATCGCGACGATGGGCAGTGCGGGCTTCCTCGTGATCTTTGCCATGGTCAACGTCGCGAATGCCCGGCGCGCCACGGATACCGGGAGCCGCGCGTGGCTCTGCTGGCTCGGTGTCGCCGTGTGCGTCCTGGCCCTCGGCGCCCTCATCTGGGAAACCGTGCGCCAGGCGCCGCTGCGCCTTCTCACACTCGTCGTCATGGTGGGGCTCTCGCTCCTGGTGGAGATCGCGTATCGGCGCTTCGGGCCGCGCGCCGCCAAAGCCGCGTCCTCCTAGACGCGCGATCGATCCAGCGTCCGGTACTGCACCGCCTCGGCCACGTGCGCGGGCGCGATCCGCGCGGCGCCGGCCAGATCGGCGATCGTGCGGGCGATCTTCAGCACCCGGTGGTACGCCCGGGCGGAGAGTTGCAGCCGCGTCAACGCGGTCTTGAGCACCGCGTCCGCCGCCGCGGTGGGATGACAGCTCCGCCGGAGCTCCCGGGGCCCCATGTGCGCGTTGGCGTAGAGGCCCGGCCGGCCCGCGAACCGCTCCAGCTGCCGCTCGCGCGCCCGGTTCACGCGCGCGCGCATCGCTTCGCTCGGTTCTCCGCTTCGCTCGGCGGCCAGCTCGCGATACGGCACGGCCGGGACCTCTACGTGAATGTCGATCCGATCCAACAGCGGGCCTGAGATCCTGGCCAGATAGCGCTCGACCCCGAGGGCGCCGCACGTACAGCTGCGGTTGGCGTCGCCGTAGTACCCGCAGGGACAGGGATTCATGGCGGCGGCGAGCATGAACCGGGCGGGATAACAGAGGGACGTGGCGGCCCGCGCGATGGTGACGGACCCGTCTTCCAGCGGCTGGCGGAGCACCTCGAGCACGTTCTTCCGGAATTCCGGCAGCTCATCCAGAAAGAGCACCCCGCCGTGCGCGAGGGACACTTCTCCGGGCCGGGGATACGAGCCGCCACCGATGAGCCCCGCATCGCTGATGGTGTGGTGCGGCGCGCGAAATGGCCGGTGCGTGACCAGCGACGCTCCCGCCGGGAGCATCCCGGCCACGCTATGCACCTTGGTGGTCTCGAGGGCCTCCTCGAGCGTCATCTCGGGCAGGACGGTGGGGAGCCGCCGCGCGAGCATCGTCTTGCCCGAGCCGGGCGGGCCGATCATCAGGACGTTGTGCGACCCTGCCGCGGCCACCTCGAGCGCGCGTTTCGCCTGCTCCTGGCCCCGCACCTCCGCGAAGTCCACCCCGGCATCGCGTGCCCCTTCGAAGAGCACCGCGGGATCCACATGGGCCCGAGCGAGGGCACGCCCCTCCGCGAAGAACGCGGCAACATCCCCCAGCGTGCGCGCGCCGAGCGTCTCGATGTTCCGCACCACGCCGGCCTCAGCGAGGTTCGCTTCGGGAACGATCACGCCACGCAGACCCGCGCGCTTGGCCTCCACCGCGACCGAGAGCGCGCCACGCACCGGGCGCAGATCACCCTCCAGCCCCAGCTCGCCGACCACGATGTATTCTTCGAGCGTCCCGCGGCCGTTCTCGTGGCCGGCGGCGCCGTCGAGCTGCCCCGTGGCCGCGAGGATGCCCAAGGCGATCGGCAGGTCGAACGCCGAGCCGTCTTTCTTGATGTCGGCGGGGGCGAGATTCACGGTCACGCGCTTGAGCGGGAACAGAAAGTCCGAATTCGCGATGGCCGCGTTGACCCGCTCGCGCCCCTCTTTAACCGCACCCTGCGGGAGCCCAACCGTCGCGAACGACGGCAGGCCGTTGGTGATGTCGGTCTCCACGTCGACGAGGTAGGCGTCGATGCCGAGTACCGCCGCCGAACGGATGCGGGCGAGCATGGCTCGATGGTGTCATGGGCGGCGGGCGCCGGCGTAGGCGTACCGTTGCAGGGTGGCGCATTTCGTCACGGACTTCCGGAAGGGAGGCCTTGCCATGATCGGACGCCCGGCGCGCGATGAAGCGGCGCCATACTACTTCACCTACATCGACCAGGTGCCCGACGCGGACGTACAGTCGGTGCTCGAGCGGCAGCTCGAGGAGACGCTCGCGTTCTGTGCCGGGATCTCCGAAGACCGCTCACGCCATCGCTATGCGCCGGGCAAATGGAGCATGCGGCAGGTCCTGAACCACGTGACCGACACCGAACGGTCGTTCGCGTTTCGTGCGCTCTGGTTCGCGCGGGGCTTCGACGCCCCCCTGCCCGATTACGACCAGGAGATCGCGGCGGCAGGGGCAGACGCCGACCGGATTCCGTGGGCCGGCCACGTCGAGGAGTTCCGGCGCGTGCGGGAGGCCACGATCCTGCTGTTCCGCCATCTTCCGGACGAGGCGTGGATGCGCCGAGGGATCGCGAGTGAGAAGGAATTCACCGTGCGGGCAGTGGCCTTCATCACGGCCGGCCACGTCACCCACCATTTGAACATCCTGCGCGAG
Organism: Gemmatimonadales bacterium; assembly: GCA_035266665.1. Lineage (GTDB taxonomy): Bacteria > Gemmatimonadota > Gemmatimonadetes > Gemmatimonadales > GWC2-71-9 > DATFMZ01. The sequence continues at coordinate 15,348 of DATFMZ010000181.1, read as the reverse complement.
CGCTACGCCTGAGGGCGCCGACGGCGGTCCGCTAGGGGAGCTGGTAGAGCCAGAGGTTCCCGCGGTCGCCATACGGCGGCGCCGTCGTGACGTCACGGGCAACCACGATGCGCCCGCCGGGCGCACCGGCGATCCGCCGGGCAGGCGTGGGGAAGGGCGGGAGCGCGGTGGTGGATCCGGTCGCGGGGTCGAGCACCTCCACGGCCGCATCGCCGAGGAGCAGCCCGACGGCCATGCCGCCGACGTTGGCCACGTCCGTCACCGGCTCGGTGAAGATGCCCACGGTGTCCGGCGTGCTGCTCCCGGGCGCCAGGTGCAGGAGCGTCGCGGCGCTGAGTGTCCCGGTGCTGTCGGCTCTCGTGAACCAGACGCCGCCGTCGGGGGCCTGCGTGTAGGTCCGCGCACCCGCCGCCCCCGGAACGTCGGTGATCGCGCCGGTCGTGACGTCGAGGTCCACGAGCGACACGCCCCCGATCGTGGTATCGGCGAACCGCGGCGTCCCGGTCTTCACGTACGTGATGACGTAGGTCGAATAGAGGAACCGGACCGTATTGGCGTTCACCCACGTCGGCTTCTGCGGATAGAGCAGCTCGGTGTCGCTCGGCGTGAGGCTGTCGAGCTTCCGCAGGAGCGTCGGGTGGGCGGGATCGTCGACGGGCGCGATCACGAGGGTATCGGCGCTGGGCGCCGCCGTGACCGGGTCACCGCGCTGCCAGAGGAACGCGATCTGCGTGCCGTCGGGCGATAGCGCGGGCTCCAGCCAGGCGTTGATCGTGCTCGGTTCGGTGGGCGGGCAGTACTCGGCGATGATCGTTCCGCCGTCGGCCGGCAAGAGCGCGAGACAGCGGTCCAGGGACGAGTGCTCGGGGTCCAGGCGGCTGTACACGATCGTGTCGCCCTGCACCGCGGGATCGCGGTCGTCGCCCAAATTGAACGTGAGCTGCCGCGGATACGTCTGGCTGTATGGACCGACGTTCGTCGCCCCGCCTGTGGCAAAGGGCGAAGTGTGATCGCAGGCGAGCGCCACGCCCACGAGGCCGATCAGCAAAATCGCTCGACGCGCCATGCCAGAACGATACTGCGAGAGTCCGCGCGACACGAGGGGCGGTCGCGCGCGTCGCCATTGGGCACCATCTTTGGACCCACACCCGCACTCAGCCCCGGAGATCCATGACGCCCCTCGACACACCCACCGTCCGACTCGCGCACCTCGACGACGCGGCCACGATGCCCACCCGCGCCACGCCGGGCGCCCTTGCCTACGACCTCGCGACCGTCCGTGAGGAGACGATCGCCCCGCACGCCACGGAGATCGTGCCCACGGGCCTCCAGCTCGCCGAGGACCTGCCGTGCGACGCGACGCGCGGCCTCGCGATGCTGATCCTTCCCCGGTCGAGCCTGCCGCTCAAGCATGGGCTCATCCTCCCGAACTCGCCGGGGCTCGTCGACGCCGACTACGCGGGGCCGATCGGTATCATCGTCCACAACCTCAAGGACGAGGCCGTGCGGCTCCCGGCGGGCACGCGCATCGCGCAGGCGCTGTTCGTGGAGGTGCGCTTTCCGGAGATCAGGCGCGCGGCGGAAGGCGATCCGACGCGCACCCGCGGAGGGTTCGGCTCGACGGGATGACGGCGCCGGCGCCGCACGCCGGCTCAGCGGTGAGCGATCTCCCGCTCGAACGCCAGCTCGCGCTCGAGGCTCGCACGATCGCGGAAGATGCTCGCCATCGCGACCTCGCGGCCGTCCGCCAGGAACCGGACGGTGCAATCGAGTGCCTCGGGATCGCCGTCGAGCTGCGCCGCGTCCCAGCGCGGCGCGTGGCCCACGTACGCGATCTGGGCGTCGTAGTGCTGACTCCAGAAGAACGGGACGGCGGTGAACGCCTCACCGGCACCCAGGATGTTCCGCGCGACCGTCTGTCCCATCCGCTGTGCCACCACCCAGTGCTCGACGCGAATCCGCTCCCCGCTCAGGGGATCGGGCCACGACGCCACATCGCCGGCCGCGTAGACGCCGGCCACGCTCGTCTCCAGCTGCGCGTTCACCTCGATGCCGCGGCTGGTCTTGATGCCGGCCGCCCGCGCGAGATCGTCTCGCGGATGCACCCCCGCGCCGATCACGACGAGATCCGCATCGAGATGTTCGCCGTCCGACAGGGTGACGGCATCCCGCCCGATCTGCCGGGCCGTACGGTCGAGCCGGAACCGCACGCCGTGCCGCTCATGCAGCGCCTGGATGAACCGGCCCAGATCGGGCCCCATCACGCGCGCGAGCGGCGGGCCGCCCGGCGCCACCACGGTCACGTCGATCTCGCGGGCCCTGAGCGAGGCCGCGACCTCGAGGCCGATGAATCCCGCGCCGAGCACCACGGCCCGGCCTGCCTCGGCGCACGCGGCGACGATCTTGCGTGAGTCGGCGAGCGTCCGCAGGTAGTGCACCGGCGCCTCCGGGTGGCTCGGGATCGGGAGCTGCACGGGTGACGCGCCGGTCGCGATCAGCAGAGCGCCGAACGGCAGGCTCGTCCCGTCATCGAGCTGGACGGCGTGCGCCCCGGCGTCGATTTCGACGGCGCTCCGGTCGTGCAGGATCGCAATGTCGTGGTCGGCATAGAAGGCGGGCGGGTGGAGGGGAATCCATTCCTCGGGCGCGGTACCCGCCAGGTAGTCCTTCGAGAGATTCGGGCGGTCATAGGGGGCGTCGGGATCGGGATCCACGATCGTGATCGCGCCGGAGAATCCCTCGCGCCGGAGCGTCTCCGCCGCGCAGTCTCCCGCGGCGCCGCCACCGAGGATGACCACCCGTTCGGGGTCAGCCTTCCAGCGGCGCACCGGAGGAGCGGGCGCCTCGATCCGCTCGCCGACGAAGAGCTTTCCGTCGCGGCGCTCGACAGCCCAGTGCGGCAGATCGTTGAGCGCGGGCGGGCGCACGGTGGCGCCCGTTCGCAGACTGAAGCAGGCGTGGTGCCAGGGGCAGCGGAGGGTCGCGCCTACGACGAGTCCCTCCGCGAGCGGCCCGCCGTAGTGCGTGCACGTGGCCCCGACGGCGAACACCTGGTCCTTGACTCGCACCAGCAGCACCGCCTCACCGTGGGCGTGTCCGAGCATCATCCCGCCCTTGGCGAGCTCCGCCTCGGCGATGCCCAGCGTCAGATCGGGTCCGGTGAGTTGTTCCTCGCCGCCGCTCATGCCGCGCTCCCTTCGTTCATTGATCGAGACAGCCGATACCCTCCAAACGACGAACCCGCGCGATGGCACGCAAGGCACCCGTCGACGGACCTGCGGCCCGCGCCGTGTCAGCCGCCGCCCAGCCGGACGGCCAGCCCGACCCCGGCGCGCCATTGCCCGTCCACGGTCGCCGAGAGCGGGGCACCGGCACCGGCTCGCGTGTCGGCCGAGGCGGCAAACGGCAGCGTCCGTCCCGCCACGAACGTGACGGCCATTCGGCGGACCGGGTACCACTCCGCTCCCGCGTCGAGCGTGACGAGCCCGCTCGCGACACCACCCGACTCCGCAAACCGTCCGAGGCCGAATGCGACGCGCGGCGAGACCGGGCCGGTGACCGGCGCACGGAGCTCGACGCCACCTCGCACGATCGTGTAACCCGAAAGCTCGTGCCCGTAAAGAAAGGTCTCGCCGCTCGCGAATGGCGCGAGCCACGGCAACGCGAAGAAGCTGACGTGGAAGGCGAGACCGGTACTGGCGGCAATGGTCGCCTGCCGGGCGACCCCCCCGTCGGATCGCGTCTCAGTGAGCGAAAATGCCGAGGCGCGGAGCAGCTCGGCGCCGACCATCACACCGCCCCGCCCCGTGCGTTGTGCATGGGCCGGGCTTGTCAGCGCGCCGAGTGAGGCGGCAACGGCGACGAACCAGAGGCCGGATCGCATGGCCCCAGGGTACGGTCTCATCCTTCAGTGCGAGATCAGGCCGAGGTGAAGGCGGATTCATCCTCCCGCGATCAGAGATCGCGGGGGATGTCGTCGCCGCCGTTGGGGGCCTCGCGCGCCGTCACGGTTTCGCGCTCGAGGTCTCGGGTCGGGTCTTCGCCGGGGTTGATGAACCGGTTCCGTTCGAGGCGGTACTGCTTGTCGTACAACTGGCGGTAGCGGCCGTCCTTCGCGAGCAGTTCCTCGTGGGTGCCGCGCTCGACGATCTCCCCGTGCTCGAGCACGAGGATCTGATCCGCGCTCTGAATGGTCGAGAGGCGGTGCGCGATGACGAAGGTCGTCCGGCCCCGCCGCAGCGCGTTGAGCCCGTCCTGAATCAGCGCCTCGCTCTCCGAATCGAGGCTGGACGTCGCCTCGTCGAGAATCAAGATCTTGGGATCCGCGAGGATGGCCCGCGCGATGGCGATCCGCTGCCGCTGCCCGCCGGAGAGCTTGACCCCCCGTTCGCCGATCACCGTTTCGTATCCCCGCTCGAACTCGGTGATGAAGTCGTCGCAGTGGGCGATCCGCGCCACGCGGCGCACCTCGTCCATGGTCGCGTGGGGCCGGGCGAACCGGATGTTCTCGGCGACGGTGCCGTCGAAGAGAAAGTTGTCCTGCAGAACGACGCCGAGCCGGCTGCGATAGTCGTGCAGGCGAATCGTCTCGAGGTCGTGCCCGTCGATGAAGATCTTCCCCGACTGGGGATGGTTGAACGTCATGACCAGCGAGATCAGCGTGCTCTTCCCCGACCCGCTCGATCCCACGAGCGCCGTCGTGGAGCCCGCGGGCGCGCGGAACGACACGTGCCGGAGCACCGGCGTGTCGGGCACGTACTCGAAGCTCACGTCGTCGAACGTGATCTCGCCATCGACGTCACCAAGCGGCTGCCGGTGTTCGTCGCTGTCGAACTCCGTGGGCATGCGCTGGAGCTCGCGAATCCGGTCCAGCCCGGCGAACGCCTCGCTGATCTGCGTGCCGATCGCCGCCATGTCCATCAAGGGAGCGGCGACGAGGCCCGTCAGGAGCACGAATTGCATGATGTCGCCCGCCGTCATCGTGCCCGCCCGCAGGGCCTGCCCACCGACGACGATGATCAGCACGCCCACGGACCCCACGATGAGGGTCGTGAACGCGGTGATCGTCGAGACGCCGGTGATCGACTTGGCGACGTTCCGGAACAGATTGTGCGCGCCGCGCGCGAAGATCAGGCGCTCGCTCCGCTCCGCGGTATACGATTTCACCACGCGGATCCCGCCGAGCGTCTCGGCCAACCGGCCGGTCACGGCGGCGTTGAGCTTGCTCCGCTCGCGGAAGATCGGCCGCAGCTTATTGAAGGCGATCGCCATCGCCACCGCGAAGAGACTGAGGACGGCGAGCGTGAGCAGGGTGAGATGCGCGTTGTTCCGGAAGAGGAGGAAGATCGCGAGCCCCGCCGTCACGATCCCGCCGGTCATCCGCACGAGCCCCGTGCCGACCAGGTTGCGGATGCCCTCGGCATCGGTCATCACGCGGGAGATGAGGATGCCGGATTTCGTCGAATCGAAGAACGAGATCGGCAAGCGGCTCACGTGCGACTCGACGTCCACCCGCATGTCGGTGATCGCGCGCTGCGCGGAGACGCCAAGCACCTGGGAGAGGCCGAACGTCGTCGTCGCTTGCACGAGGGTCGCCGTCCCGGCGATCAGCGCCAGCGGCATGAGCAGCTCGTACTGGCCGCCGTTCGCGACCTTGTCGATGAACGCCTTGGACAGATAGGGAATGACCAGGCCCGCCACGCGATTGACGATCATCAGGGCGCCGCCGATGGCGAGGCGCCCTCGATTCCGCCAGACGAGCTCGCGGGCTTCGCGCCAGACGTCCTTCGCGTGGAGTTTGCGTTTCTTCTTGTCGTCGGTCATGCGGACCTGCGGGACATCGAGAAGATCATCGGCATCCGTGAACTAAACGCCCGGTTGCGCTACGCGGTCAAGGCTCCGCGTCGGCGATCCCCAGCGCCGCGGGCAACGCCGCGACCCCGTCGAGCACGAGGTCGGGCCGATGCGCGCGCACGTCGTCGGGGCGGAATTTCCCCGTGCGCACGAGGGCGCCCAGGCACCCGGCGGCCTGCGCGCCCGCGACGTCGCCCCGCACGTCGTCGCCCACCATTAGGACATCCTCGCAGCGGAGCCCGGCGCTGCCGGCCGCGGCGGTGAAGAACGCCGCGCTCGGCTTGCCGACGATCGTGGCCTCGACGCCCGCCGCGAACTCGAGCGCGGCGACGAACGGCCCCGCATCGAGCGCGAGTCCGCCAGCCGTGCGCCAGTACCGGTTCTTCTGAATCGCCACCAGTTGAGCGCCGTCCATGAGCCACCCGAACGCGTGGGTGAGGAGATCGTACGTCCAGTCCGCACCGAGATCCCCGACCACCACGGCCTCCGGGTGGTCGAGATCGGGCTCGAGTCCCTCGAAATCCTCGAGGGTGGCGTCCGGGAGGCAGAGCGCGACGCGCCGGAGTCCCGCGTCCAGCAGCCAGCGCGCGGCGGCGACGGGGGCGGTAATCAGCTCCTCGTGCGTCGCCGCGAAGCCCATGGCCTCGAGACGCGCCAGGACGTCGCGTCGCGGGCGGCGGGAGGTGTTGGTCACGAAGCGCACCGCACGGCCGGCGCCACGCACGGCGCGGACCGCATCGACCGCGCCGGGGATCGGCCGGTCGTCCTCGTAGAGCGTGCCGTCCAGATCGAGCAGCACGCCGCGCACCGCGTGCAGACGATCCGGCGTCACGCCTCCCTGCGCTGCTCCGCCGGCGGGGATACCGTGGCCTCGACGGCATCGAGCGCCTCGAGCAGGCCGGCGCCGAAGTAGTAGCCGAGCTCCTCCCGCACGCCCCGATAGAGCGTGGGGCCGGTATCCATGCAGACGAGGGTTCCGTCGTCGATCTCTTCCGCCGCGCAGAGCACGTCGTCGAAGTACGTGAGCGGGAAGAGGCAGTCGATCATCGACTTGAGCTCGTGATAGTCGAGGCCCTGCTCGAGACAGTACGCGTGAATCATGCACCCGCGGCCGCGACGATTGAGGAAGACGCACCGCCCGTTCTTGACCCGCGTGCGGAGCGCTCCGCCCCCCGGAAACTGCTCGTCGCGCTCGACCCGCCGGTGAAACCACCGCGCCCGCGGGACGCCGGTGTATGTCTCGAGCGCGTCGGCGTGCCGCGCGATGGCCTCCGCGTGCACGAGATCGATGTCCACCCCGTGGGCGCAGCAGGCGTCGTGGCAGTACCCGCACGCGAGGCAGTGCGTGAAGTAGCGCGCGGTGAAGATGGATTCGTCCACCCGTGCCACCACCGGCACGCCGTAGCGGCTCGGGAAGGCGCGGGGCAGTCGTCGCAGTCGGGCCATGCAATCTCCGGCAATCGCGGGAACGTGTGCGTGGCGGAATGTACCCGGATCGAGAACTGGATGCGTGGGGTTGCCACCGGCGCTCCCATCCATACACTTACCGGCCTCTTCTCTTGGCCGATGCCGATGTCCCGCAAATGGCGCATCCTGCTCGCGCTCGCACTGGCGGAGCTTTTGGCGATGAGCCTCTGGTTCTCCGCCACCGCCGTGGTGCCCGCCGTCTCCGCCGAGTGGGGGATCACGCAGGGCGATGCGGCCTGGCTCACGATGGCCGTGCAACTGGGCTTCGTGACCGGCGCCCTCCTGAGTGCGCTCTTCAACGTGCCCGACGTCTGGGCGCCGCGCCTCGTCTTCGGCGTGGGTGCGCTCCTCGGGGCCGGGCTCAACGCGCTCATCCCGGCATTGGACCCGCCGTTCGCCGTCGTCGTCGCCCTCCGGTTCGGGACCGGGATGTCGCTCGCGGCCGTGTATCCCGTGGGCATGAAGATCATGGCAACCTGGACCAAGGAGGACCGGGGCCTCGGCATCGGGCTCCTGGTCGGCGCGCTCACGGTCGGCTCCGCGGCGCCGCATCTGGTGAACGCCCTGGGCGGGATCACCGATTGGCGGTTCGTGCTCTACGCCGTCTCCGTCCTGGCCGCCGGCGGCGGGGTGCTCGGCTGGCTCGTCGGGCACTTGGGCCCGTATCGGGGTGCGCGGCCCAAATTCGAATGGCACGAGATGGGACGCGCACTGCGCGAGCCCGGGCTCCGGCTCGCCAACCTCGGCTACTTCGGCCACATGTGGGAGCTGTACGCCATGTGGACGTGGGTGCCGCTCTTTCTGCTGACGGTCTATCGAGGCGCGGCAGGGTGGCAGAGTGGCAGGGTGGCAGGAGGGGCGGGAGCGGCCGAGGCTGCGGGGATCGCCACGTTCGGCGTGATCGCGATTGGGGGCCTCGGCAGTCTGCTGGCGGGGCACCTCGCCGATCGGTGGGGGCGCACGCGCACCACGATCGCGAGCATGGTCGTGAGCGGGGCGTGCGCGCTCACGATCGGTCTCACGATGGCGTCACCGACCGTCGCGACCATCCTGGCGCTCGTGTGGGGCTTCGCCGTGGTCGCCGACTCGGCCCAGTTCAGCACCAGCGTGAGCGAGCTCGCCGACCCCGCCTACATGGGCACGCAGCTCACCACGCAAACCTGTGTGGGCTTCCTGCTCACGATCGTCCCGATCCGGCTCCTGCCGATCCTGGTGAGCCACGTGGGATGGCGCTGGGCGTTCGCGATGCTCGGGCTCGGTCCCGCCGTCGGGAGCTGGGCGATGTGGCGCCTGCTCCGCTCGCCCGAGGCCACGAAGCTCGCCGGCGGACGGGGCTGACGCCCCTCACTCTCCCGCGCGTAGATCCCGGAGCGCAAGGCGCGTGGCCCCCGGATACGGCCGCTCCGGACCTTTGATCTCCCGCCAGAGAATCCGATTGAAGAGCGCCTCGTTCGCCCGATCTTCCATGCGGAGATCGAGTCCGCGCGAGAGGCGCGCGAGCGCCGTGCGCGGCGGGTTCTTCTGGTCGAGTGGTACGGACGGCGTGAGCGCCACGTACGGCGACGTATCGGGGGTCGCCGCAAAGATCTCGGTGAGCGGCCGGCCGTAGTAGTCGAACTGCGACATCGCGCCGAGATGAAGGATGGCGTCGATGGTGGCGAGGACGTCCGTCGTGTTCGTGAACCGATGGATCACGCCGCCGTGATTGTACGCCGAGATCACGAGCAACGGCGAGCGATGGGAGTCCACGTGATCGGGACCGTCCTGCGCGTCGTCCTCCAGCACGAACATCACCGTGTTCTTCCAGAACGGCGACTTGGAGAGCGCCTCGACCACGCGCCCGAGCGCGAGATCGTTGTCGGCGAGATACGCCTGCGGCGTGGGCGAGCCCGCCCGCGCGCCCGACGTGTGGTCGTTCGGCAGGCGCATGATCTCGAGCGCCGGCATGGTATCGGCCTTGGTGAACTCGGCGAGCTCACGAATCCACTCGTCAGCCCGCGTCTGATCGGGGGTGTCGAGATCCCAGCCCGGATACCGCGGATCGGTGTGCTGGGCCAGAAAGGGCTTCGTCCCTATCCAACGCCCGGTGCTGTCGCGCACCGCGTACTCGCCGTAGTTCCGCAGCGAGACGCCCGCGCGCTCGGCGAGATCCCAGAGATAGCCGGTGCCGGGTGCGTCGACGTCATCCTCCGCGATCACCCCACGGTTCTCGCCCTCGTAGTCGTAGTCGCGGCCGCGACCCGCGTAGTTGCTTGGCACCGTCTTCTCGACGTAGTCGGGCGCGTACGCGCCGGTGGACCAGTTGTGACCGTCGGCGCTCACCTCGGCGTTCACGAAGAACCGGTCGAACACGCCGAACCGCTCCGCGAGCGCGTGATGATTGGGCGTGTTGGCCCGCGGGAAGTAGACGAGCGCGGTGTCCCCGTCACCTTCCGGCAGGTCGCCGAAGATCTGGTCGTAGGTGCGGTTCTCCTTGATCACGTAGATCACGTGCGTGAACGGCGGCAGCTTGGGTGTCACCCGCGCGACGTCCCAGCCATTCGCCCGCGCGACGCGCGCGGAGAGCGAGTCGAGCGCCACGCCGCCGAGCGCCACCGTCATGAGCGAGCCCGTCGTCTGGCCCAGTGTGTACTGGCGCTGGTCGCCCCCACCGCGGACACCAGGCTGGTGCTCGTGGGGATTCGGCCCGGCGCCCGCGCCCTTGCCGTTCAACACGAGCAGCGTATCGCCGCGCGCGAGCACGCCGGTGGGGTACCACTCGGCCGGCACCCGACCGAGCAACGAATCGCCGCCGACCGCGGAGGAATCGCCCGAGGAGGCGGCGCCGAGGCGGTAGATGGCCGCCGCGTTGTTGTCCGCCTCGGCCACGTAGAGCCGGTGCCCGTCGGCCGACACCGCCAGTCCGTCCGGCGTACTCCCTTCACCGGGCCCCGCGGAGGCGGCATCGCTCAAACCACCGATTCGCGTGCGCGCCTTCGTGTCCACGATCGCGATGCTGTCCTTCGTGGCGAGGGCAACATAGAGCCGTGTCCCCGCCGGGTTCAGCGCCATCGCGGAGGGGTGCCGCCCAACCGGAATGCGGCCGGCGGCGGCGAGCCGAGCGCCGTGCGCCGTGAACGCGGCCAGCCATTCCCCACCCCACGCGGAGACGAAGACCGTTCCATCCGGGGTGACGGCGACGCCGTACGGGTAGCGTCCCGTCGCGAGCCGCTGCACGACCTTGCCCGATGCGAGATCCACGACCGCGAGCGAGTCGCCGAGGTTCTCGGCGACGTAGAGCCGCGTGCCATCGGGCGAGACGGCGACGCCCGCCGGGTAGCGCGAGGCGCGCTGCGCCCCGCGGGGCGCGATGTCGATGCTGTCGAGCCGCACCGCGGAATCCCCGCGCCACGCATACCGATAGACCGCGTCGAGCGCGCCACCCGACACGAAGAGCGTCTTGCCGTCCGGCGCGAACGCGAGCCCCACGAACGCCGCCGGCTGGGTGAGCGTCTGGATCACCCGCCCGCTCGCGCGATCGACCACCTGAATCCCCTGGGCACGATATCCACTCAGGATGCTCACGATCCGGCTCGAATCCGGACTGAACGCCATCGCGAGCGGCATCGACCCGAGCGCGACCGCCGGGCCGGCCGGATCGAGCATGGCGCCGGTCGGAAGTCGGTGCACGGCCTGCGAGACGGGACCGCGGGCACAACCAGCGGCCATGAGAGCGACGAGCGCCGGCACGGCGCGCATCGAGACGGACGGATGGGACGAGCGCATCGACGATTCCTCCAGGTGACCAACGGTCGGACGGTGACTCAAAGCTATGCGACGGACGATGATTCGACGAGCGCGGACCGGGTAACGGCCTGGTAAGCGCACCCGCGACGCGCTATACATCTCCCATGCCAGTCCCGGCCTCCCATGCCTGAACGGTCCCAGGACCGCGACACGCTCGCCGCCGCCGCGGACGTGCTGACGGGCAAGAGCCGCAGAACGGGGCTCGCCAGGCTCCTCCCGTTCCTCGGGCCCGCGTTCATCGCCAGCGTCGCGTACGTCGATCCCGGCAACTTCGCCACCAACATCCAGGGCGGCGCCCAATTCGGCTACACCCTGCTCTGGGTCGTCGTGGCCAGCAACCTCATGGCGATGCTCGTGCAGGCGCTCTCGGCCAAGCTCGGGATCGCGACGGGCAGGAACCTCGCCGAGTTGTGCCGCGAGCGGTATCCCCACTCGGTCGTAATCGGCATGTGGGTGTTGATGGAGCTCATCGCGATGGCGACCGATCTGGCCGAGTTCCTTGGCGCAGCGGTGGGCTTCAATCTGCTCTTCGGCGTGCCGCTCGGTGTCGCCGGCCTCATGACGGCCGTGGTCACGATCCTCATCCTCGGTCTCGAACGCTATGGATTCCGGCCGATCGAAGCCGTGATCACCGCGTTCGTCGGCGTGATCGGCGTGAGCTACCTGATCGAGACGATCCTCGACCGCCCGGATTGGCTCCACGTCGCGCAACACGCGATCATTCCGAGCTTCGCCGGTCCGGAGAGCGTGCTCCTCGCGACGGGCATCCTCGGCGCCACGGTGATGCCGCATGTGATCTTCCTCCACTCGGCGCTCACGCAGGGCCGGATCGTCGTCCGGGAGGAGGGACAGCTCAAGCGGCTCTTCCGCTTCCAGATCGTGGACGTCATCGTCGCGATGACGCTCGCGGGTGCCGTCAACGCCGCGATGCTCATCATGGCCGCGGCGACGTTCCACACGGCGGGCCTCACGGGCGTCGGCACCATCGAGGAGGCCTATCGGACGCTCACGCCGCTCCTCGGCTCCGCCGCGAGCGCCGCGTTCGGCATCTCGCTCCTCGCCTCCGGGCTCTCGTCCGCGTCGGTGGGGACGATGTCGGGCCAGGTGATCATGCAGGGCTTCCTCCAGCGGCACATCCCGATCTGGCTCCGGCGACTGATCACCATGGCGCCCTCGCTCTTCGTGATCGCCATGGGCTTCGACCCCACCCGCACGCTCGTGTTGAGCCAGGTCGTGCTCAGCTTCGGCCTGCCGTTCGCGATCATTCCGCTGATTCTGTTCACGAGCCGCCGCGACATCATGGGCGTCCTCGTGAACCGTCGCCTCACGACCATCGTCGCGTCGCTCGTCGCCGCATTGATCGTTGCCTTGAACATCTACCTGATCTACTACACGTTGGTCGGGGGCTGAGCCCATGTTCACCCACCTCCTGGTCCCTCTCGACGGCTCGCGGCTGGCCGAGACGGCCTTGCCCGCGGCGGCGGCGCTCGCGGAGCGCCTGCACGCGCGCGTCACGCTGCTGCACGTCATCGAGGACAACGCGCCACCGGAGATCCACGGCGAGCGGCATCTGACGGATACGACCGAAGCCGAGCGATACCTCACCGAGATGGCCGCCGAGTGGTTCCCGGGCGGAGCCAACGTCTCCGCCCATGTTCACGCGGAGGGCGCGGCGAGCGTCGCCGCCGCCATCGTGAGCCATGCCGTCGAGCTCGAGGCCGATCTGATCATTCTGTGCACGCACGGCCGCGGCGGACTCCGGCACCGGCTCTTCGGCTCGATCGCGCAGAGCGTCGTGGCCCACGGCCGAATTCCGGTGCTCCTCGTTCCGCCGGGCGACCGGCGCCGGCCGCCGTTCGCCTGCGACCGGATCCTGCTTCCGCTCGACACGCGCACCGAGCACGAGGAGAGCATCCCCTTCGGCCTCGCGCTGGCGGAGGCCTGGAAGGCGTCCGTGCACGTGCTTGCGGTCGTGCCGACGCTCGGGACGCTTTCGGGCGAGCGTGCCGCGACCGGGACGCTGCTCCCCGGCACCACGGCGGCGCTCCTCGAGCTCGAGGAAGAACACGCCGAGGAGTACCTGCGCGGGCGCGTGGCCGAGATCCGCGGCGCGGGCGTTCCCGTGACGGCCGAAGTCGGCCGTGGCGCACCGGCCGAGGTGATCGTGGAAACGGCAAAGCGCGTGCGCGCCGATGTCATCGTCCTCGCGACCCACGGGAAATCCGGGCTCGGCGCATTTTGGGCCGGGAGCGTCGCCCCCAAGGTTTCGCATCATGCGCGCGTCCCACTCCTGCTCGTAGCCATCGCCCCAACCCGGGAACCCGCCTGATGCCTCGCCCCCTCACCACTGCCGCCCTCGGTCTGCTCCTCTGTGCGCCGCTTGCCGCCCAGGACTCGCTGGCGGTACCCAAATTTCCGATCCTTCCGTCGCCGATTGGATTGCACGCGGACGTGCGCCCCAACGAGTTCCTCGGCGTCGAGGGACGGAAGGCGGCCTGGCTTGGCCAGGAAACGGGGCAGGCCGAGCTGTGGGTCCATCCCCTCAAGGTGGCTGAGGATTTTCACCTCGACTTTCGTATTCCCGACTACGAGGAGCCCGTGCGCGGCGCCGACGTCGCGCGGACCGTGGACGTCCGCCCCGACGTCACGACGATCACCTACTCGCACGCCACCTTCACCGTCCGCGAGCACATCTTCGTCCCACAGCACGAACCGGGGACCCTGATCCTGCTCGACGTGCAGACGATCCACCCCCTCCAGATCCTCGTGCAGTTCAAGACGGTCATGCAGTACGCCTGGCCGGCCGGGTTCGGCGGGCAGAACGCGCACTGGGACGACGCGGACAAGGCCTTCGTGCTCTCCGAAAGCCTCGCCCGCAAGAACGCGTTCATCGGCTCCCCGTGGGCGACCGTCGCGTCGAATCACCCGGCGCACGACATCCCCGAGGCGCCGAACCTCATCGTGATTCCGGTGGACACCGCCCGCGCGAGACACGAGTTCATTCCGATCGCGATCGCGGCGGGCACCGCGCCGCGGGACTCGGTGCGCGCGGCATACCTGCGCCTCATCACGCACGCCCGCGAGCTCTATCAACAGAAGCACGCGTACGTCACCGCACTACTCGACAGCACGACCACGCTCGTCTCCCCCGATACCACCGTCGACCTCGCGCTCCAGTGGGCCAAGGTGAATCTCGACGAGGCGCGCGTGTGCAACCCGGACCTGGGCTGCGGGTTGGTCGCGGGCTGGGGACCGTCGGGCCGCGGAGAACGTCCGGGATTCGGCTGGTTCTTCGGCGGGGATGCCGCGATCAATTCGTTCGCGATGGACGCGCTCGGCATGACGGACGAGGTCGGCGTGGGACTCCGATTCCTCGCCACGTATCAGGATCATCGGGGTGGCGCGAACGAGGGGAAGATCCCGCACGAGATTTCACAGGCCGCGGCGCACATCCCGTGGTTCACCGCGTATCCCTATCCCTACTATCACGTCGACACCACGCCGTTCTGGCTCGTCGCGCTCTGGCGCTACTGGCTCGCCACCGGGGACCGCCATCTGGTGGACAGCCTCTGGCCCAATGCACGAGCCGCGTTCGCCTGGTCCCGGACACGGGACACCGACGGTGACGGGCTCATGGAGGACGGACCCGCCAACATGGGCGCCATCGAGGTCGGCGCGCTCAAGGAGAGCATTCACGAGGACATCTACGTGGCCGCGGTCTGGATCGAGGCGCTGCGCGGCATGCAGGACCTCGCGCGGCTCGAAGGGGACGTCCCCCTCGCGGATTCGGCGGCGGCGATCGAGCGGATCGCGACGGCCACGCTGAACGATCGGCTCTGGCGCCCGCGCGAAGGCCACTACGCCTTCGGCATCCTCAATTCGGGGAAGACGAACGACAACCTCACGGTCTGGCCCGCCACGGCCGCGTCGTTCCATCTCCTCGATTCCGCGCGCGCCGAACGGACGCTGCAGGCCCTGGCACGCGACTCGATCAGCTCCGATTGGGGCGCGCACATTCTCTCGACCGGCAGTCCGCTGTACGATCCGATGCACTACAACAACGGTGCCGTGTGGCCGTTCGTCACGGGGTTCGCCGCGTGGGGCCAATACCGCTATCGACGCCCCTGGTCGGCGTGGCCCCTCGTGAACGCGGTGGCACAGATGACGTTCGATTTCTCGCGCGGGCGCGATCCCGAGCTCCTCTCGGGCGCCTTCTACCGCCCGCTCGACACGGCGGTGCCT
>DATFMZ010000180.1:0-7355 GCA_035266665.1 Gemmatimonadales bacterium | reverse complement strand
GCCCGTCCGGCCGAACGCGCGGGGGGGGGGCGGATTCTCGCGCCGGGGGACGCCGCGGCCTTCGCGCGCGCCCTCGCGGAGCTCGCGTCGGATCCCGAGGCGCGTGCGCGCGCGCAGCGCGCGGGCGAGGCACTCCGCGCGACGCTCGCGCCCGACGCCACGGCCGAACGATTCGAAAAGGTGCTCGATCGTGCCAGGGACGCACAACCGCGCGCCGGAGTGCACGCGTGAGCGTCACCCCACGACGCATCGCGGGATGGGGGGCGCAGGCCGCCTTGCTCGCGCTCGTCGCGTGGTTCGCGGCCCGCGTGCTCGGTCGGCATTGGCACGAGCTCGAAACCACCGGACTCACGCTCCATCCCAGGGTCGGCTGGCTCGCGCTCGCCGCGCTGATCGTCTTCGCGACCTACGGCCTGTTGATCGGCGCCTGGCGGTATATCATCGTCGGGTGGGGCGAGCACCTCGGTCCCGCGCGCGCTCTCCGGATCTGGGCGCTGTCCAACCTCGGACGTTATCTGCCCGGCAAGATCTGGAGCGTCGCCGGCCTGGTGGTGCTGGCGCAGCGCGCCGGGGTCGCCGGATGGGCCGCCGTCGGCTCGGCGGTGGTGCTGCAGGCGGTCTCGGTGGGAACGGGCGTCGCCATCGCGGTCGCCACCCTCCCGCACGGCGATTCCACGCTGGCGATGGTCATCGCCGCGTGCGTCGCAACCGCCACCATCGCGGCCTTCGCCACGCCGCCCCTCGTCCGCCTGCTCAATCGCGTGCTGCCGCGGGGCATCGCGCTCCGACCGCTGGCCCTCGGGGCGGTGGCGGTTTCGGCCTTGCTCACGGCAACGAGCTGGCTCGGCTATGCGTTAGCTTTCTCGTGTCTGTCGCGTGGGCTCGTCGGGACGGCCATCCCGTTCGGGACGGCGGCGGGCGTCTTCGCGGCAGGATACATTATCGGGTTGATCGCCGTCTTCGCGCCCGGGGGAATCCTCGTGCGCGAAGGCATGTTCGCCGCCCTGCTCACGCCGGTGCTCGGTCCGGGGCCGGCGCTGGCGGTGAGCGTCGGATCACGCATCCTGCTCACGCTGACGGAACTCGGTGCCGCGGTCGCAGCGTTCTTCGTGCGCGTCCCGGACGCGCCGGATCGGTCTGAACCCGAGAGGACGAGCTCACACCCATGACCCACACGTCGACGCCCGATCAGGGGATGCCGTTCGAGCCCCGCCGGCCGCTGCTGACGGCCACCGGACTGCTCGCCCTCTGGATCGTGATCCTCTCCCTGCCGATGCTCGCGGGGAAGTTCCTGGCCAACCCGCACAACGACCAGCTCATCGCGGGCTATGCGTTCCGGGCGTGGGGCGCCCAGCAATGGCGCGCCCTCGGACACGTGCCGCTCTGGAATCCGGAAATCCTCGGGGGACTGCCGTTCGTGGGCGCCATGCACGGCGACATCTTCTATCCGACGGCGTGGTTCCGCCTCTTCCTCCCCACGGCGCTCGTGATGAACCTCGAGTTCCCGGTCCACTACCTCCTGGCGGGCCTCTTCGTCTACGGCCTGCTGCGGCGGCTCAAGACGACCTGGTCGGGTGCGGTGGTGGGTGGTCTCGCCTACCAGCTTTCCGGCGTCATCATCTCGTACGCGGCGCCGGGGCACGACGGCAAGCTCTTCGTCACCACGCTGCTCCCGCTCGTGCTCATCGGCCTGGTAATGGGGATGCGCGAGCGCCGCTACGAGGGGTACGCGATCGTCGCCATCGGTGTGGGGCTCGCCCTGGTGAGCCCGCAGGCGCAGTGCACCTACTACATGCTCGTCGCCTCCGGCCTCTTCGCGCTCTATCTCGCCTTCGGCGAGCGCGACGATCGGACGCGCGCAGAGCGGTGGAGCGCCCTCGGCCTCGCCCTCGTGGCCGTGCTGGTCGGGTTCGGCATCGGGATGATCCAGATCTATCCCTTCATCAAGTACACGCCGTTCTCCCCGCGGGGGGGCGGTGCGAGCCACGGCTATGCCTGGGCGACGTCGTACGCAATTCCCTGGGTGCACGTACCCGGGTTGGTCCTCTCGCGCTTCGTGGGCAGCACCGAGGCGGGGACGTACTGGGGGCCGAACCCCATCAAACTCCACTCGGAGTACCTCGGCCTTCCGGTCATCGCGCTCGCGCTGCTCGGACTCCGGGATCCCAAGCGCCGCCGGCTGATCTACTGGATCGGGGGGATCGGACTCCTCTTCTTGCTGGTCGGCCTCGGCTCGGACACGCCGCTCTATCGCCTCTGGTGGGCGGTGATGCCCTACATGAAGAAGGTGCGCGCGCCGGGCATCGCGCTCTACGTCGTGGCCCTCTCGCTCGCCTTCCTCGCCGCCTTTGGGGTCGAGCGCCTGGAGCGGGGTGAAGGACGGAAATCGGGCACCACCTGGCTCATCGTCGGGCTCATCGTGGCCGTGCTCGGCGCGATCGGCGTGTTCGGCGCCATCGCCACTTCGCTCGCGCGGGGCGTGGCGTCGCCCATCGCGGTGCAGGCCGCGGAGGCCGCGCAGGAGGGAATCCGGTTCGGGGCGCTCGCGAGCGGCGTGGCGCTGGCGCTCGCGGGGCTCCTGGTGATGGGGCTCGAGCGGCAGCGGATCTCGCTGCGGATGTTCGCGATCGTCCTGCCGCTCCTGGTCGGCGCCGATCTCTGGATGTCGGGGCGGCACTTCTGGCTCTACGAGCCGGCGCCCACGTCCTCGGTATATGCCCCGGATCAAGTGACCAATCTGCTGCGCTCGCCATCTCAGACGACCGCCGAGGATCGCTATCCCGGACGGGTGCTGGACGGCGGAGGATATGGCGGGTCGATTCTCATGGCATTCGACATCCCGGAGCTTCTGGGGTATCACGGGAACGAGATGCATCGGTTCGACAAACTGCTCGATCATGACAACAGCTACCGGAACTACCAGTCGCCCCGGATCCGCGATCTCTTTGCGGTGAGATATCTGATCCTTCCGACGTCGGAGAACGTTCCCGACTCGCTGCCCGGTTTCCGCCGTCTGTTGAGCAACGTCCAGACATCGGCGGGCGCCACCGTGAACCTGCTCGAGGCCGATCCGGTGCCGCCGTACGCGCGGCTCGTGCCGGCGGCGTTCAAGTGGAGGCTGCAGGCGGGCCTGAGCCCGGATTCCGCGGCCGATCTGGCCGTGGACGAGCAGGTGATGACGATCGTCAATCCGCGCTCCAAGTTCGATGCCGACCGGCTGGTGCTGCTCGATCCCGACGCGCCGGTCGAACCGACGCCCGTGGACACCCTGCCGCCGCCGCTCGCCGCCAAGGTGCACGTGACGGCGTGGGGCCCCGAGCACATGACGCTCGCGATCGATCCGCCCGCGCCGCAGGACGCGTACGTCCTCGTGGGCGAGAACTACTACCCGATGTGGCATGCGACCGTGGACGGCACCCCCACCCAGGTGCTCCGCGGTGACGTCTCGCTCATCACCGTGCCGGTGAAGGCCGGGGCGAAGCTCGTGGAGCTCTCGTACAGCCGGGAATGGTTCCGGACCGGGAAGGACATCACCCTCGCCGCGTTGGCCCTCGCCCTGATCGGGCTCGTGGTGCCCGTGGTGCTGCGGAGGCGGAGTGGCTGAAAAGGCGTTGGTGATCATCCCGACGTACAACGAGTCGACGAACCTGTCGCAGATCGTCCCGCTCGTCCTGCGTGAGGACGAGCGGCTGGACGTGCTCGTGGTGGATGACAATTCACCGGACGGGACGGGGGATCTGGCCGACCGGATGGCAGCCACCGACCCCAGGATGCACGTCCTGCACCGGTCGGGGAAGCTTGGCCTTGGCACCGCCTATCTGGCCGGTTTCCGGTGGGCGCTCGAGCGCCAGTACGACTACGTCTTCGAGATGGACGCCGATTTCTCGCACGATCCCAAACACCTCCCCGATTTCCTGCGCGCCATCGACAACGCCGATCTCGTGCTCGGCTCCCGTTACCTCCAGAAGCGTGTCACGGTCGTCAATTGGCCGATGACCCGGCTCCTGTTGAGCTACGCGGCCAACGTCTACGCCCGCGTCGTGACGGGGCTGCGGCTCTACGATGCCACCGGGGGCTTCAAGTGCTTTCGGCGCAAGGTCCTGGAGGCGATCGACCTCGATCGGGTGCGTTCCAACGGCTACGCCTTCCAAATCGAGATGAGCTTCCGGGCATGGCGGAAGGGCTTCCGGATCGTGGAGATTCCGATCGTGTTCGTGGACCGCACCGAGGGGCAGAGCAAGATGTCGGGAGCGATCGTCCGGGAGGCGATCTGGATGGTGTGGAGCCTCAGGTTGCAGGCCCTGTTGAGGCGCCTGTGAGCGGCACCGTCATCTACAAGATGACGGGGTCCGGGAACGACTTCGTCTTCGTGGATGGCCGGGTGGAGCCCGTGGAGCTCTGGCCCCCGAAACGCATCCGGGCCTATTGCCGTCGCCGGACGGGGATCGGGGCGGACGGTCTGGTCGTGCTCGAGCCGGGGTCCGAGCCCGGCGCGGTCCGCTTCCACTTCTTCAACAGCGACGGTGGGCGCGCCCCGATGTGCGGCAACGGCTCGCTCTGTGCCACGCGGCTCGCCGCCTGGCTCGAGCTGGCGCCGGCCGACGGGATGATCCTGGAGACCGATGCCGGCGCCTTCCGGACGCGGTGCGTCCCGGGCGAGGCGGAGCGGGCAGAGATCGTCCTCTCGGACATCCCAGGGCTCGAGGCCCCGTCTATTGAGCTTGCCCCCGGCGAGAACCACATCCGGCTTGGCGTGATCGGCATGGCAGACCTGCCGGGGATCCCCCATCTCGTCGTGCTCGTGGACGATGTCCGGGCGGTCAACGTGGCGGAGCGGGGCAGGGCCCTCCGGTACCACGAGGCCATTGCCCCGGCCGGCGCCAACGTGAACTTCGTGTCCCAGGCGGAGGGCGGTGGCTGGACCATGCGGACCTACGAGCGCGGGGTCGAGGGCGAAACGCTGGCCTGCGGGACCGGCGCCGTCACGTCGGCGGCCGTCCTGGCAGCCGCCGGCGAGATCCACCTGCCGTGGGACGTGGTGACCACCGCCGGATACCGCCTCACCATCTCCGGGCGCGCCCGGAACGGGACCAAGGGTGCCGTCCTGGCGGAACCCACGTTGGCCGGGGAAGCGCGCATCGTGTATCGTGCCGCCGTCGGGGCAGAGCCCCCCGACCTCGGCTAGCCCTCCGAAGCGTCACTGCTACGTCATTGCGAGCGCCACGGCCTCAAGGCGCCGACTCACCGCATCATCGCCCGTAACTCCTTCGCCAACAACGCAGTAGGGCACATCATCTGGAGAACTCTTGGACTTCTCCACACGGTTTGATCAATCAACTTAACATAACATATCTTATACGTACTAAGTCAGAGCCAGAAAAAATGGCGGACGCACCGCGCGCCCGCCCCTGTGCCGTGTTCTGTGGCCTCAGCCCTGCGTGTCGAAACGGCCGAGCTCGGCGAGCCGCAGCTGCGCCTCCGCCATGCTGCCCGTGTTCGAGTAATCCTTGACGACCTTCTGATAGGCGGTGATGGCGGCTGCCGTGTCCTTGGCCATCTGGTACGCGCGGCCCGCCCGGATCCAGAGGTCCGCCTGGACCAGCTTGTAGTACGAGGTCTTGGCGGCCTGCTCGTACTCCTGCGCGGCGCCCTTCAGGTCACCGGTCTCCTCGAGCGCCGATCCCAGGAGCTCATGGGCCTCGCTCACGTACTGCGTGGGCGGCCCCGACGCGATGTACTTCCGGAGCTCCGTCGCGGCGTCTTTGGGTTGGTTCTGGAGGAGATGAATCTGGCCGAGCAGCAGTGACGCCTCGCCCGCCGCATTCGTACCCGGATATCTGGAGATCAATCGCGAGAAATCGCTGGCCGCCAGAGGGAGATTCCCCGCCTGGGCGGCGGTTCGGGCCTCATCGAGCGCCTGCATCGCGAGCGAATTCTTGCGTTCCTTGGCCGCGATCGTGAACCAGATTCCGCCGGCAATCACGACGACCACGGCACCGGCGATGATCAACGCGCGCTGGTGCTGATTGATCCACTGGAGGAATGCCTCGCCGCGATCGGCCGGCTGGCGTGTTTCCTTCTTGTCCACGTGTCCTCGGTCTGCTGTGGTGGCTGTCCGGTCCCCCCGGGACCCCAGTGCCCCTGGGGTGACTCGAACACCCGGCCAACGGTTTAGGAAACCGCTGCTCTATCCATCTGAGCTACAGGGGCGCGGATAACAAGCCTGCAACATAACAAGAGTCACCGCTCTGGAGTAGCCGCTCCTAGCGGTGCGGCGCGTGGGCTGGGCGCGCCTCGTTGCTCCGGCGCCCGGCCTCCATCCTGCCTCCCATGCAGTCCGGCCCTGACGATCAACTATCCGGATGATCCACGTCGGGTCATGTGTCGCCAGCAGCCGTCGGCCCCGCGCATGGGAGACATGACAAATCGTCTCAACTGTTGACGCATATGATGCTTCAAGATCCAACTAATAGGTATCGAACGAGTTAGATGATATCATGTCATGTGGAATATCCGACTTTTCAACACTTTCAACATGCGCGAGCGTTGGGCCGCGCCGCACTGCGGCTTCGAATGCCCGGAGGCTCTCGCCGGTGCCGCACGCCAGGATCTCGACCCGCCCATCCGGCAGGTTCGTTGCCCGACCCCGAATGCCCAGCCGATCGGCGCGCCGCTTGGCGAACCACCGGAACCCGACCCCCTGCACGCGCCCCGACACGATCCAGCGGACGGCACGCTCGTCCCCGTCGCCGCCAGGGGCCCCCGCCCCGCCGCCAGGGCGGCCGCCGGACGGGCCGCTCACGAGGACGCTGCCCGCCGCCTCGCCTTCCAGACGTAGGCGCCGATGATGAGGGCTAGTGCCGGGAGGATGTACAGCAGGGCCCGGATGACGTACCGGTGCACCTCTTCGGGCGGGAGCGCCGCCACGTCCACCTGTTTGCCGATAGACCAGCCGATGGAGTACAACACGGCGCACCAGATCCCTGCCCCGAGGCTCGTGTACAGGGCGAAGAGATCGAGCCGCATGCGCGCCAGGCCCGCCGGGAGGGAGATGTACTGCCGGATCACGGGCAGGAGTCGTCCCACGAAGGTGCTGATCTCCCCGTGGCGCCGGAAGAAGGCCTCCGAGCGGTCCAGCGAGTGCTCGCTGATCAGGAGGTAGCGGCCGTACCGGTGGAGCAGCGGCCGCCCGAGCCGCACGGCCATCCAGTAGTTGAACAGCGCGCCGACCAGGCTCCCCAGGATGCCGGCGCCAAGCGCGAGGTACCCGTTCATGAGGCCGTGGGCGGCGAGATACCCCGCGGGCGGCAGGACGACCTCACTCGGGAACGGGAAGAACGACGACTCGAGTGCCA
>DATFMZ010000179.1:0-5697 GCA_035266665.1 Gemmatimonadales bacterium | reverse complement strand
GCGACGTCGCGACGTATCTGGTACGCCATGCCGCGCGGCGCGGCATCGCGCTCGTGCCGGTGGCGCTCGACCGGCATCGTGAAGCGACCCGCCGGTGCCGCCGCGCTCGACAGGCGGCCGTGGTCGCCGACCTCTCCCGTCTCCCGCTCGGACCGCGCTCGGTGGACCTCGTCCTCGCGAGCCAGCTGCTGCACCACTTCTCGCGCGACGCGGCGGCCGAGATCGTGCGCGCCATGGACCGCCTGGCACGGGTCGGCGTGATCGTCGCGGATCTCCGGCGGCATGCGCTCGCGATGGCCGGGTTCTGGACCGCGGCCCATCTCCTCGGCTTCCACCCGGTCTCGCGGCATGACGGGGTTCTGTCCGTCCGCCGCGGGTTTTCCCCGGGGGAGCTCGATACCGTGCTCGCCGCGGCGGACGTCTCCGCGAGGGTCGTGAAGCGGCCGGGGTATCGACTGGTTGCCGCATGGAACACGACGCATGCGCACCGTTGACCGGATCGCCGTGCGCGCGGAGACCGCGCGGGTCTTCACGCTCGCCAGCGATGTGGAGCGCTGGCCGAGCTTCCTCACGCACTATCGCCGGGTGCGCTGCCTCGAACGCCACGCGGAGCACGCGGTAGTGGAGATGGCGGCCTGGCGTCCGTTCGGCCCGATCCGCTATCCCGTCTGGTGGGTCTCGAAGATGTGGATCGATCCGGCCGCACGGAGCGTGCGCTACCGGCACATTCGCGGCGTGACGACGGGCATGGACGTCCTCTGGACCGTGGAGGGGACCGACGGTGCGGTCGACGTCGAGATCCTCCACGAGTGGCACGGGCCCCGGTGGCCGTTGATCGGCGGGTTCGCGGCCAACGCGGTGATCGGACCGCACTTCGTGCATGCGATCGCAGCGCGCACGCTCGCGGGTCTCAAGCGGAAGGCGGAGACGGCATGACACGACGCGTCGCGATCACGGGCATCGGTTGCATCACGCCGATCGGCACGGGCGTCGAGGCGCTCTGGTGCGGGCTCGAGGCCCGCCGCTCGGCGGTACGCGTGATCACGCGGTTCGATCCCGAGCCCTTCCGGAGCCGGATCGCTGCGGAGATCCCGGACTTCCGCCCGACCGATCACCTCGCGCAGAAACAGGTGCGGCGCCTCGATCGCTTCTCGCAGCTCGGCGTCGTCTCCGCCCAGCTCGCGGCCGCCGACGCCGAGCTGCAACTCGAGCGTGAGAATCGCGATCGGATCGGTGTGATGATGGGATCGGCCCTGGGCGGCGTGAGTCACGCGGAAGCCCAGGCCGGCCGATACCTCGCCGAGGGCCTCCACGCGGTGGATCCCGCGCTCGCGCTCACCGTATTCGGCGGCGCGGTCTCGTGCAACATCGCGATCGCGCTCGGTTGCACGGGGCCGAATGCCACCAACGCCATGTCATGTGCCTCGGGGACGATTGCCGTCGGCGAGGGCTTCCGCGCCGTGCGCGACGGGCGAGCCGACGTGGTGTTCGCGGGGGGCGCCGAGGCACCGCTCTCCCCGCTCTGCTTCGGGGCCTTCGCCATCATCCGGGCGATGTCGTGCCGGAACGACGATCCAGAGACCGCGTCCCGTCCGTTCGACGTCGACCGAGACGGCTTCGTCATGGGGGAGGGAGCGGCCGTCCTGATCCTGGAGGAGTGGACGCGGGCGGTGGCCCGCGGCGCGAAGATCTACGGCGAGGTGGCGGGATACGGTCTCACCAACGACGCCCATCACATGACGGCGCCGAAGCCGGGCGGCCGTGAGGCCGCGCGCGCCATGCAGATCGCGCTCGACGATGCCGGGATCGAGCCGTCGGCGGTGGAGTACGTGAACGCGCACGGGTCGTCGACGCCCCTCAACGACAGCACCGAGACGGCGGCCCTCAAGACCGTCTTTGGCGCGCACGCCTACCGACTTCCGGTGAGCAGCACCAAGGGCTACTACGGCCACGCCCTCGGTGCGAGCGGGGCGATCGAGGCGGGCATCACCGCGCTCGCACTCCAGCGGGGCTGGCTTCCTCCGACCATCAATCTCCGGCAACCCGACCCCGCCTGCGACCTCGATTACCTCCCCGGCATGGGGCGCCACGCCACGCCGGCCGTCGCCCAATCCAACTCGTTCGGGTTCGGCGGGGTCAACGCGAGCCTCGTCTTCAGGCGCGGGTGAGCCCCGGGCGTTACCTTAGAACCCGTCCTTCCCCCAAGCCGGATATGGCTGACGATTCCGCCTCAGCGCGCGCGGGTTTCTTCGCCCGTCTCCGCGCATCCCTTGCCGCGCTCGCGATGCGCCGCGCCCGCCGCCTGACGGCGGCGCGGGGGCCGAAGGCCGCCATCCCGTGGCTGCGTCTCGCCTCGCGATACGCCCCCCGGTACGGCACCGCGCATCGGGCGCTGATCGACGCCTATCGCGACGCCGGCGATCCGCTCGGTGCCATCGCCGAAGCCGAGCGCTGCACGGCCCGATTCTCCGATCAGCCGGGGGCGTGGATCGCACTCGGTGGGATGTACGGCGCGGCGTATCGCACGCGCGACGCACTCCGAGCCTACGAGGAGGCATTGGTCATCGACGAGCTCGCCGAGGCGGCGATGGCGGCGGGATTCCTCTACCGGCGGCTTGGCGATCACAACACCGCGGGTGCGCGCTTCGCGCGGGCCTACGCCGCAGGGGCGGGTCCGGACGCTCTGCGCGAGAATGCCCGCTCCCTCGCCGCCACCGGGGACCCGGAGGCCGCGCGAGAGGCGATGGCCATGTGGGAGCGGGAGACGGGGCTCAGCTGGGAGGAGCAGGGCGCACGGGGCTGACGATCCCCTGCTCCTTGGTCCCGCCTATTTCTTCTTAGCGGCGTCCCTGACCCGCACCCACAGCGAGATGAAGTACCCCACCACCACGACGCCGACGATGATGTACGCGGCGACCATGTAGCCACTGTTGTCAGGCGGCATTCGCGGCCTCCTCGTCGCGGACGTCCCGCAGAATCGCGAGGGCGTACCGTTGCATCACGAAGCCCACGTAGAGCAGTACGAACACCCCGAACGACAGCAGGAGGGTCACGAGCATCACCGCGGGCAGTGATGGCGCGCTGGGCTTCAGGACGATCGGCATGGGGTGCAGCGTGCGGAAGAGATAGACCGTCAGGTGGATGAAGGGGATCAGTACGAGCCCCATGATCCCGATCACGGCCGAGAATCTGGCGCGGAGATCGGGATCGGTGACCACTCCGCGGAGGACCATGTAGCCGACAAATAATAGGAATAGGAACAGCGTCGACGTGAGCCGGGCATCCCAGGACCACCAGGTGCCCCAAATCGGCTTCCCCCAGATCGGTCCCGTGGTCAGGATGATCGTCCCGAACGCCACCCCCACTTCGGCGGATGAGGAGGCGAACATGTCCATCCGGCGATCCTTGAGCCAGAGGTAGGCGATACTCACGAGCCCGCAGATGCCGAACGCGAGCTCGGTGCAGATCGCCGCCGGAACGTGGAGGTAGAAGATCTTCTGCGCGGCGCCCTGGGTCGCTTCGATGGGCGTGAAGACCAGCGCGCGCACATAGATCCCCGCAAGGAGCACCAGGGAAAGCATGGTGACGATTCGGCCGGATCGGGCCAGACGGACCGCTTCATCGCGTCGAGTCATTCGTCCAGTATCACCTCGAAGAGGAGCGCCGCGACCGTAACGAAAGCTATGTCGAAGGCGCCGATCAACTTAAGCCACCCCCACACCTCGCTCAAGGGTCGATTGTTCAAGAGACTCGCCGTGAGCTGAACCCCACCAACGAGGGGCGGCACCAAAAAGGGAAGCAGCAGGAGCGGGAGCATCAGCTCTGCATGACGCGTCCGGACCACCATCGCGCTCAGCAGTGTGCCCACCGCGACGAACGCGATCGTGGCCATCGCGATCACGAGGATCAGCTGCGGGAGCCGGTTCCAGACGGGCACGTTGTAGAAGAGGACGAAGAGCGGGAGACTCACCGCTTCGATGGTCCCGACGAAGACGAGATTGCCGAGGAACTTGCCCCAGAAGATCGCGGACCGGGGCGCGGGCGTGAGGAGCAGGCCGTCCATGGCGCGGCGCTCGCGCTCCAGGAGAAACGCCCGGTTCAGTCCCAGCATCGCGGCGAAGGTGAACGTGACCCAGAGCGTGCCCGGCGCAATGTCGAGATCGGAAACCGCGGTCGGATCGCGCGAGAAGTAGAGAATGGCGAGGACGAGAATCGCGAAGACGAGACCGGAGATGATCGCGGTCTTGGTCCGCCACTCGATGGCGATGTCTTTCCCGGCGATGGCGAGCGCCGCACGCGAGACGGAGGGCATCGCTCAGGCCCCGTCGTAGGTGAGCGGCGCGGTGGTGGATGCCGTGGTGAACGGCTCGGGAACGGTGAGGCCACCCTTGGAGATGCGGGCGATGTGCGTCGCGACCCCGAGGAAGTCCGTGGGTTGATGGCTCACCACCATCATCGCGGTACCTGCGTCGCGGAGCCCGGTGAGCACGTCGAGCACGATGCGCGTCGTCCGCTCGTCGAGACCGGTGAGCGGCTCGTCGAGCAAGAGCAGCGTCGGCTCCGCCAGCAACGCGCGCGCGATCGCGACGCGTTGCACCATCCCCCGGCTGAACGTCCCAACGCGATCGTCCGCCCGGTCGGCCAGCCCGACCTGATCGAGCAGCGCGCGAATGCGCGCGGGATCCTTCCCACCGTGGAGGCGCTGGAAGAACGCCAGGTTCTCGTACGCGCTCAGCGCGTCGTAGAGCATGGCATCGTGTGCGACGAGGCCCACCGCCGCCGAGTGGGTCACCGTCCCCTGCGACGGCCTGAGCAGGCCGGCCAGCACGCGC
This sequence comes from Gemmatimonadales bacterium, assembly GCA_035266665.1. Lineage (GTDB taxonomy): Bacteria > Gemmatimonadota > Gemmatimonadetes > Gemmatimonadales > GWC2-71-9 > DATFMZ01. Next base: position 865 of record DATFMZ010000179.1, on the reverse strand, counting down.
AGGAGCGTGGTCTTCCCCGCGCCGTTCGCGCCCACGAGGAGCAGCACCTGCCCGCGGTACAGCTCGAGCGAGACGGTGTTCAGCACCCGCCGGTAGCCGAAGCGCCGCGAGATGTCGCGCGCGCTCAGGACGAGGTCAGCCGGCGGCGTCGATGCGGGCGCCGAGGTCATTGAGCTCGAACGGCTTGAGGAGGAACCCGCTGTGGTCGATGCCGAGGACCTCGATCAGCGGCTGCATGCTGGTGTAGGAAGTGGTCACGATCACCGGAAGCGTCGGTTGGAGGCCGCGGATCTCCCGCAACAACTCGAGCCCATCGGCGTCCGGCAGCCGGAGATCGAGCACCAGCACGTCCGGCACCGACGCGCGCAGCATCCCGAGCGCCTGCGCGCCGGTTTCCGCGAACTGCACATCGTAACGGGACGCGAAGTAGCGCTCGTAGGCCCGCCGCAGTCCGCTCTCGTCTTCCACGAAGAGCACCCGGCGGCGGGGCGGCCGGTTGGTCAAGAACGACGCTCACTGGTTGAGATACGGCGAGTCATGAACCGGCAGGAATATAGCACGTAGAGCGCGCGCGGCGCCCGGCGATGCGGTGCTGAACTACCCCTCGACGTCGAACAGATCGGCGAGCTTCGTCAACACGAGCAGGAACCGAAGCTCATCGGTCATGTGGCGCAGACAGATGGACTGCCGGCGTTCCGCGGCGTGACGCTGGACCACGATGAGCGCACCGAGTCCCGCGCTGTCCACGGCGTGCGTGGCCACCAGATCGATCACCAGGCGGCCGCTCGCCGGCGGCAATGCGTCGAGCGCGGCGACGGCCGCATCCCGAAACGCGACCCGCTCGTCGAGGCCGAGCACCGGCGGC
>DATFMZ010000178.1:0-9481 GCA_035266665.1 Gemmatimonadales bacterium | reverse complement strand
CCACCTACGTCGCACTCTTCGGTGCACGGTTCATCAACAACATCATCTACAAACCGAAAGTGGCGGCGCAGCACGGCACCATCGAGCGCGCGGTGTACGAGACCCTTGGACGGGTGCAGCACTTCGACCCGACCGACCACGACGCGCTCGGCATCTGGGATACCGCGGAGAACCTCAAGTTCTTCGACACGTTCTTCTTCGGCTTCAACGTCTTCCTCGCCGTGGTGGGAAGCTTCACGCTCACCGTGGGCGGTATCGGAGTCGCAAACATCATGTTCATCGTCGTCCGCGAGCGGACGCGGGAGATCGGCATCAAGCGCTCGGTGGGCGCGACGCGGCACGACATCCTCCTGCAGTTCCTCGCGGAAGCCGCGATGATCGTGGCCATCGGCGCCGCACTCGGGCTCGCGATCTCCTGGGGGTTGGTCACCCTGGCGAGTCTCTTCGGCAGCAACGAGATCGTGGGGCACCCGCAGATCTCACCGGTCGTCGTGGGCGTGACGCTCGGCCTGCTCGCCGCCATCGCCGCGTTCGCCGGCCTGTTCCCCGCGACCCGGGCGGCGAATCTCGACCCGGTCGACGCGCTGCGGTACTGACCGATGTGGGCGATTCTCTTCGAGGAGTTCTGGGGCGACCTCAAGGCGCAGAAGACGCGCGCGTTTCTCACGATGTTCGCGATCACGTGGGGCACGATCGCGATCGTGCTCCTCCTCGCCTTCGGCGAAGGCTTGGGCGACGCGTTCATGCGCGGAACGGTGAACGCGGGGAATCACATTCTCATGATTTACGGCGGCGAGACCGGCATGACGTACGAGGGGCTGCCGAAGGGGCGCCGCATCCGTCTCGACGAGAGCGATCTCGCGCTGCTCAAGGAGACGATTCCGGGCATCGACTTCGCGAGCGCGAGCTACGCGAAGTGGGGTTCGACCTTTGCCTACGGGAGCGTCAAGTCGACGACCTACATGGAGGGCGTGCAGCCGCAATTCGAGATGTTGCGATCCATGTATCCGGACTCCGGTGGACGCTTCATCGACCAGCAGGACGTGGCGCTCAAGCGCCGCGTGCTCTTTCTCGGCGACTCCATGGCGTTTCGCCTGTTCAAGGGCGCGAACCCCATCGGCAAGACCGTGACGGTCGACCGCGTCCCGTTCACGGTGATTGGGGTGATGGAGGACAAGCTCCAGTTCGACAACAACAACGGCCCGGATGCCGATCGGGCGATCATTCCGGCGTCGACGTTCGCCTCCATGTACGGCCAGCACTACGTCGATCACCTGATCGTGCGGCCGCGTGACGTTGCGCTGGCGCCGCGCGTGAAGCGAGAGGTGTACGAGACCCTCGGTCGGCGTCACAAATTCGACGCGCGCGACGTTCGCGCCCTCGGAATCTGGGATTTCGTCGAAGAGACGAAGATGATTTCGGGCATCAGCACCGGCATTCAGGTCTTTCTCACCGTGGTCGGCGGCTTCACCCTCCTCATCGCCGGCGTCGGCGTGGCGAACATCATGTACGTCGTCGTGCGGGAGCGCACGCGGGAGATCGGCGTGAAGCTGGCGGTGGGCGCGCGGCGGAAGCACATCATGAGCCAGTTCGTCTTCGAGGCGCTCCTCCTCTGCCTCACCGGCGGCGCCATCGGACTCGCGATCTCCGGCACGGTGGTCGGGCTGGTGCGCATGGTGCCGCAGAGCACGATGACGCTGCAGATTCTCGCGAACCCGATCCTCTCGTGGCCCGTGGCCTTCACGGCGGTGGGGATTCTCACGGTAATCGGACTGGCCGCGGGATACCTGCCAGCGCGTCGAGCCGCGGCCGTCGATCCGGTGGAGAGCTTACGGTACGAGTAGGTCGGCGTGGACCGGCGGGATGCGCCCGTCCACGCGGTACGGCATCCTACTACCCAGCGCCGCCAGCCGCCAACGCCTCGCCGCGCTCCTTCATGCCCTCGACCCGCGCCACGTAGACCGCGGCGGTGAGATCGCCGCTCACGTTGAGTGTGGTGCGGCACATGTCGAGAATGCGGTCCACGCCGAGAATGATCGCGATGGCTTCCGGCGGTACGCCGACGGTGCCGAGCACCACCATCATCAAGGGGAGCGACCCGCCCGGCACACCCGCCGCGCCGATCGCCGTCACCACGGCCATCGTGATCACGATGAGCTGCTGCAGCAACCCAAGGTGCACGCCGAACACCTGGGCCAGGAAGAGCACCGTCACGCCCTCGTAGAGCGCCGTGCCGTTCATGTTCATCGTGGCACCGAGCGGCAGCACGAAGCCCGCAACCTTGGGCGGCACGCCAAGCTCTTCCTCGGCCACCTTGATGTTGGTGGGAAGCGTGGCGTTGCTCGAACTCGTGGAGAACGCGGTGACCACGCTGTCCACCGCCTTCCGCCAGAACTTGACCGGGCTCATCCCGCCGAGCACGCGCACCAGCGTGGATAGGCCGATCGTCGCGTGGATCAGCAGCCCACCGACCACGACGACGACGTACAGACCGAGCTTCTTCAGGATGTCGAAGCCGAACTGCGAGGTCACGACGAAGATCAGGCCGAAGACGCCGTACGGGGCGAGCTTCATCGCGAAATCGATGATCTTGATGACGACGTCGCCGAGCGCCTCGATGACCCGGATCATCGGGTCGGCGCGCTCCTTCGGAATCATCGTGAGCGCGGCGCCAAACACGATCGCGAAGAAGATCACGCCCAGCATGTCCATGCGTGCCGCGGCATCGACGGGATTCCGCGGCACGATGTTGACGAAGGTGGAGATTCCGAAGTGCGTGGTCCCCACGGCGCCGAGGCCCTGGGCCTGGCCGGCGTACGTCTCGAGCAGGTGCTGGCGGGTCGCGAGATCGATCCCCGCGCCCGGCCGGATCACGTTGACGAGCGTGAGTCCGATGACGACGGAGATGCCGCTGGAGATGACGAAGTAGAAGAGGGTGCGCCCGCCCAGCCGACCGAGCTTGCCGATGTCGCCGAGGCCCGCGACGCCCAGGGTGAGCGACGCGAAGACCAGCGGCACGACGGTCATGAGGAGCATCCGGAGGAAGACCTGCCCCACCGGCCCCGCGACGTTGTTGTCGATCCAGTTGACCCACGCGGCACCAGGTGCGAACGCGTTGGCGGCGACTCCCGCCAACGCGCCCAGCACCAGGCCCAATACGATCTTCGTGTGAAGCTTCACCGTACCCGCCTCCGACCGCCCCCGCCCACCTGCGTCCGCCTACACAAACAGCGGCGCCAACACCAGCGTCACGGTGCTCAGCAGCTTGATGAGGACGTGGAGCGACGGACCGGCGGTATCCTTGAAGGGATCGCCGACGGTGTCACCGACGACAGCCGCCTTGTGCGCCTCGCTGCCCTTGCCGCCGTACTCGCCCATCTCGATGAATTTCTTGGCGTTGTCCCACGCACCGCCGCCGTTGTTGAGCTGGGTGGCGACGAGGATGCCGGCGATGGTGCCGACCATAAGGAACGCGGCCACCGTCTCGGCCCCGACGCCCCAGATGCGGAAGAACAGCCCGACCGCGACCGGCATGCCGACGGCGAGCAGCCCGGGCGCCACCATCGCCTTGAGCGCCCCGACCGTGACGATATCGACCGCCCGGCCATAGTCGGGCTTTGACGTGCCGGCGAGAATGCCCGGATCCGCTTGGAACTGCCGGCGCACTTCCTTGATCACGTTCACCGCCGCCTTGGTGACGGCGCTGATGGCGAGCGCGGAGAACCAGAAGACGAGCATCGCGCCGAGGAGCCCGGCCACGAACACCTCGGGCCGTGCGATGTTGACCGCGGCGAGCGGATGCCCGAGCGCGCCGACCTCATCCAGGTATGCGGAGAAGAGGAGAAACGCGGCGAGCGCGGCCGACCCGATAGCGTAGCCCTTGGTGAGCGCCTTGGTGGTGTTCCCCACGGCGTCGAGGCGGTCGGTACGGGCGCGGATCTCGTCGGGCTGCTGCGACATTTCGATGATGCCGCCGGCGTTGTCGGTGATCGGACCGAACGTATCCATCGCCAGGATGTACGCAGCGGTGCCGAGCATCCCCATGGTGGCGACCGCGGTGCCGAAGAGGCCCGCGTCCTGCAGTCCACTGGAGGCGCCGAGCTTGTAGGAGGAGATGATCGCGGCACCGATGGCGATCGATGGCATGGCGGTGCACTCGAACGCGACGGCCATGCCCGCAATGATGTTCGTCGCAGCGCCCGTCGACGAGGCTGCGGCAATGGTCTTGACCGGCCGATAGCGGTACTCGGTGTAGTACTGCGTGATGTACACGAACACGATCGACGTGGCGATACCGATCACCCCGCAGATCGCGAAATGCCACCACGCGTCCGGCGCGCCCGAGGGATTGAGGAGGACGCGCGTTGCCCCGACGAACCCGAGCGCGGCGAGGAACGCCGTGACCCAGTAGCCGCGGTTCAGCGCCTGCATCGGGTCCTCCTCACCGCGCACCCTGACGACCAGCACCCCGATGATCGAGGCGATCAGGCCCAGTGCGCGCGCGATGAGCGGAAACAGCATGACCCCCACGACGAGCGCGGCCGAGCTGAACGATGCCCCGTTCACTTTGGCGAGCGTGGCACCGAGGATCATCGCACCGATGTTCTCGGCAGCGGTCGATTCGAAGAGATCCGCGCCGCGGCCCGCGCAGTCGCCGACGTTGTCGCCCACGAGATCGGCGATCACGGCCGGGTTCCGCGGGTCGTCCTCGGGGATCCCGGCCTCGACCTTGCCGACCAGGTCGGCGCCGACGTCGGCGGCCTTGGTGTAGATCCCGCCGCCGAGCTGGGCAAAGAGCGCCACGAACGACGCACCGAAGCCGTAGCCGACGATCATGAGCGGAATGCGCGTCGGCTCGAAGTGCATCGCGTCGAGCACGAAGTACAGGCCGCCCACGCCGAGGAGGCTCGTCGCGACCACGAATAGGCCGCTCACCGCCCCGCCCCGAAGCGCGATCTGAAGCGCCCGGTCGACGCTCGATCGCGCGGCGCTCGCGGTGCGGATGTTGGAGCGTACGGCGACCAACATGCCGACCAGCCCGGCGACCCCAGAGCAGAGCGCGCCGAAGAGGAACGAGATGGTCGTGGTGACGGCGAGGGTGCCGGCCGCCGGCTCGCCTGGGTGCGGCGTCCGGAAGAAGGCATAGAGCACCCAGATGAGCGCTCCGAGGACGAGGCTCAATCCCGCGATCGTCTTGTACTGGCGGTTGAGGAAGGCGTTTGCGCCCTCCTGGATCGCGTCGGAGATGACGCGCATCTCGGGGGTGCCGTTGTCCTGCTTCAGCACCCATCGGGCGAGCCCGATCGCGACAAGCAGCGACAGAATACTGAGAGCGAGGATAAGCGCAATGAGCATTATGGCGGCTCCACGAAGAAGCCCGCTGGGGGCGGGCTATGGTCGTATTCGTATCACCACACGCAGCGGCCCGCGGCGGGCCCACCGCCGGTGACGGGTCCGAATATACCCGTGCGGGCCGGGCTGTGCAGCCCGACCCGCGGGACGGCGGCCAGGCCGCCGGTCACTGAGGCGGGGGATCGTCGGCCCCCCGCTGAGGTGTCTTGAGCACCAGGATGAAGAACCGGGCCGTGAAGAAGATGATCACGGACCACGTGCAGATCAGCATGATCCAGGCTTCGCGACTCATTGGACGGCCTCCCGTTCCTTACGCTTCCACGCGAACCACACCAAGACCGACAGCAGGATGAACACGCCGAGCAGGATCATGCGCGTGAGGTCCTGCACGAAATCCTTGGTGGGCTGTCCGTTCTGGAACCAGACGTAGTTGGTGACACCGATGTGGAAGATCTTGCCGATCACGCTGTCGGGCGCGAACGGCCAGCCGTGGCCGGTGAAGAGCGACACGATTGCGTCGCCCCATTCGCCGGACGGCTTGAACACCGCGCCCACGAAGACGACCGCGATGAACAACGGGGTCACGTACTTCATGACGAACCGGAAGATGCGCGGGATCTTCATGTCCGCACCCCGGTTGAGCTCGCCCCACGCATTGTCGATCCCGAAGACCCAGGTGAAGATGAAGATCTCACCGAGCGCGAAGAGCACGAGGGAGAACGTCCCGCTCCAGAAATCGAACTCGTCGAACGACCCACCGGCATAGAGCCACACACAGATGAAGCCGAGGGCGAAGGTGGCGATTCCGAACAGGATTGCCGCGCGGGTGCGCCGCACCTTGTACTCATCCTCGAAGAACGCGAGGATGGGCTGCCCCATCGCGAGCGACGAGGTGATACCGGCGAAGAAGAGCAGGCCGAACCAGAGCGCACCGGCGATCGGAGCGAACCATCCCCAATGCTGGAAGAGCGTGGGCAGGGTCAGGAATCCGAGCCCGAACCCGCTGCCGCCCGCCGTGGCCGCCTGGACCGCATTGAGCCCGAGGTATGCCGTGGCGATCGGGATCAGGATGGTGCCGCCGAGCACGACTTCGACGAATTCGTTCATCCACCCGGCCGACGCGGCATTCAGCGCGATGTCCTGATTCTTGCCGAGGTACGATGCATAGCAGTGGATGGAGCCCATCCCCACCGACAGGGTGAAGAAGATCTGCCCGGCGGCGGCGAGCCACGTGCTCGGGTTCTTGAGCCCGGACAGCTTGGGCGTCCAGACGAAGCCGAGACCGGCCAGCGGACTCTGCACGACGCCCGGATCGGTCGTGTGGAGGAAGAGACCGCGTACCGCGAGGATGGCGCCGAAGCCGAGGAGGAGCGGCATGCCGATCTTGGCGGCGATCTCGATCCCCTTCTCCAGACCGCGCGACAGAATCCAGACGTTCAGGGTCAGTGTCACGACGAACCAGAACATCGCCTCACCGGGGAGCGCAAAGATCGAGTTCGCATGCTCGCCGAGATACTGTGGGAAGAAGGTCGTCGGTGAGACGCTGTGGAACGTGCCGATGAGCGAATGGAACACGTACGAGAGGGTCCAGGACTCGATGTACGCGTAGTAGGCCGCCACCGTGAGGTTGGTAAACAGCCCGAACACCCCGACGTACTTGAGCCACTTCTGCTTGCCCAACCGGTCGAACATCCCGGGCGCCGAGTGGTGCCCGAAGAGCCCGCCGTGCCGTCCGATGGCCCATTCGACCCAGAGGAGCGGAATGCCCATCAGGACGAACGAGATCAGGTACGGGATCAGGAAGGCGCCGCCGCCATTGTTGGCGGCCTGGGCGGGAAACCGGAGGAAGTTGCCGAGGCCGACCGCATTGCCGGCCATCGCCAGAACGAGACCGACGCGGGTGCCCCACTGTTGCTTCTTCTCGGCCATACCGGTCCTCGTGTGGAGTGGGATTCCAAGCGAGCGGATACAGGTTACCGCCAGACGACGGAATGTCAATCACTTGGGGGCCAGCCGCCGTGACGGATGGCCATGATACCTACGCACGGCCCCCGGGGTCCGTGGAGAAGAGGGCGCGGAGCTTCGCGGCAAGTCCCGGCGCGAACCACGCGCCGAGCAGCCGCCGGGCGGCCCGATAGGTGCGCGCCCGATAGGGGAACCAGAACGGCTCGCGGCGAAAGCGGATCCGGGTCGTCGCCACCGCCTTGACCCGCACGAACTCCAGCAGGCCCTCGTCCCCCTGAAGCCGGCCGAATCCGCTGCGGCCCACACCACCGTAGGGGAGCTGGCTCATCCCGAAGTTCGCCAGGACGTCGTTCACCATCACCGATCCGGTGGGCAGTGCGGCGGCGATCCGCTCCGCCCGTCGGCGACTCCGGGTCCAGATCGAGGCGTTGAGCCCGAATCCGCCGGCCCGGGCGATCCGCACCGCCGCCGCATCGTCGGGCACGGCAAGCACGGGCAGGAGCGGCCCGAACGCCTCCGTGCGGTGAAAGAGCATGGCCTCAGAGGAGTCGAGAATCAGCGTCGGCGGATAGAGGCCGTCACCGGCGGCACCGCCGGGCCGCTCCACCTTCGCCCCATGTTGCTCGGCGTCTGCCACGATGCCGTCGAGTACGGCACGTTGGGCGGGCGCGATGAGCGGACCGACGTCGGCGTCCGGCCCGCGCCCGAGTCGCAGGGCCGCGAGCTCCCGGCGCACGGCCGCGACGAACGGGTCATACACCGCTTGCGCGACGAGCGCCCGTTCCGTCGCCATGCACACCTGGCCTGCGTTCGCGACGGCCCCCCAGACGATGCCAGCGGCCGCCCGCTCGACGTTCGCGTCCTCGCAGACGATCGCAACGTCGTTGCTCCCGAGCTCCATGAGCACGGGGGTGAGCGTCTCGGCCGCATCGCGCATGATGCGCCGGCCCGTCGCCTCGCTCCCGATGAAGACGAGCTTGTCCACCGGCGCGGCCACCAGCGCGGCGCCGACGTCCCCGGCCCCTTCGATTACCTGAACCAGATCGGGAAACTCGGGAAGCGCCTGCCGCACCAGCTCTCCCACCATCGCCCCGCTCCGGGGCGTCACCTCAGACGGCTTCAGGACCACGGCATTCCCCGCGAAGAGCGCGCTCACCGTCGGGATCGCGGGGAGGGAAAACGGGAAGTTCCAGGGGGAGATGATGCCGACGACACCGTACGGCTCGTAGTACTTGGTGCCGGACTTGGTGATCAGGAGGCCTGAACCGACGGGACGTGAAGCGAGAAGCGCCGGCGCCCGCCGCTCGTACGTCCGGAGCAGATTCGCGATGATGAGGACTTCGTGCGCGAGCCCCTCGAGCCTGGGCTTCCCGGTTTCGGCGTGCACGACCTCGACGATCTCGTCGAGGCGTTCGATGAGCACCCGCCGCAGGGCGACGAGCCGTCGCGCACGTGCCCGGGAGGAGAGCGCACCCCACGCGCCCTGGGCCGCACGGGCCCGCGCGACCGCGGCGGCGACCTCGAACGCCTCGGTCATCCTCCCTGCGCGGTGAGCCGGGCGATGCGGGCTTTGACGTCCTTCACCAGGGGCTGCAGATCGGGGTCGGCGTTCTTCCAGAGACCAACGAATTTCTGGTAGTACTCGATCGCTTTGGCGCGGTCGCCCCGCGCCTCGTAGATCTCGCCGATGCGGTGGTAGGCGGGTGCCTTCCCATAGTCCACCTGGAACGTGCGCATCGGGCCGGGCGTGTTCGTCGCGGCGAGATAGCTGGCCAGCGCCGAGTCGGTCTGCCCGAGGTGATCGAAGGCCTGCCCGATCTCGAAGTCGCCGCAAGCGGGACACGAGCCGTCGGCCCGCATGCGTCGCAGGGTGTCAATCGCCGCTCGCCACTTCCCTTCCGCCATCGCGATCGCCCCGTCGGCCCCGACGATCATGAAATCGCCGCGGCGAATTCCGTCCGGCACCGCCCGGGCATACTCCGCCAGCAGGCGGCGTGCCTCGGCGGGGCGGCCCGCCGACGCGTAGGCGGCGGCGAGCCGCGAATAGGGGCGGTCGAGGGGCGCCAACCCGGAGAGCGGATGACTCCGTAGCGCGTCGTCCAAGAGGTGCTGCGCCGCGGTGGTGTCGTTGCGGTAGAGCACCTGGAAGCCCGCCGCGGATACC
>DATFMZ010000177.1:0-6879 GCA_035266665.1 Gemmatimonadales bacterium | reverse complement strand
TCGGGCAGTTCATGGGCTTCGCCCGATAGCGGACGTCTTCAGCCTCACCCGCGCCCGCCGCCATGGCGGGATACTGATTGGCCTCGTACAGGGGAAGATGGCCGGAGATCTTGAAGAGCTCTTCGCGCGTCACGTTGGGCGTGTAGACCAGCTCGTAGCCGTTCGCGACGTTGTCGTCTTCCACCGCCCGGGAGAGCAGCCACTTGATCATGGCACCGCGCGGATGCCAGAAGATGAGGCCCGGCCCCACGACCTCCTGGATCGAGAAGAGATCGAGCTGCTTGCCGAGCACGCGGTGATCGCGTTTGCGCGCCTCCTCGAGCCGGTGGAGGTAGGCGTCGAGATCCTTCTGGTCGAACCACGCCGTGCCGTAGATGCGCTGGAGCATCTGGCGCCGCTCGTCCCCCCGCCAGTAGGCGCCCGCGGCGTGGAGGAGCTTGAAATGTTTGATGCGGCCGGTGGAGGCCAGGTGCGGCCCGCGGCAGAGGTCGACGAACGGCCCGTCGGTGTAGATCGAGATCGTCTCGTCGTCCCCGAGCTCGCTCAGCCGCTCGAGCTTCAGGGGATCGCCCTTGAACCGGCCCTCGGCCTGGGTGCGATCTACCTCTTCGCGCGTGAAGGGATAGTCCTCTTTGGCGACGTCGCGCATGCGCGCCTCGATCGCCTCAAGATCCTCGGGCGTGAACGGACGCCCCACGTCGAAGTCGTAGTAGAACCCGTCCTCGATGGCCGGGCCGAACCCGATCTGCGCATCGGGGAAGAGCTGGCGGACGGCCGTCGCGAGTACGTGCGCCGCGGAATGGCGCAACACGTCGAGCGCCGCCGGATCGCGGTCGGTGAGAATCGCGACCGCGGCGTCGGCCGTGAGCGGCCGGCCGAGATCGCGCACCTGGCCGTCCACGCGAGCCGCCACCGCCGCCTTCGCGAGACGCGGGCCGATGGCCTCGGCCAGCTCGCGCGGCGTCGTGCCCACGGGCACGTCGCGGCGGGATCCGTCGGGCAGGGTGATGTGAATCGTATCGGTCATCGAATGGGGTTGAGGCGTGACGAACTGCGTTGATTTCGACCGTCGGCGACGGCATTGTTTATAATTCTACCACGTGCACAGAGTCGATGCTACGGGAGGAACGGTGCCGCGCAGGATCGATCGCGACAATGGAGTCGTCGGCATTGCGCTCACCGCGGCCGCGGGGTTCGGCATCGGGCTGGTCGCCGGTGCGGTGGTGGGTGAGATGTTGGGCGACATGCGCGGCGAACGCCTGCGCGGGATCGTGCGCCGCTTCGGCCGCCAGCCGGAGCCCCTGGCGCCCGACCCCGCCCAGATCCAGCGCGCCGTCCGGTCCGCGCTCCGCGGCCATCCGCGCACCCGCGGGCTGGACATCCGCGTCCACTCGGTGGGCGCGGGCCTCGTCGAGCTCTCGGGCAACGCCCCCGACGCCGTCGCGCGGCGCGTGGCCGGTGAGCTCGCACGGGCCGTCCCCGGGGCCGAGGTCGTGGTGAACCGCATTCTCGTCGACGGCAGTGATCTGCCGCACCCCATTCCCGCTACGCCGAGTGAACCCTGAACGCGCCCGCCGGGCCGCGTGCCATCACCCGATGACCGAGAAAATCGAGCTCGCCCCACAATACGATCCGACCGCGATCGAGGCCGCGACCTACCGTCGTTGGCTGGACGCCGGCGTGTTCACGGCCGACGCCGAGTCCCCGCGCGAGCCGTTCGTGATCGTGATCCCGCCGCCGAACGTGACCGACCGGCTCCACATGGGACACGGGCTCAACAACACGGTGCAAGACGTGCTGATCCGCTTCGAGCGGATGCGCGGGAGAGAGGCCTGCTGGCTCCCGGGCACCGATCACGCCGGCATCGCGACGCAGAACGTCGTGGAGCGGATGCTCGTCAAGGCGGGCCTGAACCGGCACGACATCGGCCGCGAGGCGTTCGTCGAACGCGTGTGGGAGCACGTGCACACGACGGGCGGCACCATTCTGGAGCAGCTCAAGGCGATCGGCGCCTCGTGCGACTGGTCACGCACGCGGTTCACGCTGGACGACTCCTACTCGACGGCCGTGCGTCGCGTCTTCGTGCAGCTCTACGACGAAGGGCTCATCTATCGCGGCCATCGCGTGATTCATTGGTGCCCGCGCTGTCTGACGTCGCTCTCGGACGAAGAAGCCGAATTTCACGAGACCGACGGGACGCTGTACTACATCAAGTACCGGCTGGTAGAGCCGCAGGGTGGCAGCGTGGCAGGAGTGGCAGAGGCGGCAGAGGCGGCAGACGATCCGGACGAGGCGGAGTACGTGACGGTCGCCACGACGCGGCCGGAGACGATGTTCGGCGACGTCGCGGTGATCTATCACCCCGACGACGAGCGCTACGATCTGGCCGGGCGCGAGGTGGAGATTCCCCTCTCCGGCATCCGGATCCCCGTGCGCACGCACGTCGCGGTGGAGCAGGACTTCGGAACCGGCATGCTCAAGATCACGCCGGCTCACGACGCCAACGACTTCGACACCGCACGCGATCTCGATCCCGACGGCGCTATGCCGGTCATCATGACCGAGCAGGCACGCATGACGGAGGGGGGGCGCGTGCCGCCCGTCCTGCGCGGGCTGGACCGCTTCGAGGCACGCCGCCGCATCGTGGACATGTTGCGCGCGTCCGGCCAGCTCGAGAAGATCGCGCCACACCGTCACGCGGTCCGGCACTGCTATCGGTGCGACACCGTGATCGAGCCGCGGCTCTCCGATCAGTGGTTCGTGCGGATGAAGCCGCTCGCCGAGCCCGCGCTCGCGGCCTACCACGAGGGACGGCTCCGCTTCGTGCCCGATCGATGGGGCGCGGTCTATCAGCGCTGGCTGGACGAGATCCGCGATTGGAACATCTCGCGCCAGCTCTGGTGGGGACACCGGATTCCCGCGTGGTACTGCACCGATGCCGCCTGCGGGCACATCACCGTGTCGGAAACGGATATGACGGCGTGCGCGAAATGCGGCGGCGCGGTGCGCCAGGACGAAGACGTGCTCGACACGTGGTTCTCCTCCTGGCTCTGGCCGTTCGCCACCTTCGGCTGGCCGACGGAAACGGAAGATCTCGCGCGGTTCTATCCGGGCGACACGCTGGTCACCGGTCCGGACATCATCTTCTTCTGGGTCGCGCGGATGGTGATGGCGGGGTGTCACTTCATGGGCGACATCCCGTTCGACACGGTCTTCCTGAACGGGATCGTGCGCGACACACAACATCAGAAGATGTCGAAGTCGCGCGGCAACGGGATCGATCCGCTCGACGTGGTGGCGCGCTTCGGGGCGGACGCGCTCCGCTTCACCGTGATCGCGGGGAGCGCGATCGGGACGGACGTGATCCTCGATCCGCACGACCTCGAGACGAGCTTCGCTGCGGGCCGCAACTTCGCGAACAAGCTCTGGAACGTCGGGCGCTTCATCCTCCAGAATCTCGCGGACACGCCCGCGCCGCTCGACCAGCTCGACCCGGCGCAGTTCGAGCTGGCCGACCGCTGGATCCTCTCGCAGTGCCAGCGCACCATCGCCGAGGTGACGGAGGCGATCGAGCGCTACCGGCTGAACGAGGCGGCGCACCGGATCTATCACTTCGTGTGGGACGATCTCGCGGACTGGTACGTGGAGCAGGTGAAACCCCGCCTGTACGGACAGGTGCGCGGCGGGGACGTCGCGCGCGGCCTCCTGGCGGAGGTCTTCGGTACCGCGCTCCGCCTACTCCACCCCATCATGCCGTTCGTGACCGAGGAGCTCTGGGGTCATCTGCCCGGCACCGACGGGACGTTGCTGGCGGCCGCGCCCTGGCCGGAGCGGCAGCCGTCCCTGAACGACGCCGAGGCGGACGACCGCTTCGCACGGGTTCAGGAACTGGTGGGCGCGGTGCGTGCAATCCGCGCCGAGTACGGCGTGGCGCCCGGCCGCGCGGTCCGCGCGTACGTGCAGCCGGCGTCGCTCGACGCCGCGGAGGCGTGTAACGCCGAGCAACGCACCGTGGAGCGGCTGGCGAAGATCGGGACACTCACCTTCGGCCCCGCGCCGGAGGAGCCGGGGGCGCATGCGGTGCTCGCCGACGGCTCGGCGCTGGCGGTGCCGCTCGGCGATGCCATCGACCTTGCGCGGGAATGCGCGCGGCTCTCGGCCGAGCGCGATCGGATCGCGGGACTGCTCCGCGGGGTCGCCGCGAAGCTGGCCAATCAGCAGTTCGTGGAGCGCGCGCCCGCCGAGGTCGTGGACCGCGAACGAGCGAAGGAGCAGACGTGGCGCGAACAGCGCGACGCGCTCACACAGAAGCTCCACGCACTCGGCTGCTGATCGCGCTCGCCGCGGCCGTCGGCGCGGTCGCGGCGTGCGCGGTGATCCAAGATCCCCCCGGCGGGCCGCCCGACTTCACGCCGCCGAGACTCCTCTACGTCCACCCGGACTCCGATTCCATCGTTCCCGGATTCCACGGGAACGTTCGTTTTCAGTTCGACGAGGTGGTGGACGAGCGCTCGGGTGGATCGCTCGACAAACTCTTCCGTGTCTCGCCGCGACCGCGCGGGCTCGCGGTGGACTGGAAGCGCAACGCCATCGAGGTGCACCCCGACGACGGCTGGCATCCCAACGTCACCTACCAGGTGACGCTCCTGCCCGGGATCGCGGATCTGAGTCGCAACATCATGAAGCACGGCGGCGGCACCGAGTTCAGCACGGGCGGGCCGATCCCCAATACGGCGATTACCGGCGAGGCGGTGAATTGGGAAGAGGGCCGCATCGGCGCGGGGGCGCTCATCGAGGCCATTCGGGCCTCCGACTCCCTCACGTACGTGGCGAACGCGGACTCGACCGGCGCTTTCACGCTCGACGCCGTGGCGCCGGGGCAGTATGCCCTCGTCGCGACGGTGGATCAGAACCGGGATGAGAAGCGCGAGTCGCGGGAGGCGTTCGACTCCGTCGCGATCACGCTCGACTCGACCTACCACCACGACTTCTGGATGTTCGTGCACGACACGCTCGGACCGCGCATCCAGAAGGTGACGGCGCTCGACACCACCGCCATCACGGTGATGTTCGACCAGATGCTCGCGCCGGTGCCGCCGGAGAGCGACGCCGTCCAGGTCTTTCAATTGCCCGACACGACACCCGTGCCGGTGCTCGCGGTGCTCAAGCGCTCGGTCTACGACTCGGTGACCAAGGCGGCGGCCGCCGCGGCGGCGGCCGCCAAAGCCGCGGCGGCGGACACCGCCCGCAAGGGAGCGGACACGACGAAGGCGGCGGCGGACACCACCCATCGCGCCCAGCGACCGCCCCGGGCCGGGCCGCCCCCCAAGGCCCGCGAGGCGCCGGGATTCCGTCCCGGCGTGTTGGCCCGCGGCGCGGACACCTCGCGCGCCGCGGATTCCCTCCGCACGGCCGACTCGGCGCGGGTCGCGTCGCTCCTGGCCCAGCGGCCACGCCTCGAGAACAACTGGGTCGTCGAGCTCGGTCTCACCATCGCGCCGGGGACGCGCTATCTCGTCGCCGCACACGCCACCAACGTGAACGGTGCCGTCGAAGACTCGAAGCACCTCTTCTTCAGCGACACGACGCGGGTCGCGGACACCTCATCGGCATCCGACACGACGACGCACGCCGACACGACACGTGCGTCGGATACCACGCACGCCGGCGGGCACCGATGAGCGATCCGCGACGCCGGCTCCCCGCCGTGGGGGCGTTGCTCGAGGACGCCGAGCGAGCGGGATTGCTCGACGGCGCGCCACGAACGGCGGTCACGGCGGCGATCCGCGCCACGCTCACGTATGCACGGGAGCACGGAGGAGAGCCACCGGCGGACGGCTGGCTCGCCGAGGTAACGCGTCGCGTATCGCAGTACGAGCGCCCCTCGCTCACGCGCGTGGTAAACGGAACCGGCGTGGTGTTGCACACCAACCTCGGCCGCGCCCCGTTCGCAGACGCAGCCGTAGAGGCGGTCGTGCAGGCCGCCGGGTATAGTGCGCTCGAGTACGACCTCGAGGCCGGCGAGCGGGGCTCCCGCCAGCGCCACGTGCACCGCCTCCTCACCGATCTCACGGGGGCCGAAGATGCGCTCGTGGTCGTGAATGCCGCCGCGGCGCTCTTCCTCACCCTGCACGCGCTCGCGGGTGGGGGCGAGACGCTGGTCTCGCGCGGGGAGCTGGTGGCGATCGGCGGCGGGTTCCGCATCCCCGACATCCTGGCGGAGAGCGCGACGGTGCTCACCGAGGTCGGCACCACGAATCGAACCTCCCTCAGGGACTACGAGCTCGCGCTGAGCGCCCGCACGCGCCTCGCGCTCAAGGTGCATCGGTCGAACTTCGCGATGCACGGCTTCGTCCAGGACGTCGCGGTCGAGGAGCTGATTCAACTCTGCCGGCAGCGCGGGATTCCCGTGGTGCACGACGTCGGGAGCGGCCTGCTCGTGGATCTCAGCGCCCATGGGCTCACCGGGGAGCCGCTCGTGCCGGCGAGCGTCGCCGCCGGAGCACTCACCGTCTTCTCCGGCGACAAGTTGCTCGGCGGCCCGCAGGCGGGCGTGATCGCCGGCGCCGCGGAGCTCGTGGAGCGGCTCCGGGATCATCCGCTCGCACGCGCGCTCCGCCCCGACAAGACGGCGCTCGCGGCGCTCGAGGCGACGCTCCGCCTGTATCAGTCGCCGGAGACCACGTTCAGCGAGATTCCCGTCCTCGCGATGCTCACGGCCGATCCGGCCACACTCAAGCGGCGTGCGCGGCGCCTCGCGCGCCGGGTGGATGGGGCGGTAGCCGAGGCCGGCACGTCGAGCGTGGGTGGGGGAGCCTTTCCAGACGCGGCGCTCCCCACCACCTTGGTGGCCGTGCCCACCAACGACCCGGAACGCGT
>DATFMZ010000176.1:0-4782 GCA_035266665.1 Gemmatimonadales bacterium | reverse complement strand
GGTCGCCCCAATCCGGTGGACCGGTACGATGTGCGGGTGGTCGAGCGACGCGGCGACCTTGGCCTCCCGCTTGAAGCGCTCGATCGCATCTTCGCCCATGGAGAGGTGCAGCGGCAGAATCTTGACCGCGACGAGCCGATTCAGCTCGAGCTCGCGTGCCAGGTAGACCACCGACATCCCGCCCCGGCCGATCGGGCGTTCCACGTTGAACACCCGCTCCAGCTCGCGGCGCACGTCGGCGTCAATGGCCGGAGGAACGCCCGGGCCACCGCCGGCGGGATGGTCGGTGGAGCGCCCGCAGAGGGGGCAGACGTCCATCCCCTCGAGAACTTCGCCGACGCGACAGTGCGGGCAGATCACGGCCGGGGCGGTCATCCTCGCATCTCGCGGAGACGCGTTCGGGTCACGTTCCGGACCTCGCGAGGCCGGCTGTCGTGCGCGTCGGTGCCATACCTGACGGCCCTCTTTAGAATGCGTATGCACGCCGGGCTGCGTGTGGGTGGAGGCCGGCGCTTCCCCCGGTGGGACATCCACGACCACCGGTGCTCGGTGCCTGCGCGGAAGAGGCCGATTGAGGGGCCGAGACGTAACGCGGCTCCCCACCATGGGCCTCAGCCGGTGTCGGGGTGACATGCATCACACAACCTCCCGGGCGGCGATCGCGGTAGGCAATACCGGAGAAGTACAGTAACGTACGGGGTCGTTGCAGCCTTCGCGGTGACGCATGTCCCGTTCCGACGTAGGTTTCCGGCAGTCGTATCCGAGGGGGATCGTTGCACGTTCTTTCAGCGTGGCTCGCCGTGGCGGCGGCTGCGGCACCGGCCGCGAGTCAGCCGGCGCGCGCGCCCGGCGATAGCGGTGGCGGCTACTGGCAGCAGCGCGTACGCTACGAGATCCGAGCACGGCTCGACGAGCCCACGGGGGTGTTGGCGGGGACGGAGCGCGTGCTCTACGTGAACCAGTCGCCGGATACCCTTCGCCAGTTCTACATGCATCTGTACCTCAACGCGTTCCGGCCCCATTCCCGCTGGGCCGACCGGGACAGCATCGAGGGCCGCTTCCGCTTCAATCATCTCAAGGATCCCGACTTCGGCTTCAACCACGTCACCGACGTCACCTTCGACGGGACACCGGAGGTGGCGGACTATCCCTACGCGCCCGACTCGACGATCGTGCATTTCGCGCTCCCGCGTCCGCTCGCGCCCGGCGACTCGATGGTGGTGGCCATGCGCTGGGACGCGCGTCCGAGCACGGTGCCACGGCGTCAGGGCCGCCAGGGCCGCCGGTTCGACTTTGCCGAGTGGTATCCGCGCGTCACGGCCTACGACCGGTACGGGTGGGAACCGAATCCCCTGCAGCCGGCGGGCGAGTTCTACGGCGAGTTCGGCGCGTTCGACGTCACGCTCGATCTGGCCGCCGACCAGGTGATCGGCGCGACCGGTGTGCCCATCGAGGGGGACCCCGGGTGGGAGCACGCGAAGGCCGATCCCACCACGGTGGTGGACTACCAGCGGCACTGGTACGGCGACAGCCTGCCCGGTCCGATCCGCGGGCCCGGCGTCGGTGGGAAGGAGACCGTCGCGGGATGCCGGTCGATGTCCGTCGGGCCCGGGCGCAAGTGCGTGCGGTTCTACGCCGACCACGTCCACCACTTCGCGATGTCGCTCAACCCCCAGTACCGCTACGAGCAGGGGCGCTATCACGACGTCGTCGTGCACGTGCTCTACCAGCCGCAGGACACCGCGACGTGGGGGCACGGCATCGCCGTCCACCGTGAGGAGATTGCGCTGCAGTGGCTGGACGAGCTCTTCGGGAAGTTCGCCTACCCGCAGATCACGAACGTCCACCGCATCGAGGGAGGCGGCACCGAGTTCCCGATGATGGTGATGAACGGCGGCGACTCGCAGGGCCTGATTCTGCATGAGAGCGGCCACAACTACCTCATGGCCATCCTCGCCAACAACGAGTGGAAAGAAGGCTATCTCGACGAGGGCTTCACCAGCTTCCAGACGAGCTGGTACTGGGAGACGCATCGGCCCGGGTACGACGACTACCACCCACAGGAAGCGTTCATCCTCGGTCTCGATCTCGACGGGTGGTCGCAGCCGGTGAGCACGCCCGGACACATGTTCCGGGATTTCAACACGTACAACGTGATGACGTACACGAAGGGCGAGCTGTTCTACGACGAGCTGCGCTATATCGTGGGTGCCGACACGATGCACAAGATCCTCGAGGAGTATTACCGGCGCTGGAAGCTCAAGCACGTGGACGAGCGCGCGTTGCTCGAGACGGCGGAAGACGTGAGCCGTACGGATCTCAAGCCGCTGTTCGCCCAGTGGCTCCACACCACCGATCTCTACGACTACGCGCTGGGATGGGTGCATCGGCGCCATCTGGCGGATGGATCGTGGGAGACGTCGGTACAGATCCAGCGGAAGGCCGACGGCGTGCTGCCCGTGGAAGTGGGCGAGGCGTCCGCCGCCAAGCGCGGTCTGGTGATCTATGGACGGGTGGACGGCCGGGCCGCGATGGATACGCTGACCTTCCGCACGAAGCAGCGTCCGGGCACGTTGATGCTCGACCCGCGCGTGATGACGCACGATTGGAACTTCACGAACAACTACGAGCATCATCTCTTCTCGACCGCGGGCCGCTCGTTCCGCTTCGACGACTACGTCTCCGATCCGGCCGCGCGCGACCACGTGATCGAGTCCATCGCACCGAGCGTCTGGTACAACGACGCCGGAGGCGTCACGGTGGGCGTGCGGGAGCGCTCCAATTATCTGGGCCGGTTCAACGAGTCGACGGCGTGGCTCCAGTACGGCGTCGCCGGCTGGGACTCGGCCCGCAAGGCACCGGCCGACAAGCGCGTCGGCTTCGCGCTCAGCCTCGTGAACCCGACCTGGCTCCGACGGGCGCAACACGGCCAATCGTTCGACGCGTGGTATCGTGAGGGAACGGCGGGCGCGCGGATCACCCTGACGCACGATCATCCGGTCGCGTGGTTCCGCCGCGACGACCTTCGGACCGCGTGGACGCTCCAATGGGTCGCGACGCCCACGATCGGGTATCTCGATCCGACGCGTTGGCAGGACGCCGGGACGGCGGAGCTCACGCGCTCTTACGACTGGGATCTCCCCGACGGCCCGACCAAGACGCGGATCCGCATGGCGTTCACGGGCGGTGTGGCCTACACGCAGCCCGGGATGGGCGTGCAGCTCGCGAACCGCTACGACGTGGAGCCCTTCGGCCGTGCGACCGCATCGGCGGCCTTCCGGCGCGCGATGGGCGGCCTCGACGTCGGGGTGCGGTTCTTCGCGGGCGGGTACGTGGCGCAGAACGCGCCGCTGCCCCAGCGCGCGATTCCGATTGCCGGCGCCGATCCGTACCAGACCCTCGGTAACCCGTTCGTCCGCTCCGCGGGCGCGCTCTTCGTGCGGCCGAACGTCTACTATCATTCGCCGGGCAACGGGGATCTGCGCGGGTATGCGGGCAATCTCGGCGGGCGCTGGATCGGCGCGATGACTCTCGAGGTGGCGAAGCCGCTCTTCGAGGCCTCGCCGCGGAGCCGCGGACCGGTGCGCGCGTTCTCGCTCGTCGCGTTCGGGGATGGTGCGGTGGTGGACTCCATGGCGGTCCCGGGCGCGGTGCGGAGCGCGGCGGCCGCGCTATACGATGCGGGGGCGGGGGTGCGCGTCGACCTGCGCGTCGGTGCGATCACGTTCCCGCTGCGCATCGAGCTGCCGCTCCTGGTCAGCCGACCCGCGTATGCGCAGGACACGCATCCCGGAAACGATGTGTTCGGATTCCGGTGGCTCTTCAGCGTGGAGCCCAGCTTTTGATCTTCGGACGGAGCGGCGTCGGCGACCGGCGCGAGTTCTTCCGCACGACCCTCGGCCGCATCGCGAAGGAAGTGGCGACGCGGGCCGAGCAACGCGTGGTGGTCGAGCGCTACTTCCGGCCGCCCGGCGCGGCCGATGAGGTCACCTTCCTCTCGGCCTGCACGCGGTGCGGTACCTGCACCGAGGTCTGTCCGGCGCACGCGATCTTCCCGGCGCCGCCGCGGGCCGGGCTCGCGGCGGGCACGCCGGTGATCAATCCCGCCACCCAGCCCTGCGTCGTATGCACCGACATGCCCTGTGCCGTGGCCTGTCCGACCGACGCGCTGATCGTCCCGGAGCACAAGTGGGACGGGTACAGCATGGGCGTGCTGGAGCTGGTGCCCGAAACGTGCATCGCGTTTCACGGCGTCGCCTGTGGCGCCTGTGCGCGCGCCTGCCCGCTCGGCGAGACGGCCATCGCGCTCGACCAGGGCGGCCGCCCCGTGCTCAAGGCGGAAGGATGCGTGGGGTGCGGCGTCTGTGTGCGCGCCTGCGTCACGAGCCCGCCCTCCCTCAAACTGCGCGTCAAGGAGTCGTAGTGGACACACCGTATCGCGTGGAGAAGCCCTGGGGCTACGAGCTCATCTGGGCGCGGACCGACCGGTACGTCGGGAAGATCCTGCACATCGAACCGGGCCATCTGCTGAGTCTGCAGTATCACAACAAGAAGGATGAGACGATCTACGTGCTCCAGGGGGAGATCATCTTCCGGGTGAAGGTGGGAGACGAGCTCACCGAGCGCCGGATGCACGCGGGCGAGAACTACCACGTGACGCCGGGGACGGTGCACCAGATGGAGGCCGTGACGCCGGCGGACCTGCTCGAGGCCTCGACGCCCGAGCTCGACGACGTCGTCCGCATTCAGGATCGTTATGGGAGGGCTTAGGTGAAGGTCGTC
>DATFMZ010000175.1:0-19529 GCA_035266665.1 Gemmatimonadales bacterium | reverse complement strand
TCTTGTGCCACGGCTCGCCGGGACGCTCGGCGATGCCGGCGAGGGTGGCGGCGTGTTCCGCGCTTTCGCGCGCGAGGCGCAATGCTTCCTGCTTGCCCGGCGCACCCTCGGACGTCGTCTGATGCAGGTCGAGGTAGCCCTTCACCTCGCGTCCTTCTTCCTCGAGCAGCATCGGCAGGAGCACGTGGGGACCGAAGGTCCGTCCCACCCAGGCCCGCAGGCGGGCCGAACCGCTCGGCCGGTGCGCACCCGGCTCGTGGCCATGGTCCCGGAGCAAACGAGCCCAGATCTCGACGTGGCGATCCTCCACGCCGGCGAGGCGCTCGTAGATGCCGCGGCGTTTCTCGTCATGCTCCGCGTGGGCCATGACGCGGTACAGGTAGGCGGCGTCCGCCTCGTCCTGCCAATGATGCTGGAAGGTGGTGGCGTCGAACTCGGGTTGTTGCGTGGTGGTCATCGGGTGAATCTATCCCAGCGCGGCCGCCTCGACGATCTCGACCCCGTGCGTTTCGAGCGCCGCACGGACGGCATCATCGGACATGGGATCCACGGCACGCGTGAGGTCCCAGAGGAATTGGACCCGGAGTCCCGCCCGCGCCGCGTCCTCGGCCGTCCATTTTACGCAGATATCACGTGCCAGTCCGCACACCGCGATCTCCTCGATCCCGCGCTCGCGCAGATAGCCGCCGAGGCCGGTGGGCGGGCGTGCGCCTTCGGGGTCCCAGTTATTGCGGAATCCGCTGTAGGAATCGACGCGGGGGTCGGTGCCCTTCCGAATGATCACCGAGATGCGCTCCCACGGCACGTCGGGATGGAGCTCCGCGCCGGGCGTGCCCTGGACACAGTGGTCGGGCCAGAGCATCTGGTCGTGTCCGTAGAGGGGAATTGTCTCCATGGGCCGGCGCCCGGCGTGGCTGCTCGCGAACGAGACGTGCGCCGGCGGGTGCCAGTCCTGCGTGGCCACGTAGAGCCCGAAGGGATCCGCCTCGAGGAGCGCCCGGAGAGGGGCGACGATGGCGTCACCGTCAGCCACGGGGAGGGCGCCTCCGGGCATGAAATCGGGCTGGATGTCGACGAGAACGAGCGCGGTCTGACTGCGAGTCATCTTCCTGCCGGTGCGGTGGATTCCTCGGAGCTTAGTCACGTCCCCGTTCCGTCGCCAGCGGCCTCACATGAAGCGGCCCTCACGGCGGATTCGCCGTGTCCTCACGCCGTCCGCGAGATGGTCGAGCGGTTCGTTCGGGAGGAATCCAATGTCCCGCGCTACATCACGCGTGCTCGCCACCGGGCTCGCCGCCGGGCTGGCCGGATACGCCACGGTCGTGCTCTTCTTCGCGGCCGCCAACCTCATCGCGGGGCGCTCGCCGTTCTATACGGCGGCGCTGCTCGGGTCGGCGATGTTTTACGGCGCGCGCACGCCGGCCGAGGTAACCGTTGCCGCAGGGCCCGTTCTGGCATACAACATGGTGCACATGTTCGTGTTTCTCGGATTGGGCTTCTTCGCCGCGGCGATGATCGAGCTCGCCGAGCGGCACCCGGTGGCGCGCTACGCCGTGCTCGTCGCACTGCTGTTCGTGGCCGGGCACGTGTTTGGCGCGCTGATCGTCTTCACGCACGGGCTCGTGACCGGCGTGGAAATGTGGACTATCGGCGCGGCGACCGTGGCCGCTGCGGCGGTGATGCTGCTCGTCCTGCTGGCGCGGCATCCGGTACTCCGCGCCGGACTGCGCACGCTGCCGCTGGGATCGGAGTAGCGGCTAGCCGTCGGAAGGCGTGGGGACGGGCGACCCCTGCACCGACACGTCCACGTCGATGCCGCGACGGACGCTCTCGGTCACGATACAGAAGTCCTCGAAGAGCTCGACGCATCGCGCCATGCGCAGGCGGTCGGCGTCGGCGACCTGCGGATCGAGCGTGACGTGGAGCGCACCGATACGCAGGCGGCCGCGCTCGTTGCGGATGAGCTCGCCGGTGACGTCGACGCGCAGCCCTTCTACGTCCACGTGTGCCTTTCTGAGACAGAACAGCAGGCTCGCGCCCAGGCAATTGCCGACCGCCGCGCCGATCAGGCGGGCCGCGTTCGGGCCGCGACTCTCGCCGAGCGGTTCCGGTTCGTCGAGCAGGAGGGGAGGGAAGCGCTCGTCGTCGAACTGCACCGTGAACGCGTAGTTCTGCTCGAGCTCGAGCGAGAGGGCGAACGATTCGTGTGGCATCGGAGATTCTCGGGTGCTGGGGACCGGGGCGCGTCAGCGCTTCTCGAAGCGGCCGGTGCGCCGGTCGAGGCGAATGCGGTAGATGACGGCGCTTGCGTGGCGTGGCGCCGCGCCGTGGGCGGGAGCGGCGGTTTCGCTGCCGGCGAGCGGAGTGAGCTTCTCCACGAGCACCCGCATGCCCCGTTCGGCGGCGGCGCCGTGCAGCTCCTCGAAGGTTCCCCAGGCGATGACGCTCCGCCAGTTCGCGAGATCGTGCACGTGCTCGACCTCGAAGCAGGCACGCGGCGACGTCCTGAGGCCCCGGAGCTTCATCCCTTCCGCCGAGTGCGCGTACACGGCTTCACCGTCGTACGCATACGTCACGGGCACGACGTACGGCTCACCGTCCACCATGCAGCCGATGCGGCCCACCGTCTCGCTGCGGAGCAGGGCGTCGATCTGCGCGTCATTGAGTGTGCCGAGCATCGCGGGTCACCACCAGCGTTCGGGGGCGGCGCGCTCGGGGCGCAGCTTGAGATGATCGCCGTACCAGTCGAGCGTGAGGCGCATGGCCGCCGTCATCGGGCCGGATTCGGTGAAGAGATGGGACGCGCCGGGCACGATGGCGAGTTTCTTCGGGCCGCGCAGACGGGCAAATGCCGCGCGACTCAGACCATGGAGCGCAGGATCGTCGCCCCCCACGATGAGCAACGTGGGCGCGCTCACGCGCTCCACGGCTCGGCCCGCCAGATCGACGCGGCCGCTCCGCAGGACGATGGCGCGGATGCGCGGATCGCCCGCCGCCGCGGTGAGCGCGATTGCCGCGCTTTGGCCCGTGGCGTGAATGCCGAACGGTACGCGCTCGTGCGCGAGCGCGGTCTCCGCCCAGTCGATCGCCCAGCGCAGCCGCGCCGCGACATCCGCGATGCGTCCTGCGCCGTCCGTGTCTTCGTCGAGCAGGTCGAGCACGAGCGTCCCGATCCGTTGCTGTCCGAGCGTGCGCACCAGACGCGGGTTGACGTCGCCCTCGCCCGCCGCGTCATGGCCGCGACTCGTCAGCGTGAAGACGAGTCCCGTCGGACGAGCCGGGAGATCGAGGTGCGCGGGCAGGCGAGCATCCTCGTGCGGGATGACGACCGCGAGGTCGTGTGCCGGTGCGCTCACCGCGGCGATCATCGGATCGCCTCCGTCACCGCGTCCGCGTCCAGCGGCGTCCACGCGTCCTCGACGAGGCGTCGGACCTCAGCATCGTCCACGATCGGGAAGTCACTGAACCAGTATGCCAGTGGACGGGCTTCGGTCGGTGCGTTCAGGTACACGAGATCATCCGCCGCGTGCCGGAGCGGACGCATGGTGGCCGGTGCGCAGATGGGGACGGCGATGATCACCTGCGCCGCACCGAGGCGCCGCGCGGCTTGCAGGGCCGCCGCAGCCGTCGCGCCCGTGCGGACGCCGTCATCCGCGACGATCACCGTCCGCTGCGCGAGGTCGAGCGGGGGCGCCTCGCCGCGATAGCGTCTCACGGCCTCCGCGACCGCGATGCGCTCGGCGGCCGTCACGCGTGCCAGATAATCGGTGCGCACATCGAGCGCCGCGATGGTGTCGCCGTCGAAGACGGTGACACCCGGCCCCACCGCGCCGACGGCGATCTCGGGGCGCGATGGGGCCGCGATCTTCCGGACCACCAGCACGTCCAAGTCCGCACCGAGCGCCTTTGCGACTTCATGCGCGACGGGCACGCCCCCGCGTGCGATGCCGAGGACGAGCGGATGGAACGGACGGTACCGCATGAGCCGCTCCGCCAGACGACGTCCCGCGACTCGGCGATTCGTAAAGAACACCTGCCCTCCCGTGGCCGGATCCCAACGATTTGGGGCAGGATAGGGGGGGCGTCGTGAAGAGGTTACGAAGATCACTTGAAGGCATCGGGCCACGCCGGCGCGGTTCAACGTATCTTCACGGCGACGCCGTAGGTTGAGACACATGCGGTGGCGTGTGCTGTGTGCGGTCGGCCTCGCGGTCGCCGGCGTCCGCGTGGGCGCCGGTGGCGGCTCCCGTGGCGGGCAGTTGTCATGGTGGGCGGATGGGTACCTCTCGGCCGATGCGGACTCGCTGCTCGCCGCGATCGGTGACGTGGGTGCGGACGGCCTCGATCCGTCGGCGTATGTGGACTCGGCGCTCCTGGCGCGCATCGACAGTGCGCGCGGCGGCGCCATGGCCGCTCCCGATGCACGCGCCGCGCTCGACTCCGCCCTGACCTCCCTCTTCGTGCGCGTCGCGCACGACCTCGCCGACGGACCGCTCGATCCCACGATCGTCGACACGATGTGGACGACGGTCCCGCACCATCTCGATCCGACGGCCGCGCTCGAGGGAGCGCTCCGAGCACACGAAGTCCGTGCGGCGCTCGCCGCGTTCGCTCCGCCGCAGCCAGGCTACCGGGCGTTGCGCATCGAGCTCGCCCGGCTCGACGACGCAATCGCCGCTGGTGGATGGCCCGTCGTGATGCCGGGTCCCGAGCTCCAGCGGGGCGCTCGAGGGCCGCGCGTGTACGCGCTCCGCCGCCGGCTCCTCGACGAAGGCGATCTCCCGACGACGGACAGCTTACCGGCCGCCGTCTTCGATTCGTCGTTGGCGGAGGCGGTGCGGCGTTTCCAGATGCGGCACGGTCTGCCCGCCGACGGGCGCGTCGGGGAGGAAACCGAGGCGCTGCTCGCGGTTCCCGTCACGGAGCTCGCGCGGCGGATCCGGGTGAACATGATGCGCTGGCGCTGGCTTCCGCGGTCGCCGTCACCACGCCTCGTCCTCGTGAACACGCCCGACGCCACGCTCACGCTGACCGACAGCGCCACCCCGCCGATCACGGTGCGCGTCGTGGCCGGCGCGCTCGACTGGCCGACCCCGATACTGGCCGCGCATATCACCGACGTCGTGCTGCATCCCACGTGGCAGGTACCGCCCGCCATCGTCCGGGCAGAGATGCTGCCCGCCGAGCGGGACGACGTTCACGCGCTTGCTCGGCTCGGCGTCGGTGTCTGGCGGAACGGCAACGGATCCCTCGTCGCCGTCGATCCCGATTCTGTGGATTGGCGCGCGCTCGGCGACTCGGCGGCGACCCTGTTTCGGTTTCGCCAGCCGCCGGGGCCGGACAATCCCCTGGGGCAGATCAAGTTCACGGTGCCGAATCGGTTCGGTGTCGCGGTGCACGACACGCCGGCGCGTGGGCTCTTTCAGGCGTCCTCACGCTTCTACAGCCACGGGTGCGTCCGCGTCGAGCTTCCCGAGCGCATCGCCGCCCGACTCCTGTCGGGTTGGGACGGCTGGTCGGCGGATTCGCTGGGAGCGGCGCTCGCGGCGGGTGAGGAGCTCGAGATTCCCCTGCCGACGCCGGTTCCGATCGAGTTCGTCTATCGGACCGCCTGGGTGGACGAGATGGGCCGGCTGGAATGGCGATCGGACATCTACGGGTGGGACCGCGAGCTCGCGGCGGCGCTCGGCGGCGACTGATCGGGGGGCAAACGAAGTGGGCGCCCGCCGGTCATCACCGGTCGGGCGCCCAACGTGCCGGTTACCCGGAGTCGGGGGATTGCTCCCTCGTTCTTCTCTCCCTCGCCGCCGGTCCATCCGGTTGACGAATTCCGGTAGGGCGCAGGGAAGCTCCGGCTTCGATCCACGTGCCTTCAGGCCTCAAACGCACGCTTCACCGGCACGGGCGTTTCGAGTCGGGGTCGATCGCGGACGACCCTCTCGCACGGCATCCCGGCACGCCATGTCGGGATGGATGGAGCGCGCGATTGGCTCCATGCGGAACGCAATCTAGGGGGCGCCCATTCAAGGGGCGGTGAACCCGCCGTGAAACGATCCGGGGCATGCGACGTATGGGGCGCGACGTCCCTCGCGACATGCCGCGTCCGGCGGAACCAGCCGGTTGGGGGTGTGTAGTCGTGGGCGCCGCGCTATCGTTCAATGCGATCCACCCACTTCACGTCCATTGTGTCCAAGGTGCTCTCCATGCGTCCGTCACTCCGGCTCCTCCTCGTCCTGCCGTTGGCCGTGCTCCTCGCCGCACCCGCGGCGGCCCAGTCCAACGCGGAGCGCATCGCCAATGACTGGTACACGCGCTCGCACGACTACGACCTCATCCATCAGCGGATCGCGGTCCGGAACTTCGACTGGGATTCGACGTCCTTTGACGGCGCGGTGACGACGACCCTCGTCGCGCTCAAGCCCGCGCTGGACTCGATCGTGCTGGACGCCGGACATCTGCTCACCATCCATACGGTGAAGGACGCGCGCGGTACGTCGCTCCGCTTCACGACGCACGGCGACACGTTGGTCGTCTTCCCGGCGCGGCCGGTAGGTTTCCACGACTCACTGACCTTCGCGATCGCGTATCACGCGAAGATCGACAACGGGCGCGGGCTGACGTTCATTACGCCCGACGGCCGCCCGCATCGTCCGCAGCAGATCTGGAGCCAGGGCGAGGATCACAACAATCACGACTGGTTCCCGACGTACGACTTTCCGAACGACAAGATGACGTGGGAGATGGACGTCACGATCCCGCGGAAGTACACGGCGGTGTCGAACGGCTCCCTGGTCTCCGATCGTCCCGTGCGCGGTGGCGAGCACACGCTCGTCTGGCGGCAGGCGGAGCCGGCGAGCACCTATCTCGTGTCCCTCATCGTGGCCCCGCTCGTCAAGTTCTCCGACCACTGGAAGCAGGTGCCGGTCGATTACTACGTCTACCACAGTGACAGCGCGAACGCGTGGCGCCTCTTCCATCAGACGACGGACATGATCGACACGTACTCGCGGCTCACGGGCGTGCCCTATCCGTGGCAGAAGTACGCCGAGACGACCGTGGCGGATTTCTTCGGTGGGATGGAGAACGTGAGTGCCACGACGCTCGTCGATTGGCTTCCGGACGCGCGCGCCTATCAGGACCGTCCGTGGTACCAGTGGATCCTGATTCCCCATGAGCTGGCGCATCAGTGGTTCGGCGACGACGTGACGACCGAGAATTGGGCCAACATGTGGCTAAACGAGGGATTCGCCGAGTTCATGCCCGGCCAGTACTGGCTTACGAAGCTCGGCAAGCACGCGGCGGATGACTACTACCTGGACGAGTATCACCAGTACATGCAGATCGACCAGCGCCGGCGGATGCCCCTCGCGTCCCTCGGATCGAACGACATCTATCCCAAAGGCGCGTTGGTGCTCCGCATGCTCAAGAACTACCTCGGTCCCGACCGGTTCTGGGCGTCGCTGCATCGGTACCTGGTGGATCACAAGTTCGACAACGCCACCACCGATGACATGCGTCAGGCCGTGCTGGACGCCACGGGCGAGAACCTCGACTGGTTCTGGAGCGAGTGGATCTATCAAGCGGGATATCCGGAGTTCGTCGTGACGGCGACGTACGACAGCACGGCGCACACCGTCTCGCTCGACGTGAAGCAGACGCAGGTGGACACCACCAAGCCGGACAGCACCGGACTGTTCTTTACCACGCCGCTCGTCTTCAAGATGCCGGTCACCGTCCGCGTCGGAACGGCACGCGGCGACGTGTTCGCACACGCCCAACTCGATCAGCGCGAGCAGACGATCACCGTCCCGCACGTGATGTCGGCGCCGACGATGGTGGTCTTCGACGACGGCAACACCATTCTCAAGAAGCTCTCCTTCGACCAGCCGACGCCGTGGCTCGCCACGCAGCTGCGCGAGGATGCTTCGCTCTGGGATCGTGAGTGGGTCATCGATCAGCTCGCCCAGCGTGCGGCCGATACCACGCGCACGACCGCGGACCGTGGTGCGGCGGCGACGGCGTTGGCGGACGCGGCGACCGGCGCGGACTATTTCCTCACGCGTTCGCAGGCCTGCGACGTGCTCGCCGGCCTCGGCGCGGACGTGGCGCTGTCGCCGCTCGAGGCCGCCACGCGCGACACATCGGCCCAGGTGCGCGCCGCGGCGGTGGACGCGCTGGGGCAGGTGGGCGGCGCCAAGGCGATCGCGCTGATGACGGCGGCGCTGAACCACGACTCGAGTTACGCGGTGGAGGCGGCGGCCGTGCGAGGGCTCGCGCTCGCGGGCGCGCCGGACATGCACGCTTTGATCGTTCGGGCGCTCGCGATGCCTTCGTATCGCGACGAAGTGCAGAACGCCGCGCTCTTCGCCATCGCGCGGTCGAACGACACCAGCTTCGTCGGGACGGTGGATTCGCTGGTGCCGATGAGCCAGACCGCCCCTCAGGTGCTTGGCGTGCTCGCCGGCCGTGGCAGTGACCGGGCGCTAGATCTTCTCGTCGGCCATCTGAACGACGCGAGCCCGTCGGTGCGCCGCTCGGCGGTGTTCGCCTTCATGGCGATGCCGCCGGCGCAGGCCATCGCAAAGCTCGAGTCCGTACAGGGCTCGCTGACGCACGCGGACACGCAGGCTCAGGTCAAGCAAGCGATCGAGCGGATCAAGGAACGCCAGCAGCGGGCCCACTGACGTGCGGCGCCTCGTGGCGGTGGCGGCGCTCGTCGCGGGCGCGGGATGCGGCGGGCGCCCAGTCGCCGCGCCCGGTCCGCGGACCGTGGCGCCGCCGCCGCCCCGCGAGGTGCGGGCCGTGACGATCACCGACACCGGGTATCACGACGAGACGTCGATCGCGGTGAATCCCGCGCGGCCGAACGAAGTCATCGCGTCGTACCAGGTTCCGGCGACCGTCGCCTACTCCGCCGACAGCGGGCGAACATGGCGTGCCCAGCCGCTGCCGGGCGTGCACGATTTCCAGCTGGCCGGCGATCCGGTGGTCACGTTCGACCCGAACGGTACGGCGTACGCCGTCTATATCGCCTTCGACCGGCCTGACGACTACTCGT
This sequence comes from Gemmatimonadales bacterium, assembly GCA_035266665.1. Lineage (GTDB taxonomy): Bacteria > Gemmatimonadota > Gemmatimonadetes > Gemmatimonadales > GWC2-71-9 > DATFMZ01. The sequence goes on along the minus strand of DATFMZ010000175.1, from coordinate 10,471 downwards.
ACCTCGGTCGTGCGGCGCATCGGAACGGCATCTTCCTCAATCGCTCGGACGACGGGGGAGCCACCTGGCGCGCGCAGGCGACGCCCGTCGTCTTCCAGGCGGAGCATCCGGGCATCCCATTCGAGGACAAGCCCGGATTCGCGGCGCGCCACAACAGCGTCTACGTGGCGTGGACTGAATTCCGCGCTGCCGAAACGGTGATCCTCTTCGCCCGGTCCACCGACGGGGGTGCGTCATTCTCCACGCCAAAGGAGATCAGCGATCACGCGGGTGGCCCGAAAGATTCCGTCGGCGCGACGGAAGGCACGGACATCGCGGTCGGGAACGACGGCACGATCTACGTGGTCTGGAGTGACTCGACCGGCGTGCTGATCGACCAGTCCCATGACGGCGGGCTGACGTTCGGGCGCGATGGACTCGTCGCGCGCACGCCGGACATCGTCTTCGGCATCCCGGGAGTCGCGCGGTGCAACGGGTATCCGAGCATCGCGATCGACCGGGCGACGGGACGCCTCTATGTGGAATGGGTGGACAAGCGGAGCGGTGAGGCGGACGTCTATCTCGCGACGTCCGACGACGGCGGCGCCACGTGGTCCGCGGCGCGCGACGTGACACCGCCCGATCCAGCGGGCGCCACGGATCACTTCTTTGCCTGGCTCGCGAGCGATCCCATCACGGGGGCGCTCGTCACGGGCTACTACGCCGGCACGCCCGCTGGTGTCATGCGGTATCGCCTCGCGTACTCTCTGGATGCCGGCGAGCACTTCCGTGCGGTGGATTGGAGTACGGGGTCGTTTGCACCGGGCGGCGAGTTCCTCGGCGACTACACGGGCGTTGCCGTGCACGATGGCCGGGCATTCGGCGTGTGGACCGAGGCGAACAGCGATACCACCATGGGCGGTGACCGGGTCCACGTGCGCCGGCACGGGACGTGGGTGGTGGTGGGGCGCGCGCGACTGCCGGACTAGCGCCGAGCGGCGGTGCGGTGGATGGCGCCGAGACCGGGGAGCCGCCTCACGGCGTCGCGCGGGCGATCCGCCCGTGGATCGCGGTCACCTGCTGCAGTGCCGCGGAGCCGTACCACGGATGGAGCTCCATGACCAAGCGGCCGGCCTTGATCGCGGGGTCGGTGGCCGTGAGCGCCCGGGCGGAATCCACGCTCTCCACGTTGAACACGTAGATCCCCCTGACCTCCCCGTCGTCCAGGAACGGGCCGGCCAGCACGAGCGTCCCCTCCCGCGCCATGCGGCTGATATTGGCGAGGTGCGCGCGCTGGAGCTCGGCGGCGGTGGTCGAGTCCTGGCTCCGATTGGGTCCGGCCTTGAGGAACGCCATCACGTACTGATGCATGCCGTACTCGTCGGCGCCCAACCGGGCCGCCAGCGCGGAGTCGAACGCGACGGCCGTGTCGGCCTGTGCGGCGGCCTCCCCGACGCCGGGGCGCGGGGACGCGCAGGCGAATCCGGCCGACGCGAAAATGATGGCCACGGAGACGCGTGCGAGGGTGTTCATGAGGGCTCCGATCGGGTCCGGGAGTAGGACGGTGCGCGAAGGTCGAATGTACGGGCCACTCGCGAACCATCGCAATCGGCCCCGATGGAGCGGGTCCGGCGCGCCCGGCGCCCCCCACTGGCTTTCGCTCCGGGCCGGTTAGCCCCATCTTGGCCGGGTACGATTACGACGGCGGGTCGCCAGAATCGGGACGGCCGCCCCGGGGGGATGGCAGGCATGGCGAAGGCCGTACGACGCGCGCGCCGGGACTCCGGCGCCGACGAGAAGGTGCGGGACGAGATCGATCTCGTCCGGCGCTTGGCGCTTATCGCGGAACAGAAGGATCCCGCGACCGAAGGACACATCGCGCGCTTCGCGCGCTACGCGGAAGTCCTGGCGCGAGGGTTGGGTGTCTCCTCCGACCGCGCGACGATGATCCGCCATGCCAGCCAGCTGCACGACGTCGGCAACGCCGCCCTCCCGGATGCCATCCTCCTTCGTCCCGGCGCACTCAAGGACGACGAGCTCGAGCTGGTGCGCGGGCACACGCTGATCGGTGAGGAGGTGCTCGCCGATTCGCCCTCGCTCTACCTGCAGCTCGGCGCCGTCATCGCGGCGTCCCACCACGAACGATGGGATGGAAGCGGATACCCGCATCAGCTCGCCGGAGACGAAATCCCGCTCGAGGGACGGATCTGTGCGGTCGCCGACGTCTACGAGGCGCTCACCACCACCCGTCCGTATCGCTCGGCGCTGTCCACGCCGTGGGTCTACAAGATGCTGGAGACCGACCTCCGGCCGCGGCTCGATCCCGACGTGCTCGAGGTGGCGTTTGAGCATCGCGCGGAGTTCGAGGCGATTCGCGAGGAGCTGGGCAACGGGGCGTGACGTCCGCCGGCCTGCGACGGGGTGGTTCAGTAGGGTCGATGCGCCTCAGAAGAATGCCGCGGCGGAGGCGTACAACGTGAACGGCGCGGGCCCGTACTCCGACCCGGGCGCGATCGCCTGCATGCCCTCCGGGCCAACGCCGAGGAAGATCCCCGCCCGCACGGTGAGGTTCGATCCCGCCGACCAACTCGCGGCCGGCGCGAGGAGCGCGCTGCCGTCGTCCAGGTTCACGAGACTCAGGGCCTCGAGGCCGATCAGCGGATAGATCTGATACGTGGCCTGGAGGGCGACCTCGTCCCGGCCATACGTTTGCAGCTCTCCGCGCGCGGCGGCCGGCGACACGAAGACGGCCGGCAGCGCCGCGGCCGATGCCGCGCCGAATCCGTCCCGTTGATATTCACCCACCAGGTAGAGCGTGCGTCCCGAGACCTGAAAGCTCCGGTCCACCCCGACGGCACCGCGCACTACCGTTCGTCCGCTGCTCCGTCGGAGCTCGAGCTCCCCGCGGAAGGCGGCGCCGGCCGCGGTGAACGTCGCGCCGACGGCCCCCGCGGGGTCCCCGAACACCACGCCACCCCACGCCGAGGCTTCGAGCGCGCCGAGCGAGGCCTTGCCGCGCGCGGCCGCCGTGATCTTCCGGCCGCCGGGCGTGTCGGCGACGCGGAAGGCGCCGTCGACTTCGCTGAAGGGGCCGGGGAAGACGCGCACCCGCGCGGCGTCCACCCCCGCGCGGTACTCCCGAAACGGATCCGACGGATCGAAGGGCGCAAACGGATCCGCAGGTGTGAGGAAGAGCGTCGTGGCCCACGAAATCGCCTGGCGACCGATCGTGATCTCCGCGTGTGCGGTGGTATAACTGAGCGCCAGTCGATCGAGACGATGCGTCCACACGGCGTGCGTGCCGGAGGCGATCGTGCCCTGCAGCGGCAGCCACTCGTTGCTCGATGGCTCGCCGAGCGCGCCGGTGAAGGGTGACGCGCCGCTGGTCGAGAGGGTGAGGAAGTTTTCGTAGGCGAGGTCTGCGCTGAACGGCCCCGCCGCGGGCGTCGCCATGACGCGGACGCGCTGCAGGTCGAACGCGGCACGGCCGCCGTAGAGACTCCAGTTTGACCATACGCCGACGTTGAGCAGGTACCAGCGGAGTGCCGGTTCCTGCGCGCGGGCGGGGGCGGCGCGGAGCAGGGCGGCCGAGCAGGCCGCGACGGCGACGGCGCGACTCAGTCGCGTCGTTCGTCCTCCACCACGCGGCCGTCCACCAGGCGAATCAGGCGGCGGGCGCGTTGCATCAGCTCCATGTCGTGCGTCGCGAAGACGAACGTCGTGCCGAGCTCGTGGTTGAGCTTCGCCATGAGATCGAGGAGCGCGCCGCTCGATGCCGAGTCGAGGTTCGCGGTGGGCTCGTCGGCCAGCACGAGCGCGGGCGCGCCGGCCACGGCACGCGCCACGGCCACGCGCTGCTGCTGCCCGCCCGAGAGCTTGCCGGGCCGCCGATCCTCCAGGCCCGCAATGCCGAGCTGCTCGAAGAGCCGCGTCACGCGTGTGCGGCGCTCATCCGGACCGACCCCCTGCAGCAACAGGGAGAACTCGGCGTTCTCGAGCGCGGTGAGCACGGGCAGCAGATTGTAGGCCTGGAAGACGAAGCCCACGCGATGAAGCCGGAGCTCGGCGAGCGCCCGCTCGGACATCGCGGTGAGATCGTTGCCGTCGATCCAGACGCCGCCGCGCGTGGGGCGGGTCAGGCCACCGAGCATGTTGAGCAGCGTCGTCTTCCCCGAGCCCGACGGGCCCGCGAGCACGACGAACTCGCCGGTCGTGATTTCCAGACTCACGCCGCGCACGGCTTCGACGCTCAGCCCGTCGTGCGAGAAGATCTTCCAGACGTCGGCCGTGCGGACGGCGGGGGCGGTGGACTGCGCGGGAGCGGTCATTCGTCGAATTTCATCGCCTCCACGAGATCGATCTTCGTCGCGCGGTAGGCGGGGTAGAGGGCGGCCAGGAGTCCGACCGCCACGATGAACGTGACACTCTGGATGAGCTGCGGGAGTCCGAGCTCGGGAATGATCACCGGGTTGATCACGACGCCGGCCATCGTGGTCTGATCCTTCATGAGAAACGAGTAGTCGAGACCGTGGCGGAAGAAGAGCCAGGTGAGACCGGCGCCGATCGCGAGCCCCACGAAGCCGCTCACGAACGTGAGCAGGAGCCCTTCGCCGAAGACCATCGTGCCGGTTTCGGCGCGGGTGAGGCCGAGCGCACGCAGAATGCCGAACTCGCGCGAGCGGTGGAGCACGGACATGAGCATCGTGTTCACGATCGCGAGGGCGACGATCGCGAGCAGGATCGCATGCATGAGGTAGTCGCCGTAATCATCCAGGCGGACGGCGGCATCGAGCGCGGGATCGGCGTGGCGCCAGTCCAGCACGGTGATCGCCGTGTCGCCCGCCGGCAGGGCCTGCCGGAGGGCTCGCATCACGTCGGAGACGTCTCGACTCGAGCGCAGGAGCAAGGCGATGCCGGTCACGGCGTCACCGACGCCGAGCCACTGCCGCGCGGTCCGAAGCGGGATCTGCACCATGCCTTCGTCCACGTCGGGCAGGCCGGTCTCGAAGATTCCGCGCACGTAGAGGAGCTGGTCGGCGATCTGGCCGTCCGCGCTCTGCGCCGTGACGACGAACCGCGAGCCGAGGTGCAGGTCGAGCCGATGCGCGAGCCGCACACCGATGTAGCCGGCATTGTGATCGCCGGGCTCGAGCGTGCGGCCTTCGGTGAGCTTGTCGGTGAGCAGCGAGAACCTTGCCTCGGCCGCGGGATCGACCGCCACCACGCGGACCGGGACCGCCGCCGCCGCGGCGCTCGCGAGCGCGTTCACGGTGATGCGCGGCGCGGCGGCGACCAGATCGCGTTCCACGCCGGGTGCGGCGATCGCCGCTTCCGCCACCGCCGTGACCGCTGAATCCAGGCGATCGGCGAGATCGCCCGTGCGCTGAAAGTTGGGCGCCTGCAGCACCACGTGTCCGTTACCGAGGCGCACGCCGCTTCGGATCCAATCCTCGTGCGCGCCGTCGGCGAGCGAGCGCGAGAAGACGAGTAGCGCGAGACCGATCACCATCGCGAGCGCGGTGAGCGTGCTGCGGCGCGCGTTCCGCGCGACGTTCCGGAGGGAGAGCCGGAGCAGCAGACGGGAGCGCGCGATCATCGGCCGGACAGGGTGTCGGCGGGCGGGACGCGCGCCGCGCGGAAGGCGGGGATGACGGCCGCGGCGAGGGCCGTGGCGAGGAGTGCCACGCCGGAGACCGCCGCCATGAGCGGGGGGAAGTTGGTCTTGAGCACCGGCCGTACGAGCGCGCCGGCCAGCGTGAAGCTGCCGAAGATCTTGCTCAGGTCCGGTGGGGAGTGATGCCACCAGATGAGAATCGGCACGGTGATCGCGGCGCCCGCCACGAGACTCACGAGACCTAACACCAACGCCTCGTACAGCACGGTCCGGACGATGCGCCGGGGCGCCGCGCCGAGGACGAGCAGCAGTGCGAACTCGCGGCGGCGCTCATAGGTCGCCATCAGCATCGTGTTCGCGACGCCGAAGATCGCCATGCCGAAGACCACGAAGAGAATGACCCAGTTCGCGGCGCGGATGAGGTCGGCGTATTGGACGAGCTCTGGATTGCTCTCCGTCCAGGGGCGCACCGCCACCTGCATTCCCGCGGCGGCGAGGCGTTGCCGAAGGCGCGCGGCGACGGCGGTCGCCTCCCATGGGTCGGGCACGCGGATCGCGATCTCGTGCACGCGCGACGGTGCGAGCGCCATCAGCCGCTGGAGCGTATGAATCGGCATCAGCGCGAAGGCCGCGTCCACGTCCGCGATGCCGGTGGTGAAGATCCCGGAGACGACGTACAGGTCGTTGCCGAGCGAGCCGTCGGCCGCGGGCGCGACGACCACCACCGTGTCCCCCACGGCGGCGTGAATGCGACGGGCCATCTCGCTCCCGATCACGACCGCGTGCGCGTCGGGTCCGGGGAGGCGGCCGGCGGTGAGCGAGGCGGTGAGGCGCGCCACCTCGGGCTCCCGCGTGGGATCGAAGCCGAACAGCGTACCGCCCATCGTGGACGAGCCCGTGCTCACGAGTCCGCCCCCGAAGACGCGCGGCGTGGCCGCGGTGACCGCGGGGTCCGCGGTGATGGAGTCGAGCAGGGCCGTCACGTTGATGCCGGTGTCGCCGCCGATCGTGGCGTAGACACTCCGGTCGGGGAGGTAGTCGGGCGCGTGGACCTGCACCTGCCCGTTGATGATCCCCGTGCCGTTGGTGACCATCTCGTCCACGAGCCCGTCGTCGATCCCGATGAGGGCCACCACCGCGAAGTAGCCGAACGCGAGGCCGAGCGCCGTGATGACCGTCCGGCGCATGTTGCGCCCCAGGTTCCGGACGCTGATGCGCCACCAGGGCGATTCGCTCATCGACCCGAGCGCAGCCGCTGGAGCGAGAAGAAGCTCGACGTGAGGCCGACGTTGAACTCGAGCGACTCGTAGTGCAGGATCGTGTGCTCGTTCGGCTTGTCGGCGGGGACGACCTCCATGGTGGCCGGCACGAGACGGCCGCCCATCGTCCGGTAATCGGAGAAGGTCATCGTCCGGATGAGCGTGCCGTCGGCATCGTAGTATTTCCCCCAGATCGGCATCAGATCACGCTTGCGTATGCGCTCGACGATCTTCCCCCAGACCACGGCGGCATCGGGCTTCGGGGTGAGCGTGAATTCCCAGACCGCCTCACCGTCGCGCACGCCGTCGAAGCTCTGCACGATGTCGTAGTCGTCCACGAGACGGTCTTCCTTGACCAGGTCGTCGTTCGTGAAGTGGGAGCCCATCCACGACGACGACATGAGCGACGCCGGAAGCCGGATCGTGCGGTCGACCCGCGGGAGGTAGTTCCAGATCTCGTTGTTGACCTTGAGGGTGGCCGTGCCGGCGTCCTTGGCGGGGGCGAGAATCCGGATCAAGGCGTACGACGTGCCGAGCGACCAGACCCGCATCTCCATGGTCCGGTCGAAATGGGCCGTCACCACCTCCATGGTGGCGGTGCCGCGGCTCGAGTTGCCGCGGAGGAGGCGATCGACCTTGTCGACGATCTCGCGCGCGGTCTGTGCCCGGAGCGGGGCGACGAGTCCGGCGAGCAGCACCACGGTGCAGGAAGCGGACACGATACGGCGGAGTGTGGTCATGGCGCGATCGTCCCGTCGGGGGATTCCAGCAAGCGGCGGAAGAGCCCCAGCTGGAGCGCGACCATCCGCTCGCGCTCGGGTTCCGGAAACTCCTCCCAGCTCTCCAACATCCAACGGTCGGTGACCTGGCCTAAGGCCATCGTGAGATCGACCAGAAGGGGGAGCGGGAGGTCGGTGCGGACGGCCCCGAGCTCCTGGCCGCGGCGGAGGACCTTCTCGGTCCAGGCGCGGATCCAGGCGAAGAATTTTCCGGCGGGTCCCCGATCACCGGTCTTGCCCCAGTAGCGGTAGAAGGCGCGCGCGAGCCGGGTGTACCAGGCGGAGCCGTTCAGCCGCTGCGCCGAGCGGCGCATGATGTCCTCGAAGGCGGGCCAGAAGGAGTCACGGGTGAGCTCGTCCAGGGCGAGTCCGCCGACCAGCTTGACCATCGCGGTGGTCGCCCGTTCCATGACGGCGGAGAAGAGATCGCCCTTATCCTCGAAGTAGTAGTAGAGTGAGCCCTTACTCACTCCGGCGCGTTCGATGATGCGATTCACGGACGCCGCGTCATATCCCTTGTCGCCGAACTCCTCGGCGGCGGCCTGGATGATTTCGTCCTGGCGCTCTGGCTCGAGGTGTTCGAATCTGGGGCGGACCATGGACGGGCTCTCGCGACTCAGTGGTTTGACCGAAGGGTTAGACCACTTGGTCTAACGGTCTAGAACCTAGTTCTGCTGATCGGGCGAGTCAAGCCAGCCCCTGGCGACATCTTGCACGCATCATCCGCGCATCATAGCGCCAGCTGGTATTCGTCCTGCCGCTCCTGCCCCTGTGCCACTCTCTCTGACATTTCCCCGTCACCGATCGACCGTACATTTCAGCCATGCGGGTCCTCATCGTGGAAGACGACGCCGATGTTGCGGATCTCCTGACTCGCGCGCTGCGTGAGGCGGCATGGGCGCCCGACGTGGTGGCGTCCGGGAAGGCGGCGCTCGAGGCGCTCGCCGTGAACGAGTACGACGTGGCGATTCTGGACGTCGGGCTCCCCGACGTGGATGGCCTCACCGTCTGCCGCCGGTTCCGGGCGGCGGGCGGCGCGACCCCGATCCTCGTGCTCACGGCCCGCGGCGGCCTGGGGGACCGGATCCTCGGTCTCGACGCGGGCGCGGACGACTACCTCCCGAAACCCTTCGCCATCGAGGAGCTGCTGGCCCGGCTCCGCGCGTTGCTGCGGCGGCCCCCCTCGCCGCTCGACGTCCGGCTCCGCGCGCGCGACCTGGAGCTGGATCCGGCCACGCGAACCGCGAGTCGGGGCGGTGTCTCGCTCTCCCTCACCGCGAGGGAGTATGCCTTGCTCGAGTACCTCCTGCGGAATCCGGACCGCGTGGTCACGCGCGCGCAGATCCTGGAGCACGTCTGGGACGACAACTTCGATCCGGTGGCGAATGCAGTCGACGTGCTGGTGAGCCGCGTGCGCCGGAAGGTCGATCCGGACGGTGCGGCCCCCTTGATCCGCACGATCCGTGGGGCGGGCTATCTGCTCACCGCGCGCGAGGATGCCGATGGCGCTTAGCCGCGTCCGGCTCCGGCTCGCGATCTGGTTCGCGGCGGCGGTCATGGTGGTCGTGGCCGCGCTCGATGTGGCGCTCTTCGCCTACCTCCGCGCCGACGCGAACCGCGCGCTCAACCGTGAGGTGCGGGAATCCGGGACGGCGCTCGCGAGGGCAATCGCCGACGAGCGCCGCGACACCGGCGAGCCGCTCTCCGCCGCGGCGCGTGACGCGATCTCCGAGTGGCCGGCCGCCGCCGACGGCTTCGCGGTCTTCGTGCACGACACGCTCGTCGCGGCCGGCGGCCCGCCCTGGATGCAGTTGACCCTCGCGCGCGAGCGGCCCCGCGCCGGCTTCTGGACGGTACGAAATGTCCAGGGCGGCGAGCGCCACGCCCGGGTGACCACCTATGCGGGGCCCGAGTTCGCCATTCTGAGCGGGCGCTCGGCGGGTGGTGTGCACGAGTACGACGAGCTGCTCCTCGGGTGGCTCTTCATCAGCGTCCCCGCAGTGACCCTGCTCGCCGTGCTGGCCGGGTACCTGCTCGCGGGTCGTGCCTTGCGGCCGGTCGAGGTGATGGCCGACGCGATCGCCGCGATGGAGCCCGAAGATCTCGACAAGCGACTCGCCGTCCGGGAGCCGCCCGATGAGCTCGACCGCCTCGCGGCGCAGTTCAACGGGCTGCTCTCACGCCTGTCGGCGCAGCGCGCCAGGAACCGCGCCTTCATCCAGCAGGCGGCGCATCAGCTACGCACTCCGCTCACGGTAGTCCGCGGCGAGAGCGCGCTCGGTCTCGAGCGGCCGCGCGACGCCGCCGACTATCGCGAGACGCTGGCGCGCGTCCGGCGCGCCGCCGAGCAGATGTCGCATCGCGTCGACGAGCTCTTCGTGCTCGCGGAAGCGGAGGCCGGGCAGCGGCCCTCGCTCACGGACGACGTGGAGCTCGATGGGCTCGCGCTCGAGTGCACCGATCTCCTGCGGGGGCGCGCGCAGGCCGAACGCCGCACGCTCGAGCTTCACCGTGTGGAGCCGGTGCTGGTGCGTGGGAACGCGACGCTGTTGCGGGAAGCGCTCGTGGAGCTCCTGGCGAATGCCATCAAGCATGGTGCCGCGGAGCGTCCGGTGGCGGTGTCGGTGTACCAGGAGGACGGCGAGGCAGTGCTCTCGGTTTCGAGCGGTGGGCCCCGGTGGGTGCCGGTGGAGAACGGCGTCGAGCCCGGGGCGCCGGATACCCACGGGCTCGGACTCGCCATCGTACGGTGGATCGCCGACGTGCACCACGGCACGTTGCGGCACGAGTACGCGGACGGCGCGAACGTCTTCGCCGTCCGGTGGCCGGCCTAGCGGCCG
>DATFMZ010000174.1:0-6804 GCA_035266665.1 Gemmatimonadales bacterium | reverse complement strand
GGCGTTGATCGACGGCGGTGCCGTGACGGTCCCGACCTTCCGGCTCTATAGCCCCTCGGGCAAGTGGTTCCCCGAGGGTCACGGCGTGGATCCCGACATCCGCGTGGTGGACGATCAGACGCTGCTCGCCAAGGGACAGGACCCGCAGCTCGCCCGCGGCGTCGAGGAAGTGCTCCAGCTCATGAAGGAGCACCCGGTGAACCGTGGCGTGCGGCCGCCGTATCAGGATCGGACGGCGGCGGGACAGGCCAAAGCCAAGGCCGAGGGCGGCGGTCACGAATAAACCGCTCGGCGTCCGGGCACTCGGTCTCGCCCTGCTCTGTGCCGCGCCGCTCGCGGCACAGAGCCGGGCGCCGGTGGATTCGGTGGCGCTCGTGTTCGCGCGCCGCCCTCCGGCGGCCCCGGCCGCATGGCGTCTACTGCTCGGCGAGTACCGCGCCGACCGGGTACATGCGATCGTCCTCGAGCGCGGCGGGCGGCTCATCGCGCGATTCGACTCCCTCGACGAAGACACGCTTACCGGCCGGGGCCGTTTCGTCGTCTCGGGCGGGCCGGACCTCGGCCGGCGTGCGCGGTTCTTCCCGGATTCACTGCACGTCGGGTCGGTCACGTACCGGCGGCTCCCGGTGGGCACTCCCGAGGGAGTGACTTTCCGTATACATCCGCGCGCCTCGGAGGCGGCGCTTCGCCGGGCGGCGCTCGCCGCTCGCCCTCCCGCGGAACCCGGGCCGCACCGCACGCCGGATCTCGTCGAGGTCACGCGGCTCGATTCCACGATCCACCTCGACATCCGCTACGCCACGACCAACAACTTCATGGGGATGCGCTTCTACGATACCGCGCGTGCCTTTCTCGAACGCCCCGCCGCCGAGGCGCTCGTACGCGCGAGTGCGCGGCTTCGGGCGCTGGGCTTCGGCCTGTTGATCCATGACGCGTATCGCCCGTGGTACGTGACGAAGATGTTCTGGGACGCGACGCCCGATTCGCAGCGCATCTTCGTGGCGGATCCGTCGGAGGGGTCGCGGCACAATCGCGGCGCGGCGGTGGACGTCGCCCTCTACGACCGCCGGACGGGGCGTGAGGTGCGCATGACCGGAGGCTACGACGAGTTCTCCGATCGCTCGTACGCCGACTATCCGGGCGGTACCTCGCTCGAGCGCTGGCGCCGGGATCTCCTGCGCGTGGCACTCGAGGCGCAGGGCTTCACCGTCTACGGCGCCGAGTGGTGGCACTTCGATTATGAAGGCTGGCGGCACTACCCCATCCTCAACTTGCGGTTTGACGAGATCGGGCGGCAACCGTAGCGGGACAGGAGTTTTGTGCCCCTGGTCACAAATCTGTAAGACAAATATTTGCAATGAATTAGACGATCGGCTGCACGCGGTTGCAGGGCGATGCCCGCGCGCAACAGATGGCACGTGGCTTGCTCTACCAGAGGTTCATGACACCGGTCTTGAGCCCCGGCAGCTACGCGTGGAACCTGAACGCGGTGCCCAGCGCCATTACGACGTTGGGCCTCGTGTTGCTCGCGGGGCGCGTGATCCTGAGGGAGCGCGGACCGGTGCGCGCGGCGTTCGTTTCCGTGGCGGCGGCGGCGGGGATCTGGTTCTTCGCGGTCACGATGATGGCCTTGGCGTCGGATCGCGCGGTGGCGCTCTGGTGGGCGCACACCGCGTACGTCGGTGTGCCGTTCATTCCGTCCGGCGTCTATCTCTTCGCGATGGTCGTGTTGCGCCGCCCGGTCGAGGCCCTGCGCAAGGCGCGCGTCGGCTTCGAGCTCTCGGCCGCCGTCGCACTCGTCGCCGTCGCCACCGACGTGCTCGTGCCGGCGGTGCGCTCCCAACCGTGGGGCTGGTCTCCGGTCTATTCGGTGTGGGGCTTCGTGTTCATGGCGGGGCTCATCGCCCCGATGGTGTACGTCGAGGTGCAGCTCGCGCATGCGTTCGACGCCGCCGCCCCCGGGGCGCAGCGCGAGCGACTCCGCTGGATCCTGATCGGGCTCGTGGTCGCGGATCTCGCGATCGTGGACTTTCTGCCCGGCTTCGGCGTGCCGGTGTATCCGTTCGGGTATCTCCCGATACTCGTCTTCGCGGCGCTCATCGCGTGGACGGTGGGGCGGTACCATCTGGTGGAGCTCACCCCGACATTCGCCGCCCACGAGATCCTCTCGATCAGCGCGGATCCGCTCGTCGTCTGCGAGGTCGACGGCACGATCCGCCACGTGAACGCGGCGGCCGTCGCGGTGCTGGGATATCCCGAGGAGCGTCTCGTGGGGCGGGAGATCGGCATGCTGCTGGACGGCACGCCGGACGACGCCCACCCGCTGGTGATGGGGCTCGCGGGACAGCCCGTCCGTGATGCGGAGATGCTGTTCGTGTCCTCGGGGGGCGAGCGGATCGACGTGAGCGTGTCGGTCTCGCACATCCCGGCGCGGGATGGACGGCCACTCGGTGTCGTCGTCGCGGCGCGGGACATCCGCGCGCGCAAGCGTGCCGCCGAGGCCTTGCGCGAGAGCGAGGAGCGGTACGCGCTCGCCGCGCGCGGCGCGAAGGACGGGCTCTGGGACTGGGATATCCGCTCGGGACGGATTTACTACTCCGCGCACTGGGCGGAAGCGCTCGGCGTCCGCAGCACGGACATGGCGCCGACGCTCGACGCGTGGCTCGATCGCGTGCACGCGGACGATCGCGAGCAACTCGAGGCGGAGCTCGAGGCGCACCTCAAGGGCGTCACCCCGCACTTCACGCACGAGCATCGCGTCCGGCACACGGACGGTTCGTGGCGGTGGATGTTGGTGCGCGGGCTCGCGGTGCGTGGGCCGGACGGAAAGGCGTATCGGATCGCCGGCTCGCAGACGGATATCACGGAGCGCAAAGAGGCGGAGGACCGTCTCCTCTTCGATGCATTCCACGACGTGCTGACCGGGCTCGCCAACCGCGCGCTGTTCATGGACCGGCTCGGCCACGCCGTGAGCCGGGCGCGGCGCCAGGAGCAGGCCTGCTTCGCGGTGCTCTTCCTCGATCTCGACCGCTTCAAGCTCATCAACGACGGACTCGGTCACGGCACCGGCGATCGGCTGCTCGAGGCCATCGGCTCCCGGTTGCGTCGCTGCGTGCGACCCGGCGACACCGTCGCGCGATTCGGTGGCGACGAATTCACGATCCTGCTCGACGGCATTTCCTGCCTGCAGGACGCCACGCACATCGCCGAGCGGATCGACGAGGAGTTGAGCGAAGCGTTCGTGCTCGACGGCAAGGAGCTCTTCGCCGGTGCGAGCATCGGCATCGCCGTCGGCGGCCGGGGCTATCAGCGGGCCGAGGACGTCCTGCGCGATGCCGACATCGCGATGTACCGCGCGAAGGCGTCCGGCCGGTCACGCTACGTCGTCTTCGACCCCTCGATGCATCATCACGCGGTGACGCAGCTCGAGATGGAGACGGACCTGCGGCATGCCGTCGACCGCCGGCAGCTTCGCGTCCATTATCAGCCGATCGTCGGCGCGCAGCACGGCGACATTCGCGGGTTCGAGGCGCTGGTCCGCTGGGAGCATCCGCGGCTCGGGCTGATCGGACCGTCGGCGTTCATTCCGCTCGCCGAGGAGTCGGGGCTGATCGTCCCCATCGGCGCGTGGGTGCTCGAGGAGAGCTGCCGTCAGCTCCGCGCGTGGCAGGAACGTCACGGCGGCGATCCACCGCTCACGGTGAGCGTCAACATCTCGGGGCGGCAGTTCGTGCGCGCGGATCTCTGCGAGCAGGTGCAGCAGGCGCTGGAAACCACCGGTCTGCCCGCCGGGTGCCTGCGGCTCGAGATCACCGAGAGCGTCCTCATGGAAGACGTGGAGCAGGCGATCGCGACGCTCGGCGAGCTCCGCGCCCTCGGTGTGAAGCTGCACATGGATGACTTCGGGACCGGGTACTCGTCGCTCAGCTATCTGCAGCGCTTCCCGATCCACACCGTCAAGATCGACGGCTCGTTCGTGGAACGGATTCGGGAGGACGATCAGGACACGGAGATCGTCCGGACGATCATCGCGCTCGCTACCCACCTGGGGCTCGAGGTGGTCGCCGAAGGCGTGGAAACTCCGGAGCAGCAACACTGGCTTCGCGTGCTGCGGTGCGGCTATCTCCAGGGCTACCTCTTCTCCAAGCCCGTGAGCGCCGCCGAAGTCGACGACCTGCTCATCCGCAGCACCGGCCGCCTCCGTCCCAAGCTCGCGCAGACCGCGTAGCTACCAGCCGGCAGCCGGAGCGTCTTTCGGGTTCGGGAACCCTCCGCGCCGCCGCAGGGTTTGCACCGTCACAGACCCTTGGTTGCCCTCGCCCGTTCCTGGACGGTAGCTTCGAATATGACGGTCATTGCCTCGACCGATGCCGCGACGCGCGACTTCGCCGCCGCCGTCGCCATCGGGCTCAGCGACTCGCCGAAGTGGATCCCCAGCCGGTTCCTCTATGACGCCCAGGGCAGTGCGCTCTTCGAGCGCATCTGCGAAACCCCCGAGTACTACCCGACCCGCACCGAGTCCGCGATCCTCGCGCGGCACGCCGCGGCGTTCGCGCGCCGCACCGGGCCGGTGACGCTCATCGAGCTCGGCTCGGGGAGCGCCGTCAAGACTGATCACCTGCTCCGGGCGTACGCGGCCGACGCGACGCCCGTGCGGTACGTCCCCGTGGACGTGAGCGCCTCCATCTTGCGCGTCGCGCGTGAGCGGATCGAGCGGGAGTTCCCATCGGTCTCCGTGCAGGGTGTCCACGGCGAGTACGCGCGCGCCTTCCCGCTGCTCGCCCGTCACGATCCCGCGATGCTGGTCTTCCTGGGCAGCACCATCGGCAACCTCGACCGGTCCGAGGCGCTCGAGTTCTGGACGGCGGTCTCGCGCGCGACGCCCGCAGGCGGCTACGTGCTCCTCGGGGCGGATCTGGTGAAGGAACGCGCGGTGATCGAGGCGGCGTACAATGACTCCGCGGGCGTGACCGCCAACTTCACCAAGAATCTCTTCGCACGGATGAACCGCGAGCTCGGCAGCGGGATCGATCTCGCCGCCATCGAGCACGTGGCCCGGTACAACGCCGCGTGGCGCCGCGTCGAAATCTCCGTGCGATTCACCAAAACGCAGCAGGTGGCCGTCGAGCCGCTCGGCCGCCGGTTCACGATTCACGCCGGCGAGCACGTGCTGACGGAGATCAGCCGGAAGTTCGTCGTGGACGATCTCGCCCAGTATCTGGCGGGGTTCGGCTTTACGCTGGAACATGTGGCCACGGACGCGCGCGAGTGGTTTGCCGTGCTGCTCCTGCGGAAGGAAGACGACGATGGCTCTCCCGACGATTGACACCGAACGCGCCGCCGGCGCGCTCGTGGACGCCTACCGCGCCGTCCGGCGCCAGAGCCTGTGGCTTGCGGAACCGCTCTCTCCGGAAGATCAGGTGGTGCAGTCGATGCCCGACGCGAGTCCGATCAAGTGGCATCTCGCGCATACCACCTGGTTCTTCGAGACGCTCGTCCTCATGCGGGTCTATCCCGGCTACGAGCCGGTGAATCCGCAGTTCCAGTACCTCTTCAACTCGTACTACAACTCGCTCGGCCGCCAGTTTTCGCGGCCGCATCGCGGCCTCATCACGCGGCCGAGCGTGGCCGACGTGCACGCGTATCGCGCGCACGTCGATGCGTGCATGACCGCGCTCCTCACGGGAGAGGTCCCCGGCGAGGTCCCGGAGGATGTTGTCCGGGTCGGCATCAACCACGAGCAGCAGCATCAGGAGCTGATGCTCACGGATGTGAAGCATCTGTTGTCGTGTAATCCGCTGTATCCGGTGTATCGGGAGCGGCACGAGCGGCAGAGTGGCAGCGTGGCAGAGTGGCAGTGGTTGGAGTTCGAGGGTGGGGTGCGGGAGATCGGATTCGGGGGCGAGGGCTTCGCGTACGACAACGAGGGGCCGAGGCATCGCGTCTATCTCGAGCCGTTCGCGCTCGCCGAGCGGCCGGTGACGGCGGGCGAGTATCTCGAGTTCATGGCCGACGGCGGGTATACGCGGGCCGAGCTGTGGTTGTCGGATGGCTGGAACGCCATTCGGGAGCGCGGCTGGCGGGCACCGCTCTACTGGGAGGAAGTGGATGGCGTGTGGCATCAGTTCACGCTCGCCGGGCTCCGGCCCGTCGATCCCGCCGAGCCGGTATGCCATGTGAGCTACTACGAGGCAGATGCCTACGCGCGGTGGGTGGGGGCGCGCCTGCCCAGCGAAGCGGAATGGGAGGTCGCCGCGGCCGACGTGCCGATTGCGGGGAACCTGGTCGAGAGCACGCGGCTCCATCCGGCGCCCGCGGAGCAGGGAAGCGGGCTCCGGCAGGTCTTCGGCGACGTCTGGGAGTGGACGCAGAGCGCGTACGCGCCGTATCCCGGATACCGTCCGCCGGAGGGCGCCCTGGGCGAATACAACGCCAAGTTCATGTGCAGCCAGCTCGTGTTGCGGGGCGGCTCGTGCGCGACCCCGGCATCCCATATCCGACCGACCTACCGGAACTTCTTCCCACCGGACGCGCGGTGGCAGTTCTCGGGGCTTCGCTTAGCGAGGGAGGGGCGGTGAGATAGGCGGTAGAGGGCGGTACCGCCTTCTCCCGCCTGTGCCCGCCCGTTCCCGCCCCCGTCCTCCCCCTTCCCAATCCCACAGCTGCAACTATATTCAGGCGTCCGTATTTTTATTCACCACCCCACTCCTGGATGCCTGGGCCCGTGAATACCGCCATCGATTATCTGAGCGAAGTCGAGCGCTATAGCGCGCACAACTACCACCCGCTCCCCATCGTGCTGAC
>DATFMZ010000173.1:0-10471 GCA_035266665.1 Gemmatimonadales bacterium | reverse complement strand
CGCGGCAGACGTGCGGCGCCAGAGCATGACGGAGGGCGCGACCGAACAGCTCTACGTCCCGTTCGCGCAGACCGACAGCACGGTTCCCGGCCATGTGACCGGCCTGCTCGTGCGCACAGCCGGGCCGGCGGCGGGCATCGCGGCTACCGTCGGCCGGGCGATGCAGACGTTTCGGGGGGACTTGCCGTACGCGTCGGTTCAGCCGTATGGCACCCTGGTCGATCGGGATCTCCGCCCGTGGCATCTCGGGGTCGCACTCTTCGGGACGTTCGGCGCGCTCGCACTCCTCCTCGCCGCCGTCGGCCTCTACGGCGTCCTCGCCTACCTCGTCGCCCAGCGGCACCGCGAGATGGGCATCCGGATCGCGGTCGGCGCGCACGATCGCGACGTCATCCGGCTCGTGGTGCGTCAGGGGATGCGCTGGGTGGTCGGGGGCCTCGTCATCGGGATCGCCGGCGCGCTCCTGGGCGGGCGACTGTTGAGCGGGCTGCTCTATGGCGTGCGTCCGTGGGATCCGCCCGCGGTCGCGGGGGGGGGCGCTCGTGCTCGTCGCCGCGGCGGCCGTCGCGTGCTATCTGCCGGCCCGCCGTGCGACACGGGTCGATCCGATGGAGGCGCTGCGTCATGAGTAGCTCGCTGCAGGATCTGCGACACGCCTTTCGCACGCTCTGGAAGAATCCCGGCTTCACGGCAACCGTGATCGCCGTGCTCGCGCTCGGCATCGGCGGCACGAGCGTGATCTTTGCGGTCGTGAATGCCGTGCTGTTGCGTCCGCTCCCGCTGCCGCATCCGGATCAGCTGGTGCGCGTCTTCAGCGGCCGGAGCGATGGGGCGCGGTGGACGATGTCGCCGCCGGATTTCACCGACATCCGCAAGGACAATCGTGTGTTCACCGACGTCGCCGCGATGAACGAGCAGTCGTTCGCGCTCACCGGCGACGGGCCCGCGGAACAAATTTCGGGCACGGCCGTCACCGGAGGATTCTTCGACGTCCTGACGGTGCAACCGCTGCTCGGGCGCACGATCACGCCGGCATCGGATGTGACGGGCAGTCCGGACGTCGCCGTCATCGGCTACGGACTGTGGCAACGCCGATTCGGCGCTGACTCAGCCGTGGTTGGACGTCGCGCCACGTTCGATGGGGTGGCGTACGAGATCGTCGGCGTGATGCCGCGCGGCTTCGACTATCCCGATCACTCCGACGTCTGGCTCCCGCAGCGCTTCTCCGTCCACGACCTCACGACGCAGCGGGGTGCGCATTATCTGGACGTGATCGGCCGGCGGCGGACGGGCGTCTCACTCGCGGCGGTCAACGCCGACCTGAGCCGCATCGCGGACAATTTGGCGGCGGCGTATCCGCGAACGAACAAGGACGAATCGGCGGTCGCCACGACGTTGCGCGACGCCATGGTGGGGAACGTCCGCGCGCCGCTGTTCATTCTGCTCGGCGCGGTCGCCGTGGTGCTGCTCATCGCCTGTGCCAACGTGGCGGGACTACTGCTGGTGCGCGCGATCGGGCGGGAGCGCGAGGTGGCGATTCGCACCGCGCTCGGCGCCGGACGGGCGCGGCTCGTGCGGGGATTTCTGGTCGAGAGTCTGACTCTCGCGGTGGTCGCCGGCGCGCTAGGCGTACTCTTCGCCGTCTGGGGCACGGCCCTGCTCGCGGGGCTCACGAGTGACGGGATCCCGCTCATCGCGAGTACCAGGGTGGACGGCGCCGTGTTGCTCTTCGCGGCCGCCGTCACCCTGGGGACCGTCTTGCTGTTCGGATTGCTGCCGGCACTGCACTCGGCCTCGCTCGGACGGCTCGCCGATCGCCTGAAGGCCGAGGGGAGAGGCGCCTCGGCGGCGCGGGGACGCACCCGTGCGGCGCTCGTCATCGCGGAGACCGCGCTCGCGGTGGTGCTGCTCGCGGGGGCCGGGCTCCTCGTCAAGAGTTTCTATCGTCTCGAGCGCGTGAACCCCGGGTTCATGCCCGCGCACGTGCTCACGTTCGGCATCTCACTGCCGGATGCGGCCTATCCCGAGCCCGCGCTCGCCGACCAGTTCTATCGTCAGTTGTTGGAGCGGATCGATGCCATCCCGGGCGTCACGACCGCCGGCGCGATCTTCGGCATGCCGTTCACGGGATTCGGCTACTCCATTTCGGCGCTCTCCGTCGACGGCCGCACCCTGCCGCATGACGAGCAGGAGGCGCTCAGTGTCCAGGTCCGCATCGTCACGCCCGAGTTCTTCCGCGCGATGGGGATTCCGATTCGGCGCGGTCGGGGTATCGAAGCCACCGATCGTCCCGGCGCGCCGCCGGTGATGGTGATCAACGCCGCCGCCGCGAAGCGCATCTGGCAGGGCGAGGATCCACTCGGGCATGCCTTCGTGATCGGTACGCGTCTGGGACTCGGGGGCGACTACGCCGGCGGCACGGTCGTCGGCGTCATCGGCGACGTGAAGAACGGCTCGCTCCATGAGACGACCGCACCGACGATTTATCTGTCGCACGCGCAGTTTCCGACCGGCTTCATGGGTGTTGCGGTTCGCGCGGATGGCGACCCGCTCGCCTTGACCAAGCTCGTGCAGGCGGCGCTCGCGGCGACGGATCCGAACGTGCCGATGTTCCGGGTACGCTCGATGGAGCAACTCCTCGACGCGAGCGTCGCACGACCCCGCCTCTACGCGTTGCTGCTCGCGATCTTCTCACTCGTGGCGGTGCTCCTGGCCGCGGTCGGGCTGTACGGGGTGCTGGCGCAGTCGGTCGCCCAGCGTGCGCGCGAGCTCGGGATCCGCATGGCGCTCGGCGCCACCGCGCGCGAGGTCGTGCGTCTCGTGCTCACCCAAGCGTCGCGCCTCGCCACGGTCGGCGTCGTGATCGGCATCGGCATGGCGCTCATCGTGTCCAGAGCGCTCGCGGGTCTCCTCTACGGGGTGAGCCCGCGGGATCCGGTGACGCTCGTCGCGGTGGCGGTCCTGCTCTTGGTCGTGGCGCTCGTCGCGAGCTGGGTCCCCGCATGGCGCGCCGGTCGCGTCGAGCCGATGGCGGTGCTGCGGGATGAGTAGTCTGCTCCATGACCTGCGGTACGCGCTCCGCGCGCTCCGCAAGAGTCCAGGCTTCACGGCGGTCGCGGTGCTCACGCTCGCGCTCGGGATCGGGGCGAACACCGCGATCTTCAGCGTCGTGAACGGCGTCCTGCTCCGCCCCGCGCCGTTCGCACAGATGAATCGCCTGGCCATGGTGTGGGAGACGGATCGCCACAGCGGCACCGCCCACGAGCCCGCGTCGGTGCCGGATTATCTCGACTTCACGCAGCGAACCACGCAGTTCTCCCGGCTCGCCGCCTTCGAAGGCGACGAAGTCAACTTCGCGCCGAGCGCCGGGGCGCCCGTCCGGCTCGCGGCGATGGATGTGACGGGGGATTTCTTGCCTTTGGTCGGGATCCAACCGCTGATGGGCCGCGGATTCACCGCTGCGGAATCCGCGGTCGGTGGCCCGAACGTCGCGCTGATCGGGGAGGGACTCTGGCGGGAGCGGTTCGCGGGCGATCCGAACGTCGTCGGCCAGACGATCCGGCTCGACGGCGTGCCGCGGACGGTGGTGGGCGTCGTGCCCGCGGATGCAGACTTCGGGGTCTTCCAGATCCTGAAGACCGCGGACTACGGGCGTGCGTTTGCCGATCGCGGCGAGAAGGCGAACGTGCAGGTCTGGCTTCCCCTGCGGCCGGACCCCAAGACGTCACCACGCGATACCCACCCGATCTTCGTGCTGGGCCGTCTCGCGCCCGGCGCCACGCCGGCGACCGGCCAGCAGGAGATGGCTCGCATCGCCGCCGATCTCGAGGCGACCTATCCCGTGAACGCGGCACGGGGCGTCCACGTCGAATCGCTCGGCGACGTCGTGTTCGGTCCCGTTCGCCCGGCCCTGTACATCCTGCTCGGCGCGGTCGGACTCGTGCTCCTCGTCGCGTGTGTGAACGTCGCGAACCTCCTGCTCGCGCGCGGCACGACGCGCGTGCGCGACGTCGCCGTCCGGAGCGCGCTGGGTGCGGGGCGGCGGCGCATGGTGCGTCAGTTCCTGGTCGAGGGGATCGTCCTCGCGATCGTCGGGGGCGTCGTCGGCGTGGGCCTTGCGTTCTGGGGCACGCGCGCGCTGCTCGCGATCGCGCCCGCCGACATTCCGCGCGTGGCCTCGGTCGGCGTCGACTTCCGCGTCCTCGTGGCGACGTTGGCGATCGCCGTGCTCGTCGGCGTCGTCTTCGGCATCGTGCCCGCGGTGCAGGCGGGACGGGTGGACGTGCAGTCGGCGCTTCGGGTGGAAGGCGCCGGCCGGCTCGTCGGCGGCGGTCGGGCTGGACGCCTGCGTTCGACGCTCGTGATCGGCCAGCTGGCGCTTGCGGTCACGCTCGTGGCCGGCGCGGGACTCCTCATCCGGAGCTTCTGGCGGTTGCAGGGCGTGGATACCGGCTTCCACACGGCCGGGGTGCTCAAGGCCGAGTTCCAGCTGCCGCCGTCGCGGTACCCGGCGGACTTCTCGCAGTGGCCCGACTTCAAGGCGATGCACCTCTTCAATGCGCAGCTCCTCGGACGTGTGGCGGCGCTCCCGGGTGTACGGGCGGCGGCGCTGGCGGGGAACGGGCCGCTCGACGCGGGCTTCACCAATTCGTTCGTGGTGGTGGGACGCGAGGCGGAGGCGAAGGACTGGCCGGAGATCTCCGTGCGGCGCGTGACGCCCGGGTACTTCGGCACCGTGGGTCTCGCGGTCGAGCGGGGTCGGCCGCTCGAGGCGTCGGACGGAACGCATGCGGCACCGGTGGCGCTCGTCAACGAGGCGGCGGCCCGCCGGTTCTTCGCGGGCCGAAATCCGATCGGCGCGCAGATCAGGTTCTGGGGTGCCAACCGGACCGTCGTCGGCATCGCCGCCAACGAGCGGTTCCGCGGCATGGCCAACGCCGCACCGCCCGCGGTCTATCTCCCGCTCGCGCAGGCACCATCGGCCGATGGCGCCGAGACGCTCCTGCTCAAGGTGGATGGGAAGCCGGGTGCCTTCGCGACGGCGGCGCGCCGTGCGATCCGGAGCGTGGATCCCGCGCTCGCGCCGTTCGGCGTCGAGCCGCTCCAGCAGACGCTCGAGCGCTCGGTCGGGAGCCGCCGATTCACCATGGTCCTGCTCGGCCTCTTCGCCGCACTCGCCGTGACGCTCGCCGCCATCGGCATTCATGGCGTGCTGAGCTTTACGGTGGCGCAACGCACGCGCGAGATGGGGATTCGTCTCGCGCTCGGTGCCCGGTCGCGCGAGGTGCTGCAGATGGTGCTCGGGCGCTCGCTCGCGCTCGCGGGCGCTGGTCTCCTGCTCGGTGGAATCGGTGCCTTCGCCGTCGGCCGAGTGCTGCGCAGCCAGCTCTACGGCATCTCGCCTACCGATCCCGTCACCATCGTGGCCGTGGTTGTCTTCCTCGCCCTTGTGGCTCTAGCGGCGAGTACGATCCCCGCGTTGCGCGCGACGCGGATCGATCCCGTCGAGGCGCTGCGCCATGAGTGATGAACGGGTTGCCAACTCGCCACGCGACTGAGGAGCGCTGATGGAGACGTTCGTCCAGGATGTGCGCTACGCACTCCGGACACTGAGAAAGAGCCCCGGGTTCACCACCGCCGCGTTGCTCACGCTCGCGCTCGGCATCGGTGCGACCACGGCGATCTTTTCGGTGTTGCATGGCGTACTGTTGCGGCCGCTCCCCTATCACGCGCCGCGAGAGCTCGTCCGCGTCTATGACGTGAGCCCCGCGAACGGCATCGAGCACGGCCTCTTCTCGCCGGACGACTTCGCCGATCTCGCGGCCGACAGCAGTGCGTTCGCGAGCATGGCGGCGTACCTGTATGCGCCGGGGCAGATCGGTGTGGACCTGGCGGGGGCCGGCGAGCCGTCGCGTCTCACCGATGCGCTCGTCTCCTCGCGTTTCTTTCACACGCTCGGCGTCGCGCCGGAGCTCGGCCGCGTCCCGGCACCCTCCGAGTACCTCGCCGGGGCGGACCGCGTGGTGGTGTTGAGCGACGCGCTCTGGCGCGGTCGGTTCGGCGGCGACTCCACGGTGGTCGGGCGGACCGTCACGCTGGACGGCACGCCGTTCACCGTTGTCGGAGTCATGCCGGCGTCGTTCGCCTATCCTGGACCGGACGCGGACGTGTGGGTGCCGATCTCGCGCATCACGGACGACCAAATCCCCCGTCGGCGTGACGTGCGGTGGATGAGTGTCGTGGCGCGCCTCCGGCCGCAGGTGACGGTGGCGGCGGCGCGCCGCCGCGCCGCCGCGGTCATCGCGCGCCTCGCCCGGACCTACCCGCAGGCCGACGGTAGCTGGACCGATGCACGAGTCGTCGGGCTGCACGACGCCATCACCGGCGACGTCCGTCCGGCCCTCCTCGCGCTCTTCGGAGCCGTGGGTCTCGTGCTGCTCATCGCGTGCGTGAACATCGCCAACTCGTTGCTCGTCCGCACGACCGGCCGTTCGCGGGAGATCGCGGTCCGCACGGCGTTCGGCGCCACGCGATCCCGTGTCGCTCGGCAGTTCCTCGTGGAGAGCCTGGTGCTTGCCGGGATCGGCGGGGCGCTCGGCCTGGCGCTCGCCACGTGGACGGTGCGCGTGCTCGTCACGATGGCGGACGGTGCGATCCCCCGGGCCGGTGCCGTCGGTCTCGATCTGCCGGTCGTGGGCTTCGCGAGCGTCGTCGCGGTAGTGAGCGCGATGATCTTCGGCGTGCTTCCGGCGTGGCGCGCCGCTCACGCCGACGTGCGCGGGCTCCACGAGGGCGGGCGCGGTGCCGCCGGTGGGCGTCGCCGCCGCGAGGTGCGGACCGGGCTCACCGTCGCGGAGACGGCGCTCGCGATGCTCCTGCTCGTCGGTGCGGGGCTCATGGTGAAGAGCCTCTTGCGGCTCACGCACGTCGACCCCGGCCTCCACGCCGACCGCGTGCTCACGATGAGCGTCGTGGTCTCGAGTGTACGGCATCCCACCTCAGAGGCCCGCGTCGCCTATCGAGACGCGCTGCTCGAGCGGCTCGGCGCGCTCCCCGGCGTGCTGGCCGTGGGAGGCAGCAAGACGCTCCCGCTTCACGGAGGCGGCGAGCGGTATGGGTTCACGATCCCGGGGCGCGCGTCCGACGCGGGCGCGCCACCGATGACGGAGACGTACATCGTGACGCCCGGGTACTTTGCCGCGCTGGGCATTCCGGTGCTGCGCGGCCGGGCGTTCACCGCGGCGGACCGGCCGAGCCCGGACGCCGCGGGCTCGATGCCGGGCGTGGTCGTCAATCGGTCATTCGCGCGACGTTACTGGCCCGGCGTCGATCCGGTCGGGAAGACGCTCGCGCTCGGAAACACCGCGATTCCCGTGATCGGCGTGGTAGGCGACGTGCGGAACGACGGGCTCGCCGACGCACCGACGGCGGCGGTCTACGCCCCGATCAGTGTCTTCTCGCGCTCGCACCTGTCGCTCTTTCTCCGGACCGCCGGCGATCCGCTCGCGCTGATCGGCCCCGCCCGCCGGGCGATCCGATCGCTCGATCCCGAACAGACGATCACCGACGTCACGACCGTGGATGCGCTCGTCTCGACGTCGGTGGCGCAGCCCCGGTTCTTCACCGTCCTCGTCGCCCTCTTCGCCGGCCTCGCGCTCGGGCTGTCGGCCGTCGGCTTGTACGGCGTGCTCGCCTTCAACGTGCAGGAACGAACGCGGGAATTGGGCATCCGCATCGCGCTCGGCGCCGAGCGCGACCGCGTCCTCGCGATGGTCTTCCGCGAGTCGATGGCGCTCACGGGCGGGGGGCTCGCGGTCGGCGCGGTCGGCGCGGTGCTGCTCACGCGGCTCCTCGCGAGTCAGCTCTATGGCGTCTCGCCTACCGATCCCGCGACCTTCGTGGCGAGCGCCATCGTGCTCGCGCTCGTCGCGGCCGGCGCGAGCACGATCCCGGCCCGCCGCGCCACACAGATCGATCCGATGGAGGCGTTGCGGCATGAATAGCGTCCTGCTCGACATTCGGTACGCCTTCCGCGCCGTGCGGCGGAACCCTGGCTTCGCGCTCGTGGCCGTGCTCACCCTGGCACTCGGGATCGGTGCCAACACCGCGATCTTCAGCGTCGTCAACGCGGTGCTGCTGAAGCCGCTGCCGTTCGCCGACGCCGACCGTCTGGTGACGATCGGTTCGGGCGGGCCGCCGGGAGCGCCGAAAGGGGCCGGCGCCATGTCGTACCCGGACATCCAGGACGTCGGCAAGCTCAGCGACGCGATTTCGGGGATTGCCGCCTACTCCAACGATCGCCTGAACTTCACCGGCGCGGGTCAGCCGCGTGAAATCCAGGTGGCCCGCGCCTCGACGGATTTCTTCGGCGTGCTCGGGGTGCAGCCGATCGTCGGCCGCGGCTTCACGGCGTCTGAAACGAATGCGCCCGTCGCCGTGATCTCGCACGCGCTCTGGATCACCGATTTCAATGGCGACAAGAGTGCGCTCGGCCGACCCATCACTCTCGATGGAACGACGTTCACCGTGATCGGCGTGATGCCCGCGGGGGTCTCGTTTCCGGATGGCGGGACGCAGGCGTGGGTGCCGATCGGCTGGGCGATCGCGGACGCGCCGCGGCTCGCCGCGACGCGCATGTACCGCGCCTTCGGAACGGTGGCGCGCTTGGCGCCCGGTGTCACCATCGACAAGCTGAACGCCGACCTCGACGTCCTCGCTAAGCGGTTGAACGCCGCCGAGCAGCCGAGCGGAAGTGGTGGCCGGCGAATGGTCGTCGTGCAGGAGGGGGGACCGCCCGCCGGCGGTGGGCGCGGCACCATGCGCGCGCGCGCGGGCGTGTCCCCGTTCACCACCAGCTTGGCCGCCACGCTCCTTCGCGACCGGGTCGTCGGCCGCAACGTACGCCAACCGTTGCTGATCTTGTTCGGGGCGGTCGTGCTCGTGCTGCTCATCGCCTGCGTGAACGCCGCCAATCTGCTCGTGGCGCGCGCCAACACGCGAGAGCGGGAGTTTGCCGTGCGCCGCGCGATCGGGGCCGGGCGGTGGCCGATCGTGCGCCAGCTGCTGGTGGAGAGCGTGCTCCTCGCCCTCGCGGCCGCCGCCGTCGGCCTCGTGCTCGCATCGTTCGGCTTGCAGCTGCTGGCCACGGTGATCCCCCCGCGTTTCGCGATCGGCGTAAACGGGACGGTGCTCGGGTTCACCATGCTGCTCGCGCTGGCCACCGGCCTCGGCTTCGGGATCATCCCCGCGCTCCGCGCCTCGGCCCCCGCGCTCGAGCAATCGCTCCGCGAAGGGACGGGCGGTACGGAGGGCCGACCGCGCCGCCGCGCGCGTGACGTGCTCGTAGTGAGCGAGGTGGCGCTCGCGCTCGTACTGCTCGTGGGGTCGGGCCTCTTGGTCCGGAGCTTCATCCGGTTGAACGACGTGAATCCCGGCTTCGACCCGCAGGGCCTGATGGCCGCCCGCATCCGGCTCACGCCGTCCCGGTACGCCACGCTCGCCGCGCAGCGCACGTTCTTCACCGACATCGTCCAGCGTCTCCAGAGCCAACCGGGCGTCACCGACATCACGCTCGCCACCACGCTTCCGCTCTCCGGGGCGCTCCGGATGATGGCGATGGACCCGCGACGCGTGAACGCGAATGACCCGAATCAGTTCCTTGCGATGGCCGCGACCGATGTCGGCGCGAACTTCTTCTCGACCATGCACATCCCCGTCCTCCAGGGGCGGGCGATCACGGCGGATGACAAGGACGGAGCGCCACTCGTCGCCGTGGTGAGCACGTCGCTCGTGCACGAGCTCTGGCCGGATGGGAATCCACTGGGCAAGATCCTGCCGCTGGGTGGTCCGAACGGCCCGCGCGACGTCACCGTCATCGGCGTGGTGGGCGAGGTGCGAACGGGCGGTCTGTCGGATCCCGCGCGGCCGGCCATCTACCTCCCGGCGGCACAGGGCGGTGACGCGCAGCAGATGTGGGTGGTGGTGCGCGCGGCGCATCCGACGCGCGTCGCGCCGGTGATCCGCCAGGTGGTGCGCGGCGAGGACGCCACGCAGCCGATCGGCGAGATGATGACGTACGAGCAGTTGGTCGCACAGGGCCAGGAGGCGATCCGTCTCATGACGACGCTCATCACGCTCTTCGCGGGCCTCGCACTCGTGCTCGCGGTGATCGGGATCGCCGGGGTCACCGCCTACGCGGTATCACAGCGGACACGCGAGCTCGGCATCCGCATCGCGATGGGCGCCCGCGCCGTGGACGTGCTCGGTTTGCTGCTGAGCGAGACGATCGTGCTCGTTGTGATCGGGCTGGGCATCGGCCTCGTCGCCGCTTTCGGGGTCACGCGCACCCTGCGCGGGATGCTGTACGGCGTTGGGAGCACGGATCCGGTGACGTTCGTCCTTGCCGCGGTCGTGCTGGGCTTTGTCGCGCTGATCGCGACCTACGTGCCGGCACGCCGGGCGGGGCGCGTCG
>DATFMZ010000172.1:0-12685 GCA_035266665.1 Gemmatimonadales bacterium | reverse complement strand
GACCGGTCCGGTCTCGGTGCCTCTGCTCGTCTCGGCATTGGTTGGTCTGGCGCGCATGCCGTGGCGCCGGGCGCGTTAACGCGGCAAGGGGTTCACACTGAATGGAGTGCAGCACCATGACGTTCAAGACACTGCAGGGCTCGCTTCTGGGCATCTCGCTGATCGTTCTCGCGGCCTGCTCCCCGAAAGACCAAACGGCTGGTACGACTGCTTCGAGTGGCACCTCCGCCGGTGCAGCGACGGCGGGCTACACCCTCGCCACGGGCACGCTCGTCGACGCCACTCTCACGGATACCATCAGCTCACGGCATGCACACGCCGGGGACGCCTTCACGGCAAACGTCGTCACCGACGTTCGGAGCGCGGGCGGCCGGGTCGCCATCCCCGCCGGATCGACGGTGCACGGGACCATCGCGAAGGTGAGCCCGGCGCCCAACAATCGATCGACCGGCACCCTCACGCTCGCGGTCACGAGCGTCACCGTGCGCGGGACGACCTATGACATCAATGCGTCGATCGACTCGCTCGTGACCGTCCGTCAGGGTCGGGGCGTCGAGGCGGTCGATGTGGCCCGGGTTGCCGGCGGTGCGGCGGCCGGAGCGATCCTCGGCCGAGTGATCGGCGGGGACGCGGCCGGCGCGATCGTCGGCGGCGTGGCGGGCGGTGCCGCCGGTGTCGCCGTGTCGGCGGCGATGGCGGACGTGGATATCGTCCTGCCTGCGGGTTCTCACCTGATGTTGACGTTGACGCACGCGCTCACGGTCAAGGCGGACTGACATGAAGCCGCTGATCATCGGAGGGATCGCGCTCGCCGCGCTCGGGGTGTTTGTCGCGCTGATTGGGCCGAGCTACCGATCGCAGCAAAGCATGATGCGGGTCGGTGGCATCGAAGTCTCCGCCCAATCGCAACGCGTGATACCTCCTTGGGTGGGCTGGGCGGCGGTCGTGGGCGGTGTGGTGCTCGCGGGCGCGGGGATGCGCAATCGACGTGTTGCGGTGCATGGCACTGACCGCCGCATGTAGTCGGAGGAATCATGTTGTGGACCATCGTCGTGATCCTGGTAGTCCTGTGGCTGCTCGGACTCGTCACGTCGTATACGATGGGCGGGTTGATTCACATCCTCCTGATCGTCGCGATCGTGGTGGTGCTGATCCGCGTGATTCAGGGTCGCAGGGTCGTGTAGTGGCTTGGCACCGCGTCGCGGGAGAGTCCTCCCGAGGCCCGGCGTGCCCGGCAGAACCCAACTGATGTTGTGGGAGGTCGTATGTACCGCTGGTCGAGTAGTGCCCTTGGTGTCGGACTCGCCCTCGTCGTCGGACTCTCTGTCGGGACCGTGACTCCGGCGGCGGCGCAACAGGTTGCCGACTCCGGCGTCGCCATCACGGCGAGCCCGGCGCCGACGCACCCCGTCGCGGCCCCGCTCGCGGGTCCGCGACTTCCCGCCGACGTGCCGAGCGTCCGCTCGCCCATGGCGGAGCGGGCCGCGCTGGCCGCGGCTCCCGCCCCACCCCCACCCCACACGATCGTGCTTTCCACGCTCGCGATCGTGTTGATCGCGGTGATCGTCACGATCCTCCTGGTGAAGTAATGCGGGGAGACCTCGCACGCGTTCACGCCCTCACGCGTGAGGCCTGATATGGAGAGGCAGTCCGCGGCCCACGCCCGCCCGCCCGGCGCCCGCAGGCATCGCTCGCTCGGGGTGGAGCAGCACCAACCACCCGAGGCCTTGAACGGCGGTGCGACGCAGCGGGCGCTGGATCGCGTCACCACGCTCGTCGGTGACGCCCTGGCGGTGACCGCCGTGTGTGCCTCCCTGGTGGACGCGGACGGCCGACTCGTCGCCAGCAGCTATGGGCTGCCCGTACCGACCGCGTTGCTGGTCTCCCATGCATTCCACGAGCACATCATGGCCTCGCGTCACCCCCTCGTGTCCGCCAACACTAGCAGTGATCCGCTGGTGGCGAACAACCCGGCGGTGCGGGACGGTCTGGTGCGGGCGTGTGTGGGCATGCCGCTCCGTCGTCCCGGCGGCGGCGGAATCGGCACGTTGCTGGCCATGGACCAGCGTGCGCGGGCATGGACACCTCTCGAGCTCGATCTGCTCGAGCGGGTTGCCGCCATGATCGTGGACGAGATCGAGTTGGGGGTTGCCGCGCGTCGGGTGCTTTCGGCGGATGCTCACGCCGTGCCCGTACCTGAGTGGCAGGACGTGGTTGCGCTGCGAAGCGGAGCGAAGCATCGCATGCGCGCCGGGCGCCGAGCGCTCACTCGACGTCCGGCGAGCGGCGCGACCGATCGCCGGACCCATTCGGAAGGATTGGCGCCATGAGTCGGAAGATCCAGGAACGGTCCGAGGACAAACATGGCGAAGTGGAGGGCGGGCGGACGTCGAAAACCCGGAGAGCCGGGAATCGCGCGCCCGCGGAGCCCCCCGATGAAACCGAGAAGACCCTCGACGCCACGCGGCGGCGAATGAGCCAGATCCGCAACGTCCTCGGAGGATAGATGCATCGTATGCACGGCCCACGACGACCACGCGCGAGGTGGGAGGAGCAATGTTGAAGCTTCTGCCGTTCGTGCAGCGGCGACGACGCCCGTGGTACGTGCGCGTGTGGGCGTGGGCGCGCGCCGCCATCCCGGGGTAGGCCGCCGCTCAGCTAGGACGAAGTGCGTACTGCGTCTTTCATCCGTTTGTGCGATACCTGTTCGTAACCCGCCGCCGTACTCTCCAACTCAGAGCCATTTCTCGATGCCGCGGTACGGACGCGTGTCGAGCCTGTGTGCGTGCGATCGTGTGGTCCGGGGTGTGGTGGTCATGTCGCTCGGGTTGGATATGCCGATCCGATACGTCCGGCTGCCGAGGACGTCGCGAGTCGTGAACGATGAGGTGCGTATGCCAACGAGAAACAACGGTCCATCACGCAAGCCGATCTGGACGTACGGCTATCAGATCGTGCCCCCACAACCCGAGAGTCGGCTCGCGACGATTCCGCCACTGCTCGACCAGCAGCACACCGGGGCGCAGTGTACGGGGCGGACGTGGGCGGGGCGAATGGTGCTCGAGCAGATGGTCACGCACATTCTGGTCGTGACCGACGATCCCGCGCTGACGGACTCGATCAATCGCCAGTTGGGAGCGGAATTGGAGCGGCTGGACGTCAAGTTCCAGCTCACGGTCCCGATGGCGGTCGCTGCGCCCGGCGGCGACGGGTTCCCACCCCCGGATGATCCCGGACCGCCATAGGCGGACGCCGCCCCCCGGCATCGAGGACGCCGGGCCCACCCGATCCTTCGATCCCGAGGTCGCCCGAGTCCGGGGAAATGCCAGCTTCAGCTATGGTTGAAACTTCCCGCCGCCCGGGCGGGTAGGTAGCCGAGCCGCGTCCGCGGCGCCATCCTTCGTTTCTGACCCTTTCGGAGCCCATGCTGATGAAACGTCTTCTCTCCGTCGCCACCGTGCTCGCGGTGCTCACCCTGCCGGCGCTGGCTCAGGCGCAGCGGCCCACCGGCGTGATCGGACAGTACGTCCCGCCACGCACCTGGCCGCAGGGCGTCCACAACTTCGATCTGGTCCACCAGAGGATCGCCGTGCAGTTCGACGAGGCGAAACGCCTCGTGACGGGCGAGGTGACGACCACGGTGATTCCGCAGGTCGCGACCGACACCATACGGCTCAACGCCGAGAACATGACGATCGACAAGGCGACCGATGCGCGCGGGCGGAAGCTTCGCTTTGCCTACGACACGACCCACGTCACCGTGCGGCTTCCGCGGCGGGCGGCGGCGGGCGATACGGTCGTCTTCACGCTGGCCTATCACACGCACCCCGTGCGGGGGATCTACTTCGTCCCGCGCCGCCATGTGATCTGGTCGCAGGGTGAGGCCACGGAGACGCGCGCGTGGGTGCCGACGTACGACTACTCCAATGACAAGACCACGTGGGAGTTCCTGGTCACCGCCGATTCCGGTCTCAAGGTGCTCTCCAACGGAAAGCTCCTCTCCGTCACCCCGGTGGACGGCGGCAAGGAGAACGTGTGGCACTGGTCGCAAGAGGAGAAGGCGTCGACCTATCTGTATTCGGTGGTCGTTGGGCCGTTCACCATCCTGCATGACCAGTGGCGGGGGAAGCCGGTGGACGAGTACGTCTACCCCGACACGGTGGACGCCGGGTGGCGCGCCGCGGGCGAGACGCCCTCGATGATCGAGCTCTACTCGCGGCTCACCGGCGTGCCGTTCCCCTGGGACAAGTACGATCAGTCGTGGATCCCCGACTTCACCTACGGCGGGATGGAGAACGTGTCCGCGACGACGCAGACCGATCTCTCGCTTCCGGGGCCGGGAAACGATCCGATGGAAGGGGCACGGAGCCTCGTCGCCCATGAGCTCGCGCATCAGTGGTTCGGCGACTACGAGACGACGGCCAACTGGGCGAATATCTGGCTCAACGAAGGACTCACCACCTACATGGAGTCCGTGCAAAACGAGAAGACGCGCGGATGGGACGAGGCGCAGCTCGAGTGGTGGGGCCAGCAGCAGGCGGCGATGCGCGCCGATCTCCGGCAGGCACGGCCGCTGGTCTGGGGTCAGTACCAGGGCAACGATCCCATCGCCCTCTTCTTCAGCGGGCACGTTTATCCCAAGGGGGCGCAGCTCGCGCACCAGCTCCGCCGGCTGCTCGGCGACAAGATGTTCTGGGCCGGGATGCACCGCTTCCTGGTGGACAACGCCCACAAGGCGACGACCACGAAGGATTACGCCGTCGCCTTCGAGAAGACGTGCAACTGCGATCTCGACTGGTTCTTCGATCAGTGGGCCTATGGGATCGGGTATCCCCAGGTCAAGGTGACCCGCCAGTGGGATCCCGCGGCGAAGATCCTGCACGTGACGGTGAACCAGGTGCAGCCCACCGATTCCACGCGCCCGCTCTTCAAGTTCCCGACCACCATTCGCGTGATCACGCAAGATTCCGTGGTGCGTGATAGCGTGATGGTGCAGGCGGCGAAGACCCAGACGTTCGACATGGCGCTTCCGAGTGCGCCGCTCTCGTTCCGGTTCGACGAAGGTGGCTGGCTCCTGGGAACGGTGCAGACCGACCAGACGCCGGAAGAGCTCGCGCAGATGGCGAAGCACGACCTGGATACGTCGGCGCGGAACTGGGCGCTTCGTCAGCTCGCGGGATCGAACGACACCGCGGCGATCGCGGCCCGGCACTTCATCGTGCTGGACGAACGTATGCCGGAGCTGCGCACCGAGGCGCTCCGTCAGATGGCGCACGACGCGACGCCGCAGGCGATCGCGATCGATCGCGCCGCCCTGCGCGACCCAGCGGCCTCGGTGCGGCGGCAGGCATTGAGCACGCTCGCCGGGCTCGATACGGCGGGGATCGCCGAGACGGCGGTGCAGATGTATCACACCGATCCATCGTCCACGGTGCGCGCGGCTGCGCTGGCGGTGTATGCGCGCGTCGACGGCCTCGAGGCGATGCCGTTGCTCGTCGAGGCAACGAAGCCGGGGAACCCGCTCGTCGAACGCGGTACGGCGGGCGCGATGCTCGCGCAGTTGCATACGCCCAAGGCGTTCGACGCACTGGCGCGTCTCACCGATCCATCGGAGGTTCGCGAGCTCCGTGGTGTCGGGCTCCGCGGGCTCTTCGCCACGGGGGATACCGCCCGGGCGATCGCCGTGGCCACCAAGGCGCTCACCGATTACGATCCGCTCTTCTCGGAAGCCGCCGTGCGGGCGCTGGGTCGGTTGGGCACGCCCGCCGCACGTGCGGCACTGGAAGCGCAACTCAAGACCGAGACGCGCGTGAGTGTGAAGGCCGCGATCGAGCGCGCACTCGGCGGCAGGCACTAGCGAGACCGGCGGGCGTGGGCTAGCGTTGGCGCGACCATCTCGCGCCGATGACCACGTCCGCCACCACTTCGCCTCCCGCACCGTCACGCGACGGCCGATGGCCCGTGCCATCGGTCGTCGCGCTGGTGCTCGCCAATCTCCCGCCGCTCTACGGTGTGCTCTTTCTCGACTGGGCGGTCTTTCCGGTCGTCTTCTTGTTCTGGCTCGAGAACGTGATCGTGGGCGTCCTCAACGTCGCGCGCATGCTCGTCGCACGCCCGGACGACGGGGCCTCGTGGATCTTCAAGGTCATCATGATCCCGTTCTTCGTGGTGCACTACGGGATGTTCACCCTGGTGCATGGGATGTTCGTGATCGCGCTCTTCGGCGGCAGGCGTGTCGGGGCAAACGGGTTCCCCACACCGGCGTTCGTCGCATCCTTGATCAGCGAGTATCATCTCTGGTGGGCGGTGCTCGCCCTGGCCGCAAGCCACACATTCTCCTTTCTCGCGAACTATCTCGGGCGGGGGGAGTATCGCACGGTCACGTTGCAGGCCTTGATGTCGCGGCCGTACGGGCGGGTGGTGGTGCTGCACCTCGCGATCATCGGCGGTGGATTTCTGCTGGTCTCGCTGGGCTCGCCGGTTGCCGGTGTGGCCTTGCTCGTGGCTCTCAAGATCGGCCTCGACATTCACGCGCACGCCCGGGAGCACCGGCCGATGCGCGCGTCGCCCGGCATCACCGTGCCCGAGGCGTCCTGACCGCGATCGGCTAGCGCGCGGTGCGCGCGCGGCGCATCATTGCGTGGCTCCCCTCGCACTTCGGAGTGTGTGTGCAATGACCCCGTTCCGACCGGGCCGGCTCCGCTTCGCCGTGGCCCTCGTGCTTGTGACGGCGTGCGTCGATTCCTCGACGGCTCCGCCGTCCAACCCGCCGCCGCCACCGCCGTCGTCCCCGCCCGGCATTTTCTATGGGACCGTCGTCGACTCGAACGCCGCGAACACCATCAGTGCGCGCGCCATCGTCACCGCGACCGGCTATGACAGCGTGTACCTGCGGTTCTGGCGTGACGGCGACACCGCGATGCGGTCACCTGCGTTCCCCTTCGGGGCCGACAGCGACTCAACCGTGGTCGTGCCGGTGCTCGGGCTCGACACTGTCACGACCTACTCCATCGAGACCGACCTCGTGCATGGGGATACAGCGTACGCGGTGGATACGGCGACCTTTCGCACGGGGTCGCTGCCCGCGTGGATCCCACGCGCCACGGGCGTCGGAACGGGGACGCCCGGATACGTCGTGCTATCGTATCCGGACGGCCCCGTCGTGGTGGACAACTCCGGGAAGGTCGTCTGGTATCTCTATCGGCCCGATGCGATCCTCACGTCGGTCACGCCGCAGGCGGACGGACATTACACTTGGGGCGGGGCGGCGGAGAGCTCGCGCGCGTTCGCCGTCCTCGACGACGTCGGCGACTCCGTCGGGTCGCTGGGCTGTGTCGGCCACCCCACGCGGTTTCACGACGTCCTCGTCCATGCGTCGGGAGACGCGTGGCTGCTGTGCGATGACACCGTGACGACCGATCTCACTGCCTACGGCGGGCCATCCAACGCGCTCGTCGCGTGGACGGTCGTGCAGCATCTCGACTCGACCGGCACGGAACTCTTCAGCTGGGATGCCGCTGACCACTTTGCGCTGACGGACCTGCCGGCGAAGAGTCTCACGTCGACGTCGATCAACGCAACGCACGGCAACGGCATCGTGCTCGATACCGACGGGAATATTCTGATATCGTCCCGCGAGCTGAGC
The DNA here is from genome assembly GCA_035266665.1 of Gemmatimonadales bacterium. Classification (GTDB taxonomy): domain Bacteria; phylum Gemmatimonadota; class Gemmatimonadetes; order Gemmatimonadales; family GWC2-71-9; genus DATFMZ01. The sequence goes on along the minus strand of DATFMZ010000172.1, from coordinate 5,040 downwards.
GAAATCACCAAGATCGATGCGAAGACCGGCGACATCATCTGGCGATTCGGAGGAAGCCAAAACCAGTTCACCATCCTGAACGATCCGAAGGGGTCGTTTCAGCGGCAACACGGGTTGGAGGTGGTCGGGCCGGACGAGATCCAACTCCTGGACGACGGGGACTCGGCGCCCAGTCGGCTGGTGCGCTACCGCATGGATCCGGCGGCGCGCACGGCGACGCTCGTGTGGAGCTTCGTGGACGCGCCGACCACGTTCACACCGGTCGGCGGCAACTCGCAGGTGCTCGCGAACGGTCACGCCCTCGTCTCGTTCGGGAAGGCCGGGCGCGTGGATGAAGTCGATGCGAATGGCAATCGCGTGTGGCAATTGACTGGCATCGATGGTGAGTACGTGTTCCGGGCAGAGCGCATCACATCACTCTACGGCCGTCACTTTGGCGATCCGGTGGGGGCACCATGAATCGCAGATCGTTCCTGCAGACCACCGCCGCGGCGATGGTCGCCGGCCGTGGAATCCGGCTCCGCCCGGCTCAGCGCCTCGGCCCGCTCGGGGTCCAGCTCTACACACTGCGCTCCGTGATGTCGCAGGGAATGGACACCGTGCTTTCCCGCGTGGCCGCGATCGGCTACACGCAGGTCGAGTTCGCGGGATACTTCGATCACACGCCTCAGGAGATCCGCGCGATGCTCGACCGCCACGGCCTGGTGGCGCCGTCGTCGCACCTCGCGCTCGGGGACCTCGAAAAGGATCCCGCGCCGATCTTCGAGGCGTCGCGCGTGATCGGTCTCGAGTACCTGACGACGCCGTGGATTCCCGCGGAACGCCGAAAGACCCTGGACGACTGGCGACGGGTCGCGGACGCATTCAATGCGATCGGCAAGGCCGCCAAGCGCGCGGGGTTCAAGTTCGCATTTCACAATCACGACTACGAGTTTCAGCCCGTGAGCGGCACGATCCCGTATGACGTGCTGCTCACCCACACCGATCCCGAGCTCGTCAACTTCGAGATGGACATCTACTGGATCGTGAAAGGCGGTCAGGATCCGCTCGCCTACTTCGCGCGCTATCCGGGTCGCTTTCCGATGCTCCATCTGAAGGACATGGCGGCGAGCGCCGGGCACGGCTTTGCCGACGTCGGGCAGGGGACCATCGACTTCCCGCCCATCTTCCGGCACGCCGGCCCGGCGGGGGTGCGCTACTATTTCGTCGAGAACGACCAGCCGGCCGGCTCCCCGTACGACAGCGTGCGCGTGAGCTACGAGTACCTGCGTCGGCTCACGTTCTGAGCGGAGGGGCGCGATGCGCGCCGGATGGTCCCTGAGGGTTCTCGTGCTGGTGAGTCTGGGCGTTGCCGGCCCGGTCCGGGCCCAGACGAGGGCCGATCTGACGGGGCAGGTCGTTGACTCCGCGACCGGGGCGCCGCTCACCGCCGTCGAGGTCACCCTTCACCTCGCCGGCGGTGCGATCCGCGCGGCAACCACCACCGACGATCGGGGACGCTACCGGCTGCGGGGCATCGCCTCCGGCACGTACCAGCTCCGCGCACGGCGTGTCGGCTATCGGCCCTATGCACGTGACGGCGTGCGCGTGCCGGCGGATGCGGGCACACCGCTTCGCATCTCGCTGGTAGCCGTCGGCATTCCCCTCGATCCGGTCGTCGTGTCGGCGTCACGCACGGCCCAGACCCGCCTCGACGCGCCCGCGTCGGTCACGGTGGTGGGTCGGGAGGCGATCGCCGCGGCGCCTGCTCTCACCCCGATCGGCCACGTCGCCGAAGCGACCGGCATGGACGTCGCACGCAAGGGGATCCTGCAGAGCACGTATGCGGTTCGCGGGGAGGTGAGCGCCAACTCGGGCGCCCTCCTCACGCTCACCGACTACCGCTATGCCGAGGTCCCGTCGCTCGCGATCAACGTGCCATATCTCATTCCCGCGATTGACGACGACATCGAGCGCATCGAGCTCGAGCGCGGGCCGGGAACGGCACTCTACGGGCCGAACAGTGCGCGCGGCGTCCTCCTGATTCTCACCCGCTCGCCGTTCGACTCGCGTGGCGGCACGCTGTCGATCACGGGTGGAACCCGTTCCTTCTTCCAGGGCTCCGGGCGGTACGCCTTCACCCTCGGCGACCGCCTCGGCGTGAAGGTCTCGGGCCAGTACGTGCGCGCGCACGATTGGCCGTACACCGATCCGGCCGAAGCCGATGCGCGCGACACGGCGATCGCGCACGGCGCCGATCCGGCGACGTTACTGGTCGGCAAGCGCGATTATCAGCTGGAGCGGGGTGCGGCCGAGGCGCGGGTGGACTGGCGGGTCGATCCACGCACCACCGCGATCGTCACGGCGGGTCTCTCCGACGCGTTCAATGTGATCGACCAGACGACGGTCGGTGCGGCGCAGGCGCGCGACTGGCGATACGGCTTTCTGCAGACGCGCGTGCGGCACGACCGGTTCTTCGCGAACGCCGTCTACAACCTCAGCGACGCCGGAAATACGTACTTCCTGCGCACCGGCGCCCTGCTCGTGGACAAGTCGCGGGTCTTTGCCGCCGAAGTCCAGAACGGTGCTCGCTTCGGCCCGACGGACGTCGTGTACGGGGTGGACGGTCGGTGGACCGATCCACGGACCGGCGGGACGATCGACGGCCGGAACGAGAGCAACGACCGGGTGGCGGAGCTCGGTGCATACGCGAGTACCACCACGGCGCTCGGATCGCGGGTGGATCTCGTCGCGGCGCTCCGCGGCGACCATCATAGCCGGCTGCGCGACTTCGTCCTCTCGCCGCGCGTCGGCGTCGTGGTGAAACCCTCGCGGACGGCGGCGTTGCGGCTCACGTATAACCGCGCATTCACCTCACCGTCGGCCAATGACCTGTTCATCGACATCAACGAAGGTGTGCTCGACCCGCGCCTGCCGTATCACGTGTACGCGACTGGAATTCCGCCGAGCGGGTTCACGTTCCGCCGCGACTGCGGCGGGACGCTCTGCATGCGCTCCCCGTTTGCCGGGGGCGGGGGCTACGTGCCTGCGGACGCCACGGTCACGTGGCAGCAGCTCGTGGCGATCGCCGGGACGTACGGATTCGATCTCGCGGGCGTGCCGGCGCCCACCGCGAGCGACGTCGGCACGCGGCTCGCGGTGATCGATCCCTCCACCAAGTCATTCATTCCCGTGACCCCCTCATCGGTGAGCGATATCGCGCCGCCACGGCGGACGATCCTCAATACGCTGGAGCTCGGGTACAAGGGCGTGCTCGGCCGCAACGTCTATCTTGAGGTGGACGGGTACGTGAATCATCTGGACGGCGTGACCGGGCCCTATACCGACGTCACGCCGAGCGTCTTCTACGATCAGACAACGCTCGCGCGGTACCTCGCTCGATATCTCCCCGCGAACGAGGCGGCGCAGATCGCCCAGGTCGCGAGTCAGCTCCCGGCCGGCACGGTCGTGCCCACACAGGCGACGGGGTCGGATCCATTGATCGTCCAGCGGCAAGGAGGGGGGTACACGATCTGGGGCGCCGACGTGACGCTCCGCATGGCGCTCGGCCACGGGTTCGACGCGCAGGGGAGCTACTCCTGGGTGAGCAACGACTCGATCCCCAACGTCCCCGACGTCGGCGCGGTCTCGCTCAACGTGCCGCGCAACAAGGCCTACCTCGCGGTGGGATATCGGAACGATCCGGCCGGCCTGACCGCGCGCCTGTCCGGCCGCGCGATCGAGTCGTTTCCGGTCTCCTCCGGGGACTATATCGGACGGGTGCCCGGCTACGTGGTGTTCGACGCTACGGCCGGCGTCCGCCTGCCCGTCCGGCAGAATCTCCGCCTGCAGGTCACGGCATACAACGTGTTGGACAATCGGCATCAGGAGTTCGTCGGCGCACCCGTGATCGGCCGGCTCCTGCTCACCGAGCTCCACGTCTCGTTCTGACGGGCAGGCCGCATTCGTGACGTCGTCGCCGCTCGCCGAATTCGTTCGCACCTTCAACGCCGGCCGGTATTGGGAAGCGCACGAGGTGCTCGAGGCGGCCTGGCGCGAGAACAAGAGCGAGTTCTATCACGGGCTCATTCTCTACGCGAGTGCGATGGTGCACGTGGAGCGCGGCAACGCGCACGGCGTCACGGCGCAGCTCGGCAAGGCGGTACGCGCCCTCGCCCCGTATCGGCCGGGGCACATGGGCGTGGATGTGGAGGCAATCTTCCGCGATGCGGCGGCGCGGGCGGAGCGGTGGGATCGTCCGATCCCACCGCTCCACGTCGACGGCTAGTGCTCCTTGAACGACTTGTCCGGATACGCCGGGTGCGGCGGCACCGGATTCGGATCGGTCTTGATTTCCCGCTTGAGGATGGCGATCGCCGCGTCGAGCTGGGCATCCTGTCCCAGGAACGTCGCGTGCGGCAGATTGTCCACGACCGTGTCGGGGTCCACGCCGTGTCCCTCGATCAGCCACTTGCCCTCGGGGCCGTACACGCCGAATTCCGCCGCGGTGGCGATCCCGTGATCCACGAGCACGTTGCTCGATGAGAGCCAGATCTCGCCGCCCCACGTGCGCATCCCGATCACCTTGCCCAGGTGCAGCCGCTTGAAGCCCTCGGTGAAGGCCTCGCCGTCGGACGCGGTGTGCTGATCGCACAGGACGACGATGTGGCCCCGGAAGGCGTACTGCATGTTCCAGTACGGATTGCCGATCCGCGGCTGCCAGTAGAACCAGGCGCGGCGCAGCAGCTTCTCCAGGATCCAGCTGTCGATATTGCCGCCGCGATTGTGCCGCATGTCGATGATCAGCCCCTGCCGGTTGAACACGGGGTAGAAGTCGCGCTCCCACTGATCGATGTCGCTCCGACTCATCGCGCGAAGGTGCACGTACCCGATCGAGTCGTGGCTCAGGCTGTCGGTGATGCGGCGCCGAGTGTACTCCCACTCGCTGTAGCGCAGGTTCGCCGCGGCACGCTCGGAGATCGGCTCGACGATGACCTCGCGCGCGCCGCCGTCTCCCGCCGGTCGGACGGCGAGCAGTACCTGGCGGCCGGTCTGATTGCG
>DATFMZ010000171.1:0-7971 GCA_035266665.1 Gemmatimonadales bacterium | reverse complement strand
CGGCTCCGATGAGCTGGCGCAGGTCCTGCGCCACGTGCCCGCAGTGAGCGATCCGCGCGTGCTGGTGGACGCGACGACGCGCGACGACGCCGCGGTCTTCCGCCTCGCGGACGACCGTGCGCTCGTCGCGACGGTGGATTTCTTCACGCCCATCGTCGACGATGCCCATCAGTTCGGCGCGATCGCCGCCGCCAACGCGTTGAGTGACCTCTACGCGATGGGGGCACGGCCGCTCTTTGCCCTGAACCTGGTGGGCTGGCCGCGCCGGCCCGAGTTGCTCGCGCTCCTCGAAGACGTGGTCCGCGGCGCGGCCGAGGTCTTACAGGAAGCGGGCGCGTTCATGCTCGGCGGGCACTCGATCGACGATCCGGAACCCAAGTTCGGCATGGTGACGATCGGCGAGGTACACCCCGACCGGATCGTCACCAACGCGGGTGCCAAGCCCGGCGACCGGCTCGTGCTCACCAAGCCGATCGGGACCGGGATCCTGAGCACGGCGCTCAAGGGCGAGATGATCGGCGAGGAGAGCATGGGGGACGCGATCCGCTCGATGACGGCACTCAATCGCGGAGCGATGGAGGCGATGGAGGAGGTGCGGGACGCGGTGCGCGCGGCGACCGACGTGACGGGTTTCGGCCTGCTCGGCCACCTGCACAACCTGCTTCGGGCGAGCAAGGTCGGCGCGCGGCTCGACGCCCACGCCGTGCCCGTGTTCGACCACGTGCGCGAGCTCGCCGAGCGGGGCGCGGTGCCGGGCGGCACCGAACGGAATCTCGCGGCCGCCGAAGCATACACGACCTGGGAGGATGGCGTCTCGCCCGTCGAGCGCACCATTCTCGCGGATGCGCAGACCTCGGGCGGCCTGCTCATCGCGGTGGCGCCGGAGCGCCTCGCGGCGCTTCGCGCGGCGCTCGTGCGGCGGGAAGCGCAGGGCGCGGTGGTGGGTGAGGTGACCGCCGCCGCGCCGGGAACGATCGCGGTCGGCACGGGCGGAGCGCCGGCATGACCGCGGGACGGACCGCCATCGTGCACGCCGACGAGAGTTGTCTCGGCAACGGCCGGGACGGCGCGACGCCCGGCGGCGCGGGATCGCTGATCGAGGTGCGTACGCCGAGCGGCATTGCGCGCCGCGACCTCTATATCTCGGCACCCGACACCACCAACAACCGGATGGCACTCTCGGGTGCGATCGCGACCTTCGCGCTCTTGTCGCAGAAGGGCCGGCGGCTCGGCGTGCTGTACGTCTCCGATTCCGAGTATCTGGTGAAGGGGATGAACGAGTGGGTGCCGGCGTGGCGCGCGCGGGGGTGGCGGCGGAAGGGCGGGGCGATCGAGAACCTCGCGCTCTGGCAGGCGCTGGTGCAGGTGGCCGCGGGACACGACGTCATCTGGCGCTGGGTACGCGGCCACGCGGGGAACCCCAAGAACGAATACGCCGACTGGCTCGCCGTGCGCGCGGCCGAGGAACAGAAGACCTCCGATGGCGCCGTGCCCTCGGGTTTCGACGTGTGGCTGGACTCGCAACGCGCGCGCAGCCACTTTCCGGACTACGATCCCGACCGCGAATTCACCGAGCTCGACGCCACGCTCGGAGAGGGGCCATGACCGCGTTCAAGGACGGCGTGTGCGCCAACACGCACCCGCTGAACATCCTCCGCGACGGCGAGGAGCCGCAGCTCGACCGTATCCCGCTCTTCGAGGTGTACATGCGCATGGCCGAGGAGCTGGCCAAGCGCTCGACCTGCGCACGCCTCCAGGTGGGCACGGTGATCACCGACGCGCACCTCGAGAACGTGGTCGCCATCGGCTACAACGGCAACGCGCGCGGTCTCCCCAACCGCTGCGACTCGACCGTCCCGGGCCAGTGCGGGTGCATTCACTCCGAGGTGAACGCGCTCGTCAAGGCACCGGGGAACGTCAAGGACAAGGTGATGTTCGTGACCAACAGCCCGTGCGTCATCTGCGCGAAGCTGATCATCAACTCGGGTGTGACGCACGTGTTCTACCGGCGCGCGTATCGTGATCCGAGCGGGATCGAGGTACTCGGCGGCGCCGGCGTGCACACGGTCTTGTACGACCAACTGGAGCAGCGGTGGCGCTGAGCGGCAACGACGTCGACCGGCTCTTCGAGGGGCTCGTGCAGACTCTGGCCGACACCGATCCCGCGCGGCTCGACGCGCCGATCCAGGTGTCCGAGATCTACCAGACCATCCTCCCCTACCGCACCAACCGAAGCCTGCTCGGGTTCGAGACCAACGAGGACTACGAGGTCGCCCTGCTGCAACTGCTCGCGGGCACGAGCGGCTACGTGAGCGTCCATCCGCCCGAGGCGCAGGAGGCGCTCGCCGCCGAAGCCGCTTCCGTGCATCCCGATCCCGGGCTCGTCCGCGACTACGCCGCGGCGGCCGTGCGCCTCGACCCGCGCGCGGTGCGCGCCGCGCGTCGTGGCGACACCAGTCACGAGGCGTACGCGCCGCGGCGCCGCGCCACCGACAGCGAGCCGTGGAAATCGGTGTTCCCGCCCGACGACACGGCCTACGCACCGCCGCCACCCCCGACACCGTCCGCGCCGGAGGCGCCAGCGCCCGCCGAGGCCCCGACGATTTGCCGGAACTGCGGCCGCACGCTCCCCCTCAACCGGCAGGTGGTCTACTGTCCATTCTGCGGCAAGCAAGCCGGCACACGGATCTGCGCGCACTGCGGCGCCGAGCTCGAAGCCGGCTGGCGCTTCTGCGTCGCGTGCGGCACGCCCGCCGCGCCCACACGCGGATCGTCCCCCACAAACGAGTGAGTGCATGACGCGTACCGTCCGTATCGCGACGATCGCCGGCGACGGCATCGGGCCCGAAGTGGTGCGCGCGGCGATCCCGATCATCGAGACGGCCGCGCGACACGAAGCACTGACGATCGAGTGGGAACACCTCCCGCTCGGCGCGGATCACTACCTCGAGACCGGCGAGACACTTCCCGACTCCACCTTCGAGCATCTTCGCGATGACGTGGACGCAATTCTCCTGGGCGCGCTCGGCGATCCCCGCGTCGCGAAGAACGAGCATGCGCGGGACATCCTGCTGGGACTTCGGTTCCGGCTCGATCTGTACGTCAATTTCCGGCCGGTCCGGCTGCTCAACGAGAATCTGTGTGCCCTGAGAGCTGCCACGCTGCCACTCTCCCACTCTGGCGCGGAGCAGGGTGGCAGGGTGGCAGGGCGGCAGATCGATTTCGTCATCTTCCGCGAGAACACCGAAGGCAGCTACTTGGGCGAGGGTACGAGCAAGAACGTCGGCACACCTGAGGAAGAGCAGATCTCATTCGAGATCCACACCGCACCCAAGGTGAGTCGGATCTTGCACGCGGCGTTCGAGTGGGCGGCGGCTCATGGGAAGACGCGGATCACGATGGCCGACAAGGCGAACGCCATTCCCGCACACCGGATGTGGCAGCGGCTCTTTGCCGAGATCGGCGAGGAGTTTCCGGGAATCGAGCGCGAGCACCGCTACGTGGACGCGATCGCGATGGAGCTGGTGCGCGAGCCGGAGCGCTTCCAGGTGATCGTCACCAACAACCTCTACGGCGACATCCTGTCCGATCTAGGCGCGGGACTCGTCGGCGGTCTAGGCGTCGCGGCGAGCGCCAATCTGCATCCCGGCCGGCCCGGTCTCTTCGAGCCGGTGCATGGCTCGGCGCCGCCGCTGGTCGGCAAAGGCGTGGCGAACCCGATGGCGGCGGTGCTCACGGGGGCGCTGATGCTCGAGAACCTCAACGCGCCGAAAGCGGCCAAACAGCTCGAGCGGGCGGTCGAGGAGGCGCTCAGGGCACGCGTCATGACGCCGGATCTGGGCGGATCGGCCACGACCGGGGATGTGGCGGCGTACATGGCCGACGCGGTGGCGGATATGTCGTAGGTGCAACGGGCACGGTGCAAGGTGCACGGGGTCTCGCGGTCCTCACAGCGGCTCCGTCCCTTCGCCCAGGATGTCGAGGTAGCGGTCGTAACGGTAGACACGGTTGCGCTTCTTCCCCGTCGTTTCGCTGACCATGTTGCGATTGACCAATACGTCGAGGGCCTTGCCGACCGTGGGCAACGTGAGGCGCGTCCGCTTCGCGAGCCGCGGGATGGTTGAGACCGGCGTCTTGACCAAGGCGCGTTGGACGGCGGCGGCGGAGCCCGCCGCGCGGCCCATCCGGGCCAGCCGCTCCCGATCGGATCCCGCGAGGTCGATCAGGCGGCGCGCCGTCGCGACGGCGCTCTCGGCCGTCGAGGCGACTCCCTCGCAGAAGAAGGTGATCCAGGCCTCCCAGTCACCGGTCTTCCGCACCGCATCGAGCAGTTCGTAGTAGCGCGCTCGCTGTTGCTTCAAGAAGAGGCTCAGGTAGAGCATCGGCTCGCGCAGCATGCCTTTGGCGCACAGCAGCAGCGTCACCATCAGCCGGCCCACGCGACCGTTCCCATCGAGAAACGGATGGATCGTCTCAAACTGAACGTGCCAGAGCGCCGCTTTGATGAGCGTCGGCGGCGCGTTGCGATCGTGCAGGAACGACTCGAGTGCCCCCATCGTGTCGGCCACACGATGAGGCGGTGGCGGCACGAAGCGGGCGTTTCCGGGTCGGCTGCCGCCAAGCCAGTTCTGGCTTCGGCGAAACGCGCCGGGGGACTTCCCGGCGCCTCGGCCGCGTGAGAGGAGGATTTCGTGGGTTTCGCGAATGAGGCGGTTAGAGAGCGGGAAGCCGCCCCGGATCCGTTTCAGCCCGTGCTCGAGTGCCCGGACGTAGTTCGACACCTCGGTGACGTCATCGAGGGGAACGCCGGGCGCCTCTTTCAGCTCGAATAGCAGGAGATCCGAAAGTGTGGATTGGGTCCCTTCGATCTGGGACGAAAGGACCGCTTCCTTTCGCACGTAGGTGTAGAGCAGGAGACGTGTATCCGGAAGCACGCCGGAGACCCCGTCGAGCCGGCCGAGCGCGAGGAGCGCTGCGTCCACCGCCTCCCTGCCCTCCGCGTCGAGGGCGAGTGGGGGCGTGGGGGGGAGCGGGTTCGGCACGAAGGCCTTCACCGTCTCTCGGCCCGCGGAGGTCGTCTCGTATCGGCCAGTTCGGGTGCGTTTCACCGGCGAGATCCTTATTAAAGCGACTTGAGCATCCGGAGTGTCAACTAAAGCGAATACACGATAGCTTTATTAGCGGCACACGTCAACAATCGTCACGTTCAGCGCGGAAGGCTCCTCTCGGCCGTAATTCGCGTCAAATCGCGACAAATGTCCCAAAATGCAGAGCGATGTCTCAAAAACGCTCTAGCGCCGTGCCGTCATGCATCTCACGTTGCCTGAGTAGCGGGACGATGAGCAGCAAGGAGGTTCTCATGGAGGGTATGGCATGGACGGGGACATCAGATCGAGCATGGAAGGAGCGGGCAGAATCGCGGCGAAAAAAAAAGGGGGGGGGAGCACTTACTGAGCGAAGAAAGGATCGATCCCTTCGCGTGGGAGTCCCGGCTGGGGCGCGTGCGGGAATATGTCCTCGCGAATCTCGGTGAGAACATCTCGCTGAAGTCCGCAGCCTCGGTCGCCTGCCTGAGCGCCGCGTACTTCTCAACGCTCTTCGCGAAATGCGTCGGCGAGGGCTTCAGTATCTGGCTCGCCCGGCAGCGCGTCGAGGAGGCAGCGCGGTTGCTCAAGGAACACAACCGGAGCATCGCGCAGGTCCGGGTGGCGGTCGGCTTCGGCGGGAACGCCAGGGGCTTCGGCCGGTGGTTCAAGCGGTTCATGGGCGAGGCGCCGCGGAGCTACCGGGCGCGGCAGCGTCTGCACGTGCACGCGCAGATGGAGCGGACGGAGGCGTGATCGTGGGGTCACCGAAAGGAGTGGCCGAATTCCGATAAGGATCGGCGCAAAGACGAGAAGAAACCGCATTGTCGTATCCGGGACGGGCGGCAACTTTTCGCCGGGTGGCGGTGTGGCCCGGCCGCGAGCGCATTGAGGAACGCCCAAGAACACCTGCCAGGGTCCCAAGACTGCACTTCCCGCCGTGACACCGGAGTTCCTATGGTGGGGTCGGCGAATGCGGGGTGCAGGGTGGGTCCGGGGTGACCGTCCCGCGATCTGCCAGGTCTCAGCGCGTAGAGAGCACTTGGTGCTCTCGTCCACGTTGGCGACCCTCAAGGAGGCCGGTGCGCGATGTTCAAGCAATGGCGCGTCGATTCGTGTGTGCTGCTCACATTAGGCACCCTGGCCACGGCGTGCGGAAATGCGACGGGCCCGAGAATTGTTTCGTCAGGCGTCCTGGTTATCGGAAATTGGGCCGAATCACTTGCCGTTGTGGCTCGGTCGGGCGATAGCCTTCTCGGTCGCGTCGGGCCGATACCGTCGTACAAGTCTGCTGTCGGTCTCTCTCCTGATGGGACAGGACTCTACATCACAGCATCCGATGCATCAACACCGCCATCGCTCTTCGAGGTCAACCTGTCCACCGGTGAAGTATCACGTACGGTGGCTATGAGTGCGATGGCGATGCGTAGCGTGGCTGGGCCGATTTCGCCAAGTGGAACCTACTTGCTAGCTCCTACACCCGACCTGCGAGGGCTACTCATCGATGGCGATTCTGCGGGCGTTCCGGGCCTGGTCTATGTGGATCTTGCGACTCTTACCCCGAGGCACTTTCGAGACTCAGTGTTCGTTGCCGCGGGGGCATCGGCGGTTCTGCCTGGAACCAAGCGCCTCGCGATACTGATCCGTCGTGTGACTGATGTGCCAGCCGATGACTGGGTTATGGTGCTCGATTCTACGGGATTGCAGGCCATCGATTCCGTTCCTGTCACGTCACCGACCATACGGTCCTATCCCGAGGCTACGGAGCTCGTTCCGGGTGCTGACAGCGCGCATATCTACGTCGTGCGACCTGATACGATTGCTCTTTTCGATCTCACTTCGAAATCTGTCGTCGACAATGTGAAAACTGGTGTCGCGAATGGATGGCTCTGTCGCGACCCTGTCACGGGGGATCTGTATCTGACGGATCCGGGTGACGGTTTCAATACGCCGGGGACAGGCATGATCGTTGTCTTCGGAAGCGCGCTGACACCAGTAACGACGATCGATCTCACGAGCGAGAGCGTCGGCGGTGTTCCCCCGGTTCTCGTGGCGTGCGGCGTGGATGGTCAGTTGGGAAATCTCTATGTGAGTTCAGGGACTGCCTATCGCGGCCCCCTCTTTGGTACACAGCCAGGGCGCCTCATCACGTTGAGGGTTCAAGACGGGGCTGTCGTTCACACGGTCTCGCTGGATGACTGGGGAGTAGGGATGGTGATCGCGCCTTAGTAGCATCGCACGAACGTTCGAGAGAGGGAGGCACTATGAAGAACCGTCGCTCAGTTGCTCTGGCAATCGCCGCCATGCTGACACTAGCATCTGCGTGCGGAGAACGAGACATCCAATCCAGTACTGGGCCAACGTTGAGTGCCGACCCGGTGGTCTCCGCGGGAGAACCATTTTATTACTACGCGAATGAGAAAATCGCGCTTAACCAGGATCCGTCCCGCATTATAATCCAGACGATTCCAGGGGCCGGAGCGGGCGCGGTGAGTCATGCACTCGCCGCCGTGAAGCTTACGGCCGCCACGCTCGACACACTGCCGCAAGCGCCGCGTCACTATCTCCTTCGAATGCAAGCAGCCGTCACGCCTGAGTTCGTCGATTCGACGATCGCGGCGCTACGACGTGACAGCACGATCGCATTCGCAAGCACCGCATTCAAAACGGTGAACGGAGACGATGATGTCGTGTTACTGAATCGTCTGATCGTCAAGTTCAATCCAGGTGTCAATGCTAAGCAGGTCGACAGCCTTGCACGCGGCTTCGGGCTATTTCACATATTGGTTTAACTACCCACGGGGAACGGACCCCCTTGCGCTGGCAGCTCAAGTGGACAAGGACGGCTTGGTGGCATGGGCTGACCCGGACAAGGTCTCAAATCGCC
>DATFMZ010000170.1:0-5661 GCA_035266665.1 Gemmatimonadales bacterium | reverse complement strand
CCACCAGTTGATGCTCCCGGGAGACGAATACCCGCAGTCGCTGTACTTCACGATGTACTACGACAAGACGGCCCAGGTGCTCGCGTCGCTGCGCGGGATGCTCGGCGAGGCGACCTTCCACCGTGCCTTCCGGACGTACGGCACGCGCTGGATCAACAAGCATCCCCAGCCGTTCGACTTCTTCAACACGATCGACGACGTGGCGGGCCGCGATCTGAGCTGGTTCTGGCGCACCTGGTTCTACGAGGGGTGGTCACTCGATCAGGCAATCGCCGGCGTTCACACCGACGGCGACTCAGTGGCGATCACCATCGAGGACCGGGGTCTGGCCCCGATGCCGGTGCTGCTCGCCGTCACGCGGGCAGACGGCACCGTGCAGCGACTGACCGTCCCGGTCTCCGTCTGGCTCACCGGGGCGCGCCGGGACGTGGTGCACGTGGCGGCGGAACCTCGCGTCACGCGGGTCGAGATCGACCCGGACCAGCACTTCCCCGATCTCGACCGGGCCAATCAGGTCTGGAGCGGCCCCCCCGGTCAGTAGGACGCGCGCCCCGCGTCGAGCCGTTCGACCGCGCGATCCGCTCGCCGGACGGCGGCCACGATGGCCGCGACCACGGCCCGGACCCACGGACTGCGCGCGTGACGCCGCGCGAGCAGGGCGGCGCAGCGGATGGCCGCGAGCGCGGCCCGAAGCTCCGCTCGCGCGGCGGCGTCGAGGGCCGCCGCGCCGGCGGTCATGCGATGGCTCCCGCTCATGGCGTGCATCGTAACAGCCCTCGCGCCCGCCGACGGTACCCTCGTGCGGCACCGCCTGGCCAAATTTCGCGCACCGTGACAATACCCATCTCGTTGCTTCGCACTGAGTTATCCGCCGAACGCGTTGACACCCGTTCCGCCCCCCCCTACGGTTCAACGGATGCGGACGGCGCCGTGTGCGCCGCGCACGACTGAGGAGCGGAGATGGAGCAGACGACGACGCAGGCGCCAGAGACGAGACCGGAACCGATTCCCGCGACGGAGGAGGGTCGGCGCCACGAGCGCGTCCCGACGGTCGTCGTTCGCGACGCGGACGATCTCGCCGTGCTGCTCGCCGATCGGATCGTCGCGGTCATCCGTGCGTGCGTCGCCGAGCGCGGGCGGTGCGTCTTGGGCCTCGCCACCGGCAGCACGCCCCTCGGCATCTACCGCGAGCTCATCCGCCGGCATCAGGCCGGCGAGGTGAGCTTTCAGCACGTCGTGACGTTCAATCTCGACGAGTACTACCCGATGCCCGCCGACAGCCCGCACAGCTACCGGCGGTACATGTGGGAGAATCTCTTCCAGCACCTCGACATTCCCCCCGAGCAGGTCCACATCCCCGATGGCAGCACGCCGCGCGAACGGCTCGCCGACGCATGCGACGCCTACGAGCGCGCCATCGCCGAGGCCGGCGGCATCGACTTCCAGATCCTGGGCATCGGCCGCAGCGGACACGTGGGATTCAACGAGCCCGGGTCACCGCTCACGTCGCGGACGCGTCTCGTTACGCTCGACACGGTGACACGGAAGGACGCGGCGGCGGATTTCTTCGGCGAGGACAACGTCCCGCACGAGGCGATCACGATGGGCGTGGCCACGATCCTCGGCGCCAGAGAGATCGCCCTGATCGCGACCGGCGAGCACAAGGCGGCGATCGTCCGCCGCGCGGTGGAGGAGCCGCCGACGCCGGACGTCGCCGCGACCGCGCTCCAGCAGCACCCGCATACGACGATCTACCTGGACGGCTCGGCGGCCGCGGACCTCACGCGGATCGCGACGCCGTGGCTCGTGGACGAGGTCACGTGGACCGACCAGCTCGTCGAGCGCGCCGTGGTCTGGCTCGCCGAGAGAACCGGGAAAGCCATCCTCAAGCTGACGGCGCGCGATTACGCGGAGCATCAACTGAGTCCCCTGCTCGCGCGGCACCGCGAGGCGGGACCGATCAACGGTGCCGTGTTCAATCGGCTCACGGCCAAGGTGCGGGGACGCGCCAAGCTGCCCGCGCACCGGCGCGTGCTCGTCTTCTCGCCGCATCCGGACGACGACGTCATCTCGATGGGTGGCATTCTCCGCAAGCTCTGGGAGAACGAGAACGCGATGGCGGTCGCCTACATGACGAGCGGCAACATCGCCGTCTTCGATCACGACGTCCGGCGTCAGCTCGATTGGATCGTGCGTTCCGCCGAAACCCTCGGACTCGACCCGGCCGCCGTGACGCGGAAGCGCACTGAGATCGAAGCGGCGCTCGCGGCGAAGCGGCCGGGGGACGTCGATCCCCCAGCCGTGCAGGAGCTGAAGCGTTACATCAGAGAGGCCGAGGCCGCGTCTGCCCTCGCCGCGGTCGGTCTGCCTCGCACCGCGGCGCGCTTTCTCAATCTTCCGTTTTATCGGACGGGCGAGGTGCGGAAGCGTCCGGTCGGACCGGAGGACGTGCGCGTCGTCCGTGCGCTGCTCGACGAGTTCGCGCCGGACCACATCTTCGTGGCGGGGGATCTCTCCGATCCCCACGGCACGCACCGGATGTGCAAGGCGGCCATCGATCGGGCGCTCGCGGAGCGGGGCGGCCCCCGCCCCGAGATCTGGCTCTATCGGGGCGCCTGGCAGGAGTGGCCGATCACCACCGCCGACGTCCTCGTGCCCTTGTCGCAGGCGGAGCTCCGGGCCAAGATTCTCGCTATCTTCAAGCACCAATCGCAGAAGGACACGGCCCCCTTCCCGGGTGCCTACGACGACCGCGAGTTCTGGCAGCGCGTCGAAGCGCGCAACCTGGAGACCGCGGGGCATGCCGACCGCCTCGGTCTGCCCGAGTATTTCGCGATGGAGGCGTACGTCGTGATCCCGGGAACGTCCGCGCAGGACGCACACCGCGGGTGACCCCCGCTGGAGCCGCCACCTGAGCCAAAACGGTCCCGACACTTCACCCCGCGGCAAGTACCTCGCCGCCCTGACGCTGGCGGCCCTCGGGGTCGTCTACGGCGACATCGGCACCAGCCCGCTCTACGCCATCCGCGAGTGCTTTCGCGATCCGCGGACGCTGCCGCTCACGCCCGACAACGTGCTCGGCGTCCTCTCGCTCATCTTCTGGGCGCTCGTCATCGTCCTGTCGATCAAGTACCTGGCGTTCGTGATGCGGGCCGACAATCAGGGCGAGGGCGGCATCCTCGCCCTCATGGCCCTCGTCCAGTCGGACCCCGACCATCCCGCGCGGCGCCGCTGGCTGATCGTGGCGCTCGGCCTCTTCGGCGCCGCCCTGCTCTATGGCGACGGGATGATCACGCCCGCGATCTCCGTGCTCAGTGCCGTCGAAGGCCTCGAGATCGCGACCCCCGTGCTTCAGCCGTACATCATCCCGATCACGATCGGCATTCTCGTGGGGCTCTTCGCGCTGCAGCGGCGTGGGACGGGTGGCGTCGGCGCGCTGTTCGGCCCGGTGACGCTCGTGTGGTTCCTCGTGATCGGCGTCCTCGGCATCATCGGGATCGCCCACGCACCGCACGTCCTCCTCGCGATCGATCCGCTCGAGGCCCTGCGGTTCTTCGTGCGGAACGGCTGGGCGGGATTCGTGATCCTCGGCTCGGTCTTCCTCGCCGTGACGGGCGCCGAGGCGCTCTACGCCGATCTGGGGCACTTCGGCCTCCGGCCGATCCGGCTCGCGTGGTTCGCACTCGTGCTGCCGGCGCTCCTGCTCAACTACTTCGGGCAGGGCGCGATCCTCCTGCACGACGCGGCGGCCGTGGCCAATCCCTTCTACCACCTCGCGCCCGACTGGGCGCTCTACCCCCTCATCGGACTCGCGACGGCCGCCACGATCATCGCGTCGCAGGCCGTGATCTCGGGGGCGTTCTCGCTCACGCGCCAGGCCGTGCAGCTCGGCTACAGTCCGCGCGTCTCGATCGAGCACACCTCGTCCGCGGAGATCGGCCAGATCTATATCCCGGGAATCAACTGGACGCTCATGATCGCCACCGTGGCGCTCGTGCTCGGCTTCCGCTCATCGAGCAACCTCGCGGCGGCCTACGGCGTCGCCGTCACGAGCACGATGGTGATCACGACGTTCTTGTTGTACGTGGTGGCACGCGAGCTCTGGCACTGGGGCTACCTGCGGGCGATCGCGCTCACCGGGTTCTTCCTGATCGTGGATCTCGCCTTCTTCGGCGCCAACATCACGAAGGTGCCGCACGGCGGGTGGTTCCCGCTCGTCGTGGCGGGTGGCGTGTTCCTGCTGATGGAGACCTGGAAGCGCGGCCGCGCGATTCTCGCCGACCGCCTGCGCGAGCGCTCGGTGCCGCTCGAGGTGCTGTTGCCCGACATCAAGGCGGACCCGCCCATTCGGGTCCCCGGCACCGCGGTGTACATGACCGGCAACCCGTCGCTCGTGCCGCCCGCCCTGATCCACAACCTGGCGCACAACAAGGTGCTGCACGAACGCGTGGTGTTTCTCACGATCGAAACGATGGACGTGCCGGCCGTGTCCCCGCGCGAGCGCGTCGTCGTCGAGGCGCTCGACGAGGGATTTCAGTGGGTGACCGCGCGCTACGGCTTCATGCAGGATCCGAGCGTACCGGAAATCTTCGAGCGCTGCCGCTCCCACGGGCTCGAGGTGAACCTCGCCGCCACGACGTTCTTCCTCGGCAGGGAATCGCTCATCTCGACGCCGCGACCGGGGATGGCACGGTGGCGCGAGAAGTTGTTCGCCGTCATGTCACGGAACGCGCAGCGTGCGACGACCTTCTTTCACATCCCGTCGGAGCAGGTGTTCGAGGTGGGCGTGGAGGTGGAGATCTAGTCCTCGTTCTTCTTCTCGAAGAGCGCCAGCCACCCGTGCTCCACGGCTCGGGCCGAGCCGATTCCGACGGCCACGGCGAATGCCACGCCGATCGCGCCGAAGATGATGAGGAACGCCACCAGGACGATCTGCTGGGCGAAGCGGAGCTCCCAGAGCGCGAGCGCCCCGACGACGGTGAGCAGCGCCGCGCGCGCGACGCGGCCGAGCAGCCGCGAGTGCGCGAAGCCTTCCTCATCGAGCGCGGCCTCGATCCGATCGCTCACGATATTGCTCACCAGCATGCCCGCACCCACGATGAGCGCCACGAGGAGCAGGTTCGGTAGGTAGAAGACCAGGCCGTCCACGAAGCGAAAGAGGACGGTGAGTCCCCAGATCTGCAGCGCGTTGTCGAGGAAGAACAGGATCACCACGGCCATCCCGACCGTGCCCACCAGATTGTAGAGCGCGGCCCGCACGTCCCCCTTGCCGAACGCCGCCCGCCACCCGACACGGCCCGCGAGCCGGTCGAGACGGAGCCAGATCAACACGCGGACGATGGCGCGTTTGACGATCCAGCCCAGCGCGATCCCGAGCGCGAGCACCAGGATCCCGTTGGTGAACGTCGGGAGATAGGCCGAGAGCTTGGCGAGGTACTCGCTCGCGGGCGTGATCGGCTGCCCTTGCATGCGTCCTCCTACTGGTTCGCGGCGAAGAACATCCGCTCGAAGCGCCGCGCGCGACGCGCCTCGACGTCGCGGACGACGATGATCGGGTTACGGCGGCGTTCGGCGATCGCGCCCGGCACGGTGTGCCCGAGCACGCCGGAGATGGGGCCGCTGCTCGGCGCGCCGATGACCACGAGGTCACCGCGGTGGATC
>DATFMZ010000169.1:0-21557 GCA_035266665.1 Gemmatimonadales bacterium | reverse complement strand
AAGGCGAACCCCGCCAACCTGATCTCCAAGCTCTACGAGGGCGACCCCGCGAAGGTCGACAGCGCGTTCACGATGTACTACATGGCGGTCAACGTCGGCGCGACCGCGTCCCAGCTCGCCACACCGCTCATCGCGATCAAGCTGGGCTGGCACGTCGCGTTCGCGGTCAGCGCGGGCGGCCTCATCGTCGGCCTCCTCAACTACCTCGTCATGAGCCGCTATCTGCGCCACGTGGGCTCAGATCCCGATTTCAAGCCCCTCAACGTGACGCGCCTCGTGCAGGTGCTCATCGCGATCGTCGTCGGCATCGTGCTCGTCACGTTCATCATCCAGAATCGCTCCATCGCACGCGCCACCGTCATCCTCGGATTCCTCGCCATGCTCAGCATCTTCGGGTTCATGATGAGCCGGGGCAGCGAGCGCGAGCGCAAAGGACTCATCTCGGTCATGATCCTGACCGCGCTCGGTATTCTCTTTTTCATCTTCTATCAGCAGATGTCGACGTCGCTCACGCTCTTCTCGCTCCGGAACGTCGACCTCGACTTCTTCGGGTACCACGTCCCCGCCGGGCAGGTCCAGGCACTCAACCCGATCTGGATCTTCATCCTGAGCCCGGGGCTCGCCTGGCTGTACACGCGCCTCGGCAAGGGAGAGGGCGGCGACTTCCACATCTCGACGAAGTTCGCGATGGGGTTCGCCGTGCTGGCCCTCGGGTTCTTCATCTACGGGTTCAGCGGACACTTCGCGAATGCCGGCAAGGTCTCGTTCTGGTTCATGATCACCGGCTATGCGTTCCAGTCGCTGGGTGAGCTGCTCATCAGCGGTCTCGGCCTGGCGATGGTCGCCCGCTACGTCGGTCCCTCGCTGCGCGGGTTCATCATGGGCGTCTGGTTCCTGGCGACGGGAATCTCGCAGTACCTCGGCAGCTACGTCGCGACGTTCGCGAGCGTGCCCGAGAGCGTAACGAGCCCCGTGCAGTCGCTGCCGCTCTACACGAACCTCTTCATAAAACTGGGCATCGTGGCCGTGCTCGGTACCGTGATCGCCACCGCGTTGATCCCACTGATGAAAAAACTGTCGGTGGCGAGCGAGGGTCCGTGGGAGGAGAGCGCCGCATGAACGCCTCCCGCAACTCAATGGTGGAGCACCCCATGAAGCGTCGTGCCGGACTGGCATCTCTGTGCGCTCTCGCCCTCGTGCTTTCACCCATACCGGCCCGGCCAGCCCCCCACCCCATCCGACTCCATGACTATCGCGCGCTCGTGCGCATCTCCTCGCCTCGATTTTCGCCAGACGGCAAGGAGATCGCGTTCCTGACCGTGCGCTCCGACTTTGTGCACGACCGCTACGACGCGACGCTCCGCGTGGTGGACGCGTCCGGCGGCGAAGGCCGCGTCCTCGTGCGGGGGATGCAGGGCCTGAACTCCCCCGAGTGGTCGCCCGACGGCGGCACGCTGGCCTTCATTGCCGAAGTGGACGGGCAGAGCCCCCAGATCTTCACCGTGCCCGCGGCCGGTGGTACACCCGAACAGTTGGGCGACGTGCCGAACGGCGTGGAGCAGTTCGCCTGGAGTCCGGACGGGCAGACGGTGGTGTTCGTCACCCCGGATGATTCACCGCTCAGCGCGGCGGACAGGCGGACCCACCACGACCTGTTCGAGATCCACGACGACGACTATCTGATCCAGGAGCCGCCGGTGCCATCGCACGTCTGGCTCCTGTCGGTGAAGACGGGTCAGGCCCGGCAGCTCACCCACGGGACCACCAGCGTGCTCGAGGCGCCGCCACCCTTCGGTGGCGGCGTGTCGGCACCGAGCTGGTCGGCGGATGGGCAATGGATCGTCTACACGCAACAGGCGAACGCCGACGACGGCGACACGGACAGCACGCGCGTCATGGCCGTGAGCGTGGCAACGGGAGAGGAACATCCGCTCTCCGACAAGCACACCGACGAGTACATGCCGGCCTTCGCGCCGAACGGTGACAACGTCGCCTGGCTCTATCCTCACGGACCGGGGGAGGTGAGCGCGATGGAGCTGTTCGTCGGCTCGCCCACCGGGGGCGCGGTGCGCGACGTCAGCGCCGATCTGGATCGGAACCTGCAGGCCAACTTCGCGTGGCTGCCCGACGGCAAGGGATTGGTCGGGATCGCCGATGACCACGTCCGGAGCGCGCTCTTCGTGCAGCCGCTCGACGGCGCCGGGCACGCCGTGGACGTGGGCGACCTGGAGCCGCTCGACGTGGCGGTCTCATCCCAAGGCGCACTAGCCATCGTCGCCGACGGCGCGACGCAGGCGCCCGAGCTCTATTTCCTGCAATCTGTGGATGGCCATCCGCGTCCCATGCGGCTCACTGACTTCAATCGCGCCTTCCCTGCCTACACATATCCGCGGAGCGTCGAGGTCCGCTGGACCGCACCCGATGGACAGCCGAACGATGGCATCCTCACCTATCCGGATGGTTACGTATCGGGCAAGCACTACCCGCTGGTGGTGTTCAGCCACGGCGGGCCCGAGGCGGCCTCGACCGAGAACTTCGACACCGGTGAGATCGGCCCGCTACGCGACCTGTTCGCGGTGGACGGCTACCTGGTGTTCGAGCCCAACTACCGCGGAAGCGACAACCTCGGCAGCGCGCACGAGCACGCGATCTTCGGCGATCCCGGCAACGGGCCGGACAGCGACGTGATCTCGGGCCTGAGAACGCTCGAGCAGCGAGGCATCGTCGACACGACGCGGATTGCCGCCGTGGGTCACTCCTACGGTGGCTACATGACGACCTGGCTGATCGGTCACCATCACTTCTGGCGCTGCGCGGTGGTGGCGGATGGGGTGATCGATTGGACGGAAGAATACGAGCTCACCGGCGCCGGCAACCTCGCCTGGACGCGCGGCTCCCTGGGTGGAAGCCCGTGGGATACGGCCACCGCCGAGCTGTATCGCACGGGCTCGCCGATCACCTACGCCGGGCAGATCACCACGCCGACGCTCATCCTGTCGGGGACCGCGGACATCACGGTGCCGATCACCGAGTCATTTGCGCTCTACCACGCGCTGGAGAGCCGGCACGTGCCGGTCGAGTTCCTCGGCATCCCGGGCGGGCATCATTCGCCGCAGGACCCGGTGCATCGCGAGATGTACTATCGAGCAATCCACGAGTGGGTGAAGCAGCACCTGGATGACGCGAGGGCATCGCGATGAACGCCAGCGAGCGGGAATGACCGCACCGCGTCCACGTCACACAGAGGCTTCATGACGTCTGAGCGTCGTTCCGTCATTCCCGGTGCATTGCTCGCGGCGCTGTTCGTGCTCGCGCTCCTCCCGGCGGCGGCCGGGGCGCAAGGCGCCGTGCCCACCGAGGCGCGCGTGCACGCCGTCGTCGACTCCCTCGCGCGCGCGTTCGTTGCCGACAGCCAGGCGCCGGGCGTCTCGATCGAAGTCGTGCGAAACGGCGATACGATCGTGCGCGGCGGCTGGGGCCTTGCGAACATCGAAGAACACGTGCCCGCGACGGCGACGACGCTCTACCGCATCGGGTCGATCACGAAGCAGTTCACCTCGGCATCCGTCATGCGTCTCGTGCAGGCGGGAAAGGTTTCGCTCGGCGACTCGATCGCGACCTACGTGCCGAATCTTCCCGCCGCCTGGCGCGCTGTCACCGTGCGCGAGCTCTTGAATCACACATCGGGCATCCCGAGCTACACCGATATCGGCGAGCGCTGGGAGCACCGCTGGCGCGAAGATATGCCACCCGACACGCTCGTGGCACTCACCGCCTCGGACTCGATGTGGTTCGCGCCCGGCACCAAGTGGCGCTACGACAACTCCGGCTACGTCGTGCTCGGCATGCTGCTCGATCACGTGACGGGCACGCCGTACCCGAAGTTCATCGAGCAGAATCTCCTGCGGCCGCTCGGTCTGAATCACACCTACTACTGCGACGTGCATCGTATCCTGCCCCAACGCGCCCCCGGCTACGAGCGCGACGGGGATCACTGGGCACACTCTGCCTTCCTGAGCATGACCCAGCCCTACTCCGCAGGCTCCCTCTGCTCGACCGTCGGCGATTTGGCACGCTGGAACGTCTTGCTCGCAACGGGCCATGTGGTCGACTCGGCGTCGTACCACGCGATGACCACGCCCATCGGCGCGGCGGCGGCGCACCACTATGGCTTCGGACTCGTGGCGGATACGCTGAACGGCCACGCGATCATCGAGCATGGCGGGGGCATCATGGGGTTCATCTCGGCGAACGCCTATCTGCCGAATGACCATCTCTCAGTGACCGTGCTGGCCAATTCGGGAAGCGCGCCGTCCGGCCACCTCCTGCGACAGATCATTCGCGCGAGTGTCGGTATCCCGTTGGTCCAGCCACCGAAGCGCGTCGCGATCAGCGACGCCGAGCGTCAACGCTACCCCGGCACGTACGAGCTGACGCTGCCAGGCGGCCGGGCCGTGCGGTTCACGATCACCGATGACGGCACCGCGCTCCATGCTCAGCTGCAAGGTCAGGATTCGTTCGCGATGATTCCCTACGGCAACGACGTGTTCGGTGCGGCGTTCGATCAATCCCTGCGCATGACGTTCACCGTCGAGAACGGACGGGCGACGGGCTTCACCCTCGTCCAGGGCGGCGCGACGATCCACGCGCGGCGCGTGAACGGTGGAACGTGAAGTGGGATGCTGGGACTACGCGATCTGTGAGGGGGGGGAATCGGACCATGCGTGAGCATCGGGATTCGGCGACGGTCGGCGGCATCAAGCGAGTCGCACTTCGTGCGGAAGCGGGGGCGGCCGGGGGACTGGTTGCCGCCGTGGTGGTGGCGGCGCTCTTCCTCGTCGACGGAGCCATCCATCTTCATCCGCTCGCCGTTCCGGAGGCGCTCGCGTCGGGATTGCTCGGTGGTGGGAACGGCGCATCGGGAGCGATCAGCCAGGCGGGCTCGTTCGCGGTCGTGACCGTCGAAGTCACCGCGTATACCGTGGTGCATCTGTTGACATTCGCCGCCGTGGGCGCGACCGCGGCCTTCGTCATCGACATATCGAGCTTCTGGAAGGGGCTGTTGGGCAGCGTCGCCTACGTCGGCATCGCGTGTACGGGGTTGCTCTACTTCGTCCGTTGGATGGTCGACACGCCCGTTGCGCTCGACGTCCTCGGTCTCCCGCGGGTCATCGCGGCGAACGCGGTGGCGGGTGCCATCATCGGGACTGCGCTCTACCTCGGAGAGCATGGCGATGCGGACGAGGTCCCGGCCTGAGCCTCCGGACGGCGCATCCACCCCGCCGGGACCACGGGCGGGTCAGTTCACGGCCCGTTGACATGCGGATCGCCTAGCGCGTCCGGCGCACCCCGAACAACGCCAGATCGATCGCCTGGCCCATCGCCCGATACCCGGCGTCGCCAGGGTGCAGGTGATCGCCGCTGTCGTACTTGGGGAGATACCGCGTGGGATGCGCCGGGTCGCGCGTCACCTCGTCGAAGTCGATCACGCCATCGAACGCACCGCCGGTGCGAATCCACCGGTTGATCGCTTCGCGCTTCGCCTCGCCTGCCGCCGTGTAGTAGTCGCATCCCTCGTACGGGGTGAGCGTGGCGCCGTAGATCGTCAATCCCATCTCGTGTGCGCGCGCGATGAGCTGTTCGTACCCCGCGATGATCGCGGCCGCGCTCACGTCCTGATCCCTGTATTCGGGGAACGAAGAGAATCCGATGTCGTTGATGCCCTCCAGCACGATCACGTACCGCGCACCGGGCTCGCGCAGCACGTCCCGGTCGAAGCGCGCGAGGGCATCCTGGCCGTCGTGATCGTGCAGGACACGGTTCCCGCTGATTCCCTCATTCAACACCGCAAGGCGATCGAGCGCGTGCACCGCCTGGAGATGGCGTGCGAGCACGTTCGGCCAGCGCGCATTGCCGTCCGGCGTCGAGCCGTAGCCGTCGGTGATCGAATTGCCGAGCGCCACGATCGCCGCCGCGGTCCGCGGCGCGCGCACGCTCACGCCGCTCACGAAGTACCAGCTCTCCGAGGTGGTATCCACCGGCATCGCGGTGTCGCTGGTGTGGTTCCCCGGCGGCGAGACGAAGGATGTCGCGAGCGCCAGATCGTGAAACGTGGACACGGCGGTCGAGTCGGGCAGATAGATGCTGATCGCCAGGTCGCCGAGCGGTGGCACGTGCAACGCGATCGGGTCGCTCAACGCCGGTGTGCCCGTCGGGATCGTGAACGACGAGTCCCCGCCGAACGTCAGAACGCGGCTCGTGGCGCCGTCGATGCGGGCACCGCCGGCGGACAGCGCGATACGCGCGGAACCGATCACGAGCGGCACGCGGCCGAATTCATTCGAGAGCCGCACGCGCACCGTATCGCCACCCATGCTGACGCGCACGATTTCCCGAATCGTCTGGCCGTGGAGCGTCCTGATCGAGGCCGCGTCCGATGCGGGTGCACCCTCCGCGCTCGCGGCCCACGTGCCGACCCAATGGCGGCCCTCGAGGCGAGGCGCTCCGCGCGTGGCGGCTTGCGCGGCGAGGCTCGCGGCGCCGAGTAGGGCCGCCGCGGCGAGGTGACACACCAACGTCCGGGGTTTCATGGTGCGCGTCCTCCTAGTGAGCTCGCGAGCAGTTTGGCGTCAGGGAACCCAGGTCGTACGCTCGGCCGCGGCGTGGCGCGCCTTTGGGCCGGGGGTCTCCGCCGGCTCCCCGAGGTGGATCACCGCAACGATCCGCTCGCCCTCGGGCACGCCGACGGCGGCGCGCGCGCGCGGGTCGTCCATCACCGCACCGGTCTTGAGATGCGCGCCGAGCCCCAGCGCACCGGCGGCGAGGAGGAGGTTCTCCACCCCCATCATCGTCGCCGCATAGTCCTCTTCGCGGATCTCGGGATTCTCGTCCAGCGTCATGCTCACGGCGATCATCGCGGGGAGCGCGGCTTCACCGGCCGCGACCTTCTCGGCCACCGCGCGCGCCGCCTCGGGATCCTCGACCCGCCGCGCCTTCCGCGCGCCCAGAGCCTCACCGTACGCGCGCCGGGCGTTGGGACCGAGCACGTAGAAGTGCCATGGCTGCGTCATCCGATGATTCGGCGCGAGCACCGCCGTCTCGAGGAGCCGCTCGATCTCCTCACGGGTCACGGGTCGATCGGTGAACCGCTTGATGGAATGCCGCGCGCGAATCGCTTCCAGGATGTCCATGGCACTCGCCGGTCGGGGTGGAGAGAGGGACTTGAAGCTTCTACCGATCGCGGTGCAGCTTCAAGGGGTCAATGGCACGCCGAACCGCGAAACGGGGAACCCGATGACCCGCCTGACCACAGCCCTCGCGTCGATTTTGTTGGTGTCGACGGTGGGCGCTGCACGCGCGCAAACCTCGCAGCCGATCACAATACGGGGTCTCGGGACGATCTCGTTCCCCACGTCCACGCACTCTGCCGCCGCCGAGAGCACCTTCGTGCGCGGCGTCCTCCTGCTGCACGTCTTCCAATACGGGGATGCGGCGGAGGCCTTCCGTGCCGCCGAGCGCCTCGACCCGACCATGGCGCTGGCCTATTGGGGCGAGGCGATGACGCACGACCATCCGGTCTGGGACCAGGAGGACGTGGCCGCCGCGCGCGCGGCACTCGCCAAGTACGCGCCGACGGCGGCGGCGCGTGAGGCGAAGGCGCCGACCCCGCGCGAGCGCCTCTACCTCCATGCGGTGGACATCCTCTTCGGCGGCGGCCCGAAAGCGCAGCGTGATACGCTCTACTCGCGGGCGATGAAGACCCTGCTCGCGACGTACTCCACGGACGACGAGGCACGCGCCTTCTACGCGCTCTCGCTCCTTGGCCTGAGCCAGGGCGTGCGCGACGTCCCGACGTATCTCCATGCGGCGGCCATCGCGGAGAGCGTGTTCGCGCGGAACCCGCATCACCCCGGCGCGGCCCATTACTGGATCCACGGCATGGACGATCCGGCGCACGCGGCCCAGGCGCTCCCAGCGGCGCGCGCGCTGTCGGCAATCGCGCCGAACGCCGCACACGCCCAGCACATGACCTCGCATATCTTCATGGCACTCGGCATGTGGAAGGACGTCGTGCGCGCCAACGAGAATGCCATGCGCGTCGTGGACTCGATGCGCGCGCTCCGGGCACAACCCCCGACGTTCTGCGGCCACTACAACCTCTGGCTCGAGTACGGCTATCTCCAGCGCGGTCGCACCGACGACGCGCGCACGTTGATGGAGAAGTGCGAGCTCCAGGCGGTACGTCCCACCGCCGACGCGCAGGATCCGGACAACACGCTCCTTGGCTCGGCGGTGCAGATGTGGACCCGCTACATCCTCGACACCCGAGATTGGTCCGGAGACCAGGCGCACTGGACGCCGGACTTCGGGAGCGCGCGGTATCCGCGGATCACGTGGGAGTTCACGCGAGGGTTCGCCGCGGCGCGGCGCGGCGACGTGCAGACGGCGCGCGACGCGCAGCGGGGATTTCAACGACTCCGCACGCAACTGATGGCCGCGATCGCCGCCAAGCGGGAGCCCGATCCCAACGACGCCGAGTACCGCAAGCGCCTCGACGTGCTCGGTCTCGAGCTCGACGCGGCGCTCCAACTGGCCGACACGCCGGCCGACAGCGACTCAGCCGTGGCACTCCTGCGCCGCGCCACGCAGATCGAAGACTCGATGGCGTTCGCCTTCGGCCCCCCGTACGTGGACGAGCCCGCGCACGAGATGCTCGGCGACGTGCTCCTGCGCCACGGTCGCTTCACCGAGGCGGCACTCGAGTTCCAGGCGGCACTCGAGCGGGCACCGGGACGCGTGAGCGCGACGCGCGGGTTGGAGCGCGCCCGCGCCGGGACCGCGCACGGGACGCCGTGAGACGGAACCTATCAGGGCATCTCAGCCGCCACTCGCGGCATTCGCTGGCCGCTCACCCGTGCCACCGATAGATTAGTCCCCCTTCCCCCGTCGAGATCCGGCCGTCGTGCCGTCCTGGAGCCCGATGAGCGACATCACGGAGCGCCTCACCGCAGCCCTCGCCGACCGCTATCGGATCGAGCGCGAGCTTGGCGCGGGCGGCATGGCTACCGTCTATCTCGCCGAGGACTTGAAGCACGATCGCAAGGTCGCGTTGAAGGTCCTGCGGCCGGAGTTGGCCGCCGTCCTCGGCGCCGATCGCTTCGTCCAGGAGATCAAGACCACTGCCGCACTTCAACATCCGCACATCCTCCCGCTGTTCGATTCGGGCGAGGCGGGTGGGTTCCTCTTCTATGTCATGCCCTATGTCGAGGGCGAAACCCTCCGCGACAAGCTGAACCGCGACACGCAGCTCGGGATCGATGAGGCGGTTCGGATCACGGCGGACGTCGCCGACGCGCTGCAATACGCCCACGAGCACGGGGTGATCCACCGCGACATCAAGCCCGAGAACATCCTGCTCCACGCCGGCCGGCCGATGGTGGCCGACTTCGGGATCGCGTTGGCGCTCAGTGCCGCGGCCGGTGGCCGCATGACCGAGACGGGGATGAGTCTCGGCACGCCGCACTACATGTCGCCGGAACAGGCAACCGCCGACAAGGACATCACGGGCCGCTCGGACATCTATTCGCTCGCGAGCGTGTTGTACGAGATGCTCACGGGGAATCCACCGCACGTCGGCAGCTCCGCGCAGCAAATCATCATGAAGATCATCGCCGAGGACGTGAAACCGGTGACCGAGTTTCGGAAATCGGTGCCGGCGAACGTGGCGGCGGCCACGGCCAAGGCGCTCGAGAAGCTGCCGGCGGATCGCTTCGACTCGGCCAAGGCCTTCGCCGACGCGTTGGCCAATCCGACGTTTCACAACATCGTCGGAGCAACCGGCTTCGCGGGGGCAAGCGGCGTTTCGGCGCGGCAGGCACGATGGCGGTGGATCGCGATGGCCGCATCGATCGTCGCCGCGGGCGCACTCGTGTTCGGCTGGTGGGCCGCGCGGCGGACGCCCGATGCGCCCCTGATGCAATTCTCGGTGGCCCTCCCGAAAGATCAGCAGGTCAGCCATACCGCCACGCTCCGCATCGCCCTCTCCCACGACGGCGCACGGATGGTCTACGTCGGCCCGAATCCGGCCGGCGGAACACAACTGTGGGTTCGCGAGCTCAACGCACTCACGTCCCGCCCGCTCCCGGGGACCGACGGCGCGCAGGCCCCATTCTTCTCGCCGAATGGTGAGTGGGTCGGGTACATCACCGGGACACCGGGCGATTTGGAGGTCGTCTCCATCCGTGGCGCAGCACCACGGACGGTCGTGCGCGATTCGGTGATGCCGTGGGGTGCAAGTTGGTGCGGTAATACGATCTACTACACCGACGCCGCGGCGCACGCGTCGCGGGTCAGCGATCAGGGCGGACCACCCGAGGTCTTCGCCAAGGCCAGCGCCTCGAGCGGTGTCACCGAGCTGGACTGGCTGCATTGCATCCCGGGAAGCGACATGGTCGTCGCCCAGTTCTGGCGCAGCGATTTCACCGACGCCGAGGTGGGGTTGATCGATGTCAAGACGGGCACCGCAACCGTGCTCACGCAGGCCGTGTCCGCACAGTACCTGCCGTCCGGCGTAGTGCTGTACGCGAGCGCGAACGGCACGTTGTACCGCACGACACTGGACATCCAATCGCGGAAGCTCGGAACGAACCCCGTCATCGTCGCCGACGGGGTTCAGATCGAACTCACGAGCGGATCCGCCCAATTCAGCGCGAGCGACAACGGCGTACTGGCGTACCTGGCCGGCGGCACGGGGACGCAACGGGTCGTGTGGGTCGATTCCACGGGGCGCGAGACGCCCGTGGACACCAGCTGGCAGGGCACGTTCGGTGCGGCGGTCCTCTCACCGGATGAGTCGCGCGTCGCGGTCACGATCTTGGCGTCCGGTGGGCAGCAGGTCTCCATCAAGCGACTCCCCGGTGGGCCGATCTCGCGTATCTCCGGGCTCGCGCGGTCGAGCAGCCGCCCTACCTGGTCCGCAGACGGCCGATGGCTGGCGTATACCACGACGAGCAGCGCGCCGACGGACACCACGAGCCCGCATATCGTGATGATCCGCCGCGCCGATGGGAGCGCTCCGGCCGACACCCTCGCCTGGCGTGGGTCGGTCGAAGAGGTCGCATTCCTGCCGGACAACGTGCACTACCTGCTCCGAACCGGCTCGAATACCGGGCAACGGGACATCTACCTCGGGAGCCGCACGGACACCACCCGGCGCCCACTCGCGACGACATCCGCCGACGAGTACGCGCCGGCGCCGTCGCCCGACGGCAAGTGGTTCGCGTACGTATCGACCGAGGCGGGGCATCCGGAGGTGTACGTGCGGTCGATCGCTGACCCGGCGGCGGGACGCACACAGATCTCGTCCGACGGCGGATCCGCGCCGCAGTGGGCAGCCTCAGGACACGAGATCTATTTCGTCAGCCGGACGGGCTACCTGATGGCGGCACCGGTTCATGCCACCGCCGCGTCGCTGACGGCCGAGCCGCCGCACCGACTCTTCAGCGCGAGCGGCATGGCCATCGACCCCTATCACTACACCTACTCGGTCTCACGTGATGGCCGGTTTCTCATGGTGGATCAGGCGCCCACGGGTGGTGACCTGGTCGTCGTGGTGAACTGGCCGGCCGCCGTGACGAAGCCGTGATGCCCGGGCCCGACGCGGCATGATGCACCACCGACACGATCGCGGTCGAAGTGCAGGCGCAATGAGCCACCTCGTGCTCGTGCTCCTCGCCGCCTGCTCGAGCAGTCCGACGGGATCCGGCACCCCGCCGACGGCGCAACAGTGTGCCACCCGCGTCAACGACACCGAGGCGAAGCTCGTCGATTGCATCCAGCAAGACGCGCTCTGGACCCACATGCAGGCATTCCAGCAGATCGCCGACGCCAACCCGGGCCCCGATGGACACGCGTCCCGCAATTCGGGTGAGCCGGGCTACCTCGCATCGGTCAATTACGTGGCCGACTTGCTGCGCTCGGCCGGCTACCGGGTGACGATCCAGCCGTACACCATCGCCTATTCCGCCTTCGACGGAGTCCCGGAGTTCGGCGAGGTCTCGCCGACCGCGCGGAGCTTCACGCTCGTTGCCGACTGGTACACGCAGTCGGTTTCCGCCGGCGGCGACGTCACCGCCCAGCTCCAACCCGTGGGCGGAATCATCATTCCGGCACCGAGTACCCCCAGCTCGTCGAGCGGCTGCACGAGCGCCGACTTCGCGGGATTCGTATCAGGACGCGTCGCGCTCATCCAACGTGGAACGTGCGCCTACGCGCAGAAGGCCACGCTCGCAGCCGCCGCGGGTGCCAGCGGCGCCATCATCTTCAATGAGGGAAGTGCGGGAAACACGGCCGCCACGAACTGCTACGGCATGCGGAACGTCGGCATCCCGGTGGTTTGCGCAACCTCGTACGCGGTGGGCGAGCGCCTCTACTCGGATGCCCAGGCGGGACCGACCGTCGTCCATCTCAAGATCGCAACGATCCACGATCCCGCGCGCGCCGACTACAACCTGATCGCCGACTCACCCTACGGCGACTCGGCCCATGTGGTGGTGGTCGATGCCCACCTCGATGCGATCTACGGCGCGGGGATGCTCGACAACGCGTCCGGGTCTGCGACGATCCTGGAGATCGCCCTCAAGATGGCCCGGACCCAAACCCGCAACCGGCTCCGCTACATCTGGTTCGGCGGCGAGGAGCTGGGTCTCCTCGGTTCCTTCTACTATACGCAGCATCTGGCGCCCGGCGCCCTGGCGAACATCGTCTTCGACGTCGACGCCGACGTCACCGCCACCCCGAACTACGTATATGCCATCGCCGACCCTGCCAACTCGAACGGTCGCCCGTACTTCCCATCGAACGTCGTGCCGGGCTCCACGGTGGGGAACGACTATTTCATCAATTACTTCACGCAAGCCGGATTGCCATATGAGCTCCGCAGCAACGACGGCACCGACTCGTATGCGTTCAGCCTGGTCGGCGTCCCGAACACCGGCATTCTCACCGGACAGGATTGCTGCAAGAGTGCGTCCGACGTGTCTCTGTTTGGCGGATCGACCGGCAATTACGAAGGAAACGTTCCGGGGACCGACGGCGGTGTCGTGGACCGGCCGTTCCTCTGGGGCGACAACCTCGACAACAACGATCCCGTCGTGCTAGAAACCGTCTCGAAGGCGGTGGCGTCCGTCGTCTTCAACCTCGCCAACGATGGGACGCTCACCAACCGTACCCGATAGATGCACGGAAACGCGCGGACCGTAGCGCTCACCCGCGCGGTGAGCCCGACGCTCGCGGCGTGCGAGCTCACGCATCTGGCACGGGAACCGATCGATCCCGCGCGCGCCGCCGCCGATCACTCGGCGTACGAGGACGCCCTCCGCGCACTCGGCGCCACCGTGGTGCGCGTCACGCCCGCGCCGGACCTCCCCGACGCGGTCTTCGTCGAGGACACGGCGATCGTGCTCAATGAGATTGCCGTCATCACTCGGCCGGGTGCGCCGTCGCGCCGTGCCGAGACGCCCGCCGTCGCCGAGGTCCTTGGCGCGTATCGCACGCTCGCGCACATCCGCGCGCCGGCCACCATCGACGGTGGTGACGTGCTCCGACTCGGGCGCACGCTCTACGTCGGGCAATCGTCACGGACCAACGCGCCGGCGATTGCGCAGTTGCACGAGCTCCTTCACCCGTGGGAGTACCGGGTCGTAGGCGTGCGCGTGCAGGGCTGCCTGCACCTGAAGAGCGCGATCACCGACGTCGGGGAAGGCGTGCTGCTCGCCAATCCACGCTGGGTCGACACCACGCAGTTCGGTTCGCAGGGTGTGATTGCGGTGAGCGACGACGAGCCGGGTGCCGCGAACGCGCTTCGCCTCGCCGGTGCGGTGGTGTTTCCGTCCCACTATCCGCGGACGGCGCGCCGGTTGGAGCGGGCGGGACTGCGCGTCGTGCCCGTCCCGTGCGCGGAGCTCGCCAAGGCCGAAGGCGGGGTGACCTGCTGCAGCCTGCTCGTCGAGACGGAGTCGGCCACGTCCTGACGGCGGGGCCCCACCCTTGCCTCCCGCCCGAGACCGGAACATTCATTGATCCGAGAGGGGTACCACTTCCCCTCCATTCTCCTTCCGGAGGCAGGCATGCGGAGATCGGTGCGCGGACTGACCGCCCTCGCGGCGGTGGCGGGACTCGCGGGAGTCGCGGCGTGTGGCTCGAGCTCCCCCACCGGGCCAACGAATGTCTCGCTGGCCGGCAACTACACGCTCACGAGCTTCACCGAAGCGGGCAACGATTTGACCGGCGTGGCCTCGGGCACGCTCGTGCTCACCGATTCCACGTACAACGTGCACCTCGCCTTCCAGGGCAACGTGGTACCGCCCGTGGCGGACAGCGGGACGTACACGGCGACGAGCACCGGCAGTTTCTCGGAAACGTCGTCGGTCGACGGCTCGCAGGTCACGGGCACCTACACCGACGCCAACAACATGCTCACGGTGAACCTGACGACCGTGGTCGGTGCCATCACCCAGACGTGGCAGAAGCAATAGGACGCGCCGCATAGAGCGCGCGTCGTGACCGCCCCACGGCACTCCGTCGTGCTGCGCTTCGGGATCGTCGTGCTCGCGCTCCTCGCGGGCGCGGGCCGAGCGGCGGCACAGGGTCGCGTCATCGCGGGCACCATCCGCGACGCGCGCACCGACTCCACCATCGCCGGCGCCGCGATCCTCGTGCGCGGCACGCTGCTCGGCGCCACGGCGGACGACTCCGGCCGCTTCCGGATCGAAGGCGTCGGCCCCGAAGCCGTCGACCTCCACGTCCTCGCACGCGGCTACCGTGACGCGACCGTCCACGTCGCGGCGATCGCGCCCGGTACGACCCGCACGATCACCGTCCGATTGACGCCGACGCCGATATCCATCGCGCCCGTCGTGATTACGGCGAGCCGCCGAGCGGAGGCGGCGCACCAGACGGCCGTGAGCGTGTCGGTGCTCTCCGAACGCCAGATCATGCGTCGTGACGTCTCAAACCTGGAAGATGCCCTGCCCTACGTCTCGGGCGTCACCTTCAACGGCCCGGGCCAGATGGACATCCGCGGGAGCACCGGGACGGCCGGCGGGGTGGGAAGCCGCGTCCTGATGCTGCTCGACGGCCATCCGATGCTCAGCGCCGATGGCGGTGAGATCATCTGGGAGGCGCTTCCGCTGCTCGACGTCGAACGCGTCGAGGTCGTGAAGGGGGCCTACTCGGCGGTCTACGGAAGCAACGCGCTGGGCGGCGTCGCCAACATCATCACGTCACCGATCGGCCCGTCGCCGGAAACGGTCGCCCGCGTGCACTACGGCCTCTTCCAGATCCCGAGCCGGTACCAGTTCGAGAGCGGCGCACCGTCGGTCTACGGCGCCGAGCTGCAGCACTCGCAGACGATCGGCGGCGTCGGCGTGCGGCTCGCCGGCTCACGCGAGATGTCGCAGGGCGATACGCAGAACGGCTGGTACCACCGCTGGTTTCTGCGCGGGAAGGTGACGTCGCCCGTCGGCGCGCAGCATCCCTGGGACGGGTATTTCCTCTGGTCGTGGAACAACTCCGGCGAGTTTCTCACCTGGCGCGCCAACGACCATCCCTTCGAGGTGGACTCCGCGACGCTCGGCGATCGCACGGTCTATCAGACGCTCTACGCCGGCGGCACGTACGAGCCCATCGTACGCTCGTCGATGGTGCTCAAGGTGAGTCCATCACTGAGCTACAACGGCAACCAGAACTACTTCCATAACAATCAGGACTACCACCGCGCATGGCGCGCCGGCGGCTCCGTGCAGCTCATGGCCCAAGCGTCAGCGCACCATACGATCGTCACGGGCGTCGACGGAGCGTATACCACCCTCCGCTCCAACTTCCTCGGCACTCCGGGGCTCACCGATGGCGGCGTGTACGCGCAAGACCAATGGAGCGTCACACCCCATCTCCAGGCCACCGTGGGCGCGCGGCTCGATTACCACACGACCACCGCGTCCGCCGCGGAAACGTCGCTGAATCCGAAGGTGGCGCTCCGCTACGAGCTCTCGCGCCGCGTCACGCTGCGCGCCTCGGTGGGCGCCGGGTATCGCGCCGCCAGCGCTATCGAGCAGTTCGTCTCGGCGGTGCAGGGCGGCTACCGGGTGATTCCCAATCCCAACCTGCATGGTGAGCACGCGGTCTCCGGCGAGGTGGGCGTGAACGCGGATCTCTGGTCGGGCGCGCGCTTCGACGCCGCCGTCTTCCAGAACAGCTATCGCGATCTCATCGGTCCCGCCGGCGTCCCCGACTCGATTTTCGTCTTCCAGTTTCGCAACGTGCAACGCGCGCGCATCCGCGGCCTGGACGCGAGTCTCGACACGCCGATCCTCCCGCATCTCCTCACGGCGTACGTGACCTACATGTACCTGGACGCCATCGATCTCGATACCGGCGGCTGGCTTCCCTATCGCTCACGCAACAATGCCACCGTCACGCTCGATCTCCTCGGCGGGCTCGCCGGCGTGGATGTTCGCTATCGCAGCCGCATCGCGTCGGTGCTCGTCTATCCGCTCGACCCGCGCAGCGACATCACCACCGTCGACCTCCGCGCGAACTACCGGATCGCCGGTGCCGTCGTGCAGGGCAAGGTGTCGAACCTCTTCAATCGCGTGTATCCTGACGTGCAGGAGCGCGTGCCGGGCCAACCGCGCACGGTGTCGCTGGCGTTGCTCACCAGGTTCTGAGCACCGCGGACCGGCGCCACGCGCCGGCCGTTCGCTACACGGTCGTTGCCGGCCTGGAACACCAGCCGTTCGAAGTGTATATAACGTGATAGCTATACTTTAATCTTCACCGGTTCGCGCTCGCGGGCCGCCCACGGGACACCGCCATGAAGCTGCGTATCGCGTTCCTGTCGCTCGCCGCGCTCCTCGGCGTCGCATCCACCGCCGCCGCCCAGCAAGGTGCGGACTTCTGGAGCACACCCGCCATCAAGGGCATCGGGCCGGTTCACGCCTGGCCCGAGGCGACGCTCAAGCCCGACGCCGCCACGACATACAAGGCGATCTTCGACATCACCAAGGCGGGGAAAGACACCGACGTCAACGCCGGTCTTTCGCATGTCGCCCGCGTGATCAACTCCTTCGCCGCCGCCGGCGTACCGCTCGATCATCTCCACTTCGCGCTGGTCATCCACGGCCCCGCGACGCCGGCCGCGCTCGACGCGAAGACCTTCGAGGCGAAGTTCCATCATCCCAATCCAAACGTCGATGTGCTGGAGAAGCTGAAGAAGGCCGGCGTGCGTCTGCTGGTCTGCGGCAACGCCCTCGGCGACTGGCACTATACGCCGGCTGACGTGAACCCCAATTTCGAGGTGGCGTGGTCCGCGCTATCCACGCTCATCATTCTGCAAGATCAGGGGTACGCGGTTCTCGCGATGTAACGCGGCCCGAGGAGCAACCATGCGACGGCACCACACAACACGCCTCGCCTCGCTGATGGTGATGCTGGGCGCGGCCACCGGCTGCGGGCGTCAACGTCCCGCTACCGCCACGCCGGCGGCCCGCCCGCCCTTCGACGCGGCACTCTATCCCCCCTGGTCCAAGGGCGAGAATGATCCCGCGCTCGAGAAGGGGCTCGAATTCACGGTCCCGGACGTCGAAAACCTGCCGGACTTCCACGGGAGTCTCGACAATCCCCAGCTCGTGATCTTCGTCGGGGGGAACTACTTCTTCGCGATGGCGTCGCTGGTGAAGGCGTTCGAGACCGAACACCCGGACCTGCGCGGCAAGCTCTACTACGTCACGATCCCCCCCGGTCTCCTGACGAAGATCATGGACGCGGGCAACACCGTGACCGTCGGGAACATGACGTGGACCATTGCGCCCGACATTTACGCCGCGGGCCTCAAGCGGGTGGATGAGCAGATCACGGCCGGCAAGCTCGTCGGCCCCGCGACCAGATACGTCACCAACGATCTCACCATCATGGTGCCCAAAGGCAATCCCGCGGGCATCACGACCGTCGCCGACCTCGGCAAGCCCAACGTCCGGCTCGTCATGCCGAATCCGGCGTGGGAGGGAATCGCCCGGCAGGTCCAGGCCACGCTACGCAAGGCCGGCGGCGATTCGCTCGAACAGCTCGTCTACGAGACGAAGGTCAAGGACGGTCGCACGATGCTCACCCACATCCACCACCGCCAGTCCCCGCTCTATCTGATGCAGGGGAAGGCGGATGCGGGGATCACCTGGAAGTCGGAGGCGATCTTCCAGGAGGAGGCGGGGCATCCGATCTCCCATGTGGACATTCCGCCCGACCTGAACACCACGGCCACCTACGCGGCGGCCATGGTCAAGGGCGCCAAGCATCCTGCGGCGGCGAAGGCATGGCTCGGGTTTTTGCGTTCTGCCACCGCGCTCGAGATCTTCGAACGGTACGGGTTCAAGCCGGCACCGGCGAAGTGACCTTCCTGGCGGCGTCGCGCCGCTTCAACGCGGGGGGAGACGTGGTCGGACGCAGCACCCATCACCGTCGCTTGTGGGGACTCCTGGCGATCGTCGGTCTCGCCGTTCCCGTTTGCGTGATGGGACAGACGACGGCGCAGGACGCACGGGCCGCGGCCATCACCGAGAAGGGGAACGACCACGGCGTACCCGCGTGCGTGAGCTGCCATGGTCCACACCTCCTGGGGAATCCGGCACTCGGCTACCCGCGCATCGCGGGGCAAAGCGCGCCCTACGTGACCGAGCAGCTCGAGGCGCTCGCGAGCGGCACGCGGAAGAACCCCCTCATGATGCCCATCGCAAAGGCGCTCACCCCCGCGGAGCGCGAGGCCCTGGCGCACTATCTGAGCGGCCTTCCCGTGGGCCGGGCGCCCACGCCGGACACGCTCGCGCAACGCGCCGACTCGGCGACGCGCCACGCGGGTGAGGTGCTCGCGATGCGCGGGCGCTGGGCCGACACCCTCCCAGCGTGCGACCGCTGCCACGGGCCGGGCGGGATCGGCGTGGGCACGGCCTTCCCTCCCCTCGCCGGTCAACCGGTGCGCTACCTGACGGATCAACTGCATATGTGGCAGCAGGGAACCCGTGGCCCGGGCCCGCTCGATCTGATGTCCACGATCGCCAAGCGGATGTCCGAGGAAGACGTCGCCGCCGTGGCCGCGTACTACGCCTTGCAGCCGCCCACGCCCCCGACCGCGAAAGCGAGCCGGCCATGAAGACTTCGACTGCCGTGACGGTGGCGGCGCTCGCCGCCGTGGCCGGCGCCGTCATCACGTACGTGAGCGTGCGTCCGTCGCCGGCGCCCGGCGCTACTCCGGTCGCCCCGGCAGCACCAGCGGCCGCGTTCACGCCGCCGCCCGATTCCGCCATCCCGGATGACCAGTTCGGACAGATGGTCCGCCTCGGTCAACTTATCTTCAACGAGACGCCCACCTACGCCCCGCAGTACACGGGCAACGTGCTGAGCTGCACCAACTGCCACATCGACGCCGGTCGCCTCGCCCATTCGGCTCCGCTCTGGGCGGCGTACGTCAACTTCCCGGCGTATCGCAGCAAGAACAAGCACGTGAACACGTTCGAAGAGCGGATGCAGGGCTGCTTTCGCTTCAGCATGAACGGGGAGGCGCCGCCGATGGGCGACTCGGCCCTGGTGGCGCTGGAGAGCTACGCGTTCTGGCTCAGCACCGGCGCGCCCGTCAACCAACCGATCGCGGGACGCGGGTACCCGAAGCTCGAGAAACCGGCGCAGGCCCCCGACTACCAGCGCGGCGCCAAGGTCTTCGCCGCACACTGTGCACTCTGCCACGGCACCGACGGACAGGGACAGCGGGCCGGCGGCGTGCAGGTCTTCCCACCGCTCTGGGGACCGGAGTCGTTCAACTGGGGCGCGGGGATGGGCAGCGTCAACAACGCCGCGGGCTTCATCAAGGCGAATATGCCGCTCAGTCTCGGCGGTACGTTGAGCGACCAGGACGCCTGGGACGTCGCACTGTTCATGGACAGCCACGAGCGCCCGCAGGATCCGCGCTTCAAGGGCACGGTGGAAAACACGCGCAAGCTGTACCATGATTCTCCCATGTCCATGTACGGGAAGCAGGTGAACGGCGTGCTCCTCGGCCAGCACTCGGTGCCGGCGGGTGGAAGCACACGCGCGGGCACCAGGTAGCGCGCCATGACGCAGGCAACCGGCGCGGCAATCCAGGATTTCTATCCGGACGACGTCGCACACTGCTACGGGTGCGGCCGACTCAACGCCGACGGCCTCCAGATCAAGTCGCGGTGGGAGGGCGAGGACATGGTCGCCCGCTTCACGCCACGGCCCGAGCAGACGTCGGTGCCCGGGTTCACGTACGGTGGCCTGATCGCATCGCTCATCGACTGCCACGCCATG
This sequence comes from Gemmatimonadales bacterium, assembly GCA_035266665.1. Lineage (GTDB taxonomy): Bacteria > Gemmatimonadota > Gemmatimonadetes > Gemmatimonadales > GWC2-71-9 > DATFMZ01. The sequence continues at coordinate 1,184 of DATFMZ010000169.1, read as the reverse complement.
GCCACCGCCGCGGCCTTTGCCGAGCGGGCGGCGGGCCGGGAGATCGGTGCGGGTCCGGCGCCGCGTTTCGTCACCGCCCAGCTCAACGTCTCCTTCGTGAAACCGACGCCATTGGGTGTCGAGCTCGTCATCCGCGCCCGCGTCCGTGACGCCGGCGAGCGGAAGGCGATCGTCGAGGCGTCGGTCTCGGCCGCCGAGGTCGTTACGGCGCGCGGCGAGGTCGTGGCCGTACGGATGCCCGAATCGATGATGCGCCCGGCGCGCTGAGCCGCGTCCGGTGTCGCCGTCCTGGCGGCGCGCCCCGCCAGGTGGCATCTTTGCCCCGCTTCGCCACCTCCCAGGGAGATCATCCGATGATCCGTGTCACGCGCGTCGCGCTCGCCGCGGCGCTCACCGCGTTCGTCGCGCCCCGCCTCGCCGCCCAGCAGGTCGCCGACACCAACCGCTTCACCCTCCGCGACATCTTCGAGCTCGAGTGGGCCGCCGATCCCGAGATCTCCCCCGACGGCAGTCGCATCGTCTTCGAGCGCTCGTCGTTCGACATCATGCACGATCGTGCCGTGTCGGATCTCTGGATCGTGAACGCCGACGGCTCCAACCTGCGCGCGCTCCTCCCGCCCGACCGGCATGCCGGCTCGCCGCGCTGGTCTCCCGACGGCAGCCGCCTCGCGTTCGTGGCGCACGCGGACGACGAGGGGAGCGAGATCTTCGTGCGGTGGATGGACACGGGACAGGAGGCGAAGCTCACGCACGTGGAGGAGTCGCCCGGCGGGCTGGCGTGGTCACCCGACGGGAAGTGGATCGCATTCACGATGTTCGTGCCGGAGCACGAGAAGCCGCTCGTCGAGCTGCCCGCCAAGCCGAAAGGTGCCGACTGGGGCCCCGCCATCGAGTACATCGACCAGGTGCAGTATCGCATGAACGGCGCCGGCTATCTGCGGCGTGGACACCGCCACATCTTCGTCATCCCCGCCGACGGCGGCACGCCGCGTCAGATCACCGACGGCCCGTACACCGACGGCGCACCGGAGTGGATGCCGGACGGCAAGAGCATCGTCTTCTCCGCCAACCGGCACGCCGACGCCGAGTACGCCACCAACAACAGCGAGATTTATTCGGTGTCGGTCGCGGACGGGACGGTGAGAGCACTGACCGATCGCGTGGGCCCGGACAATGATCCGGCC
>DATFMZ010000168.1:0-11007 GCA_035266665.1 Gemmatimonadales bacterium | reverse complement strand
GCCGTCGCCGCGAGCAGGCGGTCGAGCCCGAACGCCGCCGCCCGCGAGCCCCCGAGCAGGGTGTTCGAGACCGTGAGGTCCATCAGCGTCGCGCGCGCGACGTCCGGGGAGCAATGCCCGGACTCGTCGAGCGCCTCGGTGCCGAGGGGCGATGGGGCGAGCGACGCGGTGCTCACGCGCCGAGGGTCCGATACTCGCCGCGGACGTGCAGGAGGGGTGGGCGCGGAAAGGTCTGGCCGCCGGTCACGAGTCCGATGAAGACCGTGTGGTCTCCGGCGACGTGACGCGTCCACACGTCGCAGAGGATGTGGGCCGCGGCGCCGTCGATGAGCGGGAGGCCGTTCGCCGCACGCGTGATGCGGACGCCCTCGAAGCGGGCCGGATCCTTGGCGGCGAACCGCCGGGCGATCGCTTCCTGATCCGCGGCGAGAACGCTCAGCGCGAACGCGGGCGCGTCGCGCACCGTGGCGATGAAGTCGGTCTCCTCACCCACGCACACCAGCAGGAGGGGTGGGTCGAGCGAGGTCGAGGCGAGGGAGCTCGCGGTCATGCCGGAGATGGTCCCATCGGGTGCGGCCGCCGTCACCACGGTGACGCCCGTGGCGAACGAGCCGAGGAGGGCGCGGAACGAGTCGGGACCTACGGGATCGGGCATCGGGCCTCAGCGAACGAGTTGCCAGAGAAAGCGCGGATCGAGCACGTGCGCGGGCGAGACGAGCCCGCCCGTCACGCCGACGAGCGCGTCGGCGAGCTCCGGCCGGCGCGCCATGCGATGCGCGACGTGGTCGAGCAGCCGTGGCCGTCCGACCACGGCGCCGATGCCGCGTTCCACGATCCACTTGCTCGTGAACGCGCGGCGGCGCGCCCATTCGTACGGTGCGAGCGCTCGCCGTGTGAAGCTACCCGCCGCGAACGCCGCCCGGATCGTGGCGGCGGCGAGCTCGGCTCCGCGCAACGCGCTGTGCACGCCTTCCCCGGTGAACGGGTCGAAGAACTCGGTGGCGTCTCCGACGAGCAGCACGCGGTCTCCCACGGCACGCCGCGTCGAGCGTCCGAAGGGGCCGACCGCACGCACGGGCGGGATCCACTCGGCACCGTCGAGACGCGCCCGTACGGCGGGAAACCGCCCGATCAGCCGCGCGAGCCACGACGGCGGAGGCGCGGCCGGCGCCGCGCCGTCCACGTCCGCGACGAGCGCCACGGTGGTGACACCGCCTCCGATGTCCGCGAGACCGACGTACGTTCCCGCGGCGACGTGCATTTCGCCGACGTCGGTCATCCCGTCGACCCCGCCGGCGTGTCCCACGAGCGCGACGCGGTGGCGGCGCGGACGTCGCGTGACCCCGAGGCGATGCGCCACGCGGGAGTTGAGGCCGTCGGCGCCCACCAGGAGGCGGCACGCGATCCGGACGTGTGTGTTGCCGGTCCGTGCGTCGAGCACCACCCGATTCGGTTCCCACGTCAGCTGCTCGACCAGGGTCCCGTCGCAGAGTGCGGCCCCCGCGCGGACGGCGGCTGCGGCCACCTGCGCATCGAGCCGTTCGCGCGGGAGCGCGAGTCCGGGCGTCTCGAAGCGTCCCTCGGTCACGGTCCCGTCGGGGCTCACGACGCGCATTCCCTTGATGGCGGTCGGATGCTCCGCGCGGACGGCGTCGATCAGCCCCAGGCGCGTGAGCATGCGGACGGCACCGGGGTTCACGTACTCGGCGCAGGGCTTCGGGCGCGGCAGGCGGGCCCGGTCGAGCAGCGCGACGCGGAGCCCCTGCCTGGCGAGCAACAGCGCGGTCGCGGCGCCCGCGGGCCCCGCACCCACCACGGCCACGTCGAACGTGCGATCCACCGGGACGGACGCGATCATCCCACCCGCACGAACGGCACGCCGCCGAGTTCGAGGGTGTCGCCGTGCACGTAGACCGTGAAGGTGACGGGTTGTGAGGCATCGGCGAGCACGATCGTCACGTCGTTGGTCCCCAGGGCATAGGTGCACGTGGTGGCGACGCTGTCGGGAAATCCCGCGCTCAAGGTCGTCGTCACGACGAGGCGCCGGCAGGTGTCGTCCGCCACGAAGGTCCACATCGTCTCCGACGAGGTGTAGTCGAGCGTACCCGTCATCACGATGACCGTTCGCCGCCACGAGCCCACGATGGACAGTGAGGATCCCGATGCGCCCCCGCCGCCGATGCCTCCGGTGCTGCCGCCGGTGATCTTCGCCGGATTCGCGCGGCACGACGTGGCGAGCGCGATCAGCCCCAGGCCCAGAAGAGCGCGGCGCCGAGCGCCGCGCCGAGGCCGGTCGCGCCGAGATTCACCACGTGGTTGTCGATCCATGCGTACCCGCCGAGTCTGGTGAGCGCGGGGCCGGCGCAGCGATGCTGCCGCGTCTCTACGGTGCGTCCGCAGCCGTCACATCGGAAGCTGCCCTGCACGGTCGCGCCCAAAAGCGAATCGGCGAGCATGCCGCCGATGCCCGCGCCACCGCCCGCGACGACGGCGCCCACCGGCACGCCCGCGAGGCCGGCCGCGAGCGCGGCCGTCGCCGCACCGGCGATGCCGGCTGCCACTCCCAACGCGGTCACGCCGCCCGACGTTCCCGCGGGCACGGGTCGGCCGGTGACGATGGACACCGGCGGCGTCCGGGACCGCATGCCGATCTCCGTGGCCCAGGTGTCGCCCTGCGCCGCGGCGAACGCGCCGACGAGCGCGGCCCATGCGGCTCCCGCATGTCCCGCGGCGATCGCGAGCGCCGCGAGCGCGCCGGCCGATCCGTTCGCGAGCACCTGCGTGGCGGTGCGACGCGCCGTGCTCTCGGGTCGCTCGTGCGCGTTGGCGGCCGTGAGGAGGCTGCCGGTGAGAAAGAAGAGGCCGAGCAGCACGCCGCCCGGGATGCTGGCGCCGCCGAGGGTCGCGGCTCCCACGGCGGCGGCGGCGAGCGCGCCGGTGCGCGTGAGCCAGCCGAGCGCCCATCCGGCGCCGGCGAGCGCCACGGCCACGAGACACCCGCCAAGCGGGCTCACTCGCCGTGCAGCTGATTCTCGTCGAAGAGCAGGCGCTCCAACAGCTGCCGCCGCAGTTCGGGCGGTGCGTCGGCGGCTCGGGTGCGGGCTTCGAGGAATCGAAGAAAGGCGCGCTCGAAGTCGTAGATCCGAAGGCACGGCGCGCACGCGACGAGATGGCGACGTACGGCCGCTTCGACGTCGGGGGTGAGCTCGCCGTCGAGATATTCGTAGAGGCGCTCGAGCGCCTCGTCGCAATCGATGTGCGGCGTCTCGTCGGTCATGGCGTCTCGGGCTTCAGGTACCCCATGCTCACCGCGTACTCGTAGAGCGTACGCTGCAGCGCCTGACGTCCGCGAAAGAGGCGCGACTTCACCGTCCCGACGGGAACCCCCATGACGTCGGCGATCTCCGCATAGGTGAGACCCTCGATGTCCGAGAGCACGACCGCTTCGCGGAATTCGTCTGGGAGGGCGTCGATGGCTCGCAGCACCTCGTCGTCGATGATCTGATCGAAGAACCGGCCTTCGGGATCGAGATCCTGGATGTCGCCGAAGACGGTGTACGGCTCGATCGCCGAGACGTCGACGGTGGGCGCGCGGTTGCGGGGGCGGCGATACTCGTTGATGAACGCGTGGCGCAGAATCGTGAGGAGCCAGGCCCGCGCGTTGGTGCCGGGCGTGAACTGATCCCACGCCCGGTAGGCCCGCAGCATCGTATCCTGGGTGAGATCCTCGGCCCGACTCCGGTCGCCCGCAAGGCGGAGCGCCACGCGGTAGACGGTATCGAGGTGCGGCAGCGCTTCGCGTTCGAACGCCGCGCGGCGCTCGGCGGAGGCTTCGTCGGGGCGGGCCGGCGGCATGCTAAAGAATCACCGGGCCCGCGGGACGGCGCAATGCCACTAGCCGCATCCGGATCGCTCGACTATGTTGCGCCGTCATTCCGCCCTCTGGCTCACGCTACGTGCCCTCCAACGCCCTCCCTCGCGCCGTGCACGCCGCGGCTCCACTCGCCGTGCTCGAAGCGGTGCGGGGCCTCGACGCGCCCGAGCAGGACGAGTTCGACGAATTTCACGAAGAGCTGACCGTCAAACGGCTGGGGCTCAGCCGCACGGTCGCCGATCAGATCGAGCGCTTTCGCCGGCTCGCGCGGCGCGGCGCCCGCGCCGACGTCGAGGAGTTCGTGGCGTTGTTGCGTCTCGTGGCGCGACGCCATGACGCGCGTCTCGTCTTCTCCGACGCGGGCCGCCGCGTCGCGCAGTTCAGCGTGCGGCAACTGTCGTGGCCGCTCCGACTCGCGGCGCGCCTGCTGCCCTGGGGACTCGGCCGGCGGGCCGGGATGGCGCTGGCGCGCGGGCGGGCGCGCGCGGTCCTCGGCGTCACGTTGCGGAGCGAGGCGGGCGCTCCCGTGGCCACGCTCGACGAGGCGCCGGCGCTGCGCGCCACCCCCGACGGGGCGGCCTGCGCGATGTACGGATCCGCGATCGCCGAGCTCCTGCGTCTGCTCACCGATTTTGACGGCGCCATGCTTCACGTGACCTGCCGCGCGCGCGGCGGAGGCACCTGCGAGTGGCGCGCCGAGTCCAGTAAGGAGTCGTCTTCATGACCTTCCTCTCGCGCATTGATCTCGACGAACTGCGGCGGACCCTGAGCGATCTCAGACTCGACGGGTGGCTGCTCTACGATTTTCACGGACTGAATCCGATCGCGCAGCATGTCGTCGGGGTGGGCGGCATGGGGACGCGGCGCCTCTTCGTGCTCCTGCCCGCCGAGGGGGACCCGATCGCGCTCGCGCACCGCATCGAGCTCCAGCCGCTCGAAGGATTTCCGGGCGAGATCCGGCCGTACGCCGCGTGGCAGGAGCTCCATGCCCGGCTCGGCGAGCTCGTGGGCGGCAAGCGCGTCGCGATGGAAACCTTTCCCGAGGACGGCGTGCCGTATCTCGACCGGGTGCCGGCCGGCGTCATCGGGCTCATCGAGCGGCTCGGCGGCACGGTCGTGCCGTCGGCCGATCTCGTGACCCGCTTCGCGGCCCGCTGGTCGCCACAAGAGCTCGAGGACCATCGATACGCCGCCGAGGCGCTGGCCGAGATCGCGCGCACGACGCTGGCCGAGGTGGTGCGCGAGGCGGGGCGCGCGGGCGAGTACGCGGTGCAGCGCCGCGTGTTGGAACGGATGGAGCGGGCCGGTCTCGTGTGCGACCATCCGCCGATTGTCGGCTTCGGACCGAACGCGGCGAACCCGCACTACGAGCCGATCGAGGGGCAGGACGCGACGCTAGCGGCGGGGCAGGTGGTGCTGCTCGATCTGTGGGGCGGACGCTCGCTCGAGACGGTCTTCGCCGATCAGACGTGGATGGGGTTTGCCGGCGCGAGTGTGCCCGACGACGTGCAGACGGTCTGGACGGCGACGCGTGATGCGCGCGACCGGGCGATCGCGGTGCTCCGCGAACGGTGGGCGGCCAAGCAACCGGTCACCGGTGCCGACCTCGATGCGGCCGCGCGCGCGCTCATCACCGAGCGCGGCTACGGCGAGTACTTCGTACACCGTCTCGGCCATTCGATCGATCTCGAGCTGCACGGTTCGGGACCGCACCTCGACAGCTTCGAGACGGATGACACGCGGGAGCTGTTGCCGGGGATCGGATTTTCGATCGAGCCGGGAATCTACTTGCCCGGTCGCTTCGGCACGCGGAGCGAAGTGGACGTCGCGTTGCTGCCGAGCGGTCCTGAAGTGACGCCGATCACGCCCCAAACGGATTTGGTCCTTGCGCCCTAGGGTCCGCGAGGCTATATGAAGGCCCCCGCGCGAGGAACGAACGATCGTTCGGGTTACTTTCGGCCGGGCTTTTGTGGTGTCCACTTTTTAGGACGGGGCGTGTCCTAGTGCTCTTGACAGCCTTCTCGCAGCCGATCTACATTGGCCCCGCCACCAAGATCACGAGGGGATTTCGCTTACGTCACTGTTTCGTCAGACCTCACGTCTGCCCCCACAACCAGCTTTGCCCTGTACGCTCGAACGTTGCCAGGCTCGTGGCGTCCTGGTGCGTTCCGTCTCGTGGAGCACATGTTCGATGACGAAGGATGGTGTCGTCTGCTCACGTCTTTGGAGGACGAGTCCATGAACCAGAGAAGTCGATCTGCCCTTAGTGACTGGGCTCGGCGGATCATGACGGTGGCCGTGTTCTCGCTCGGAGCGACCTCGCTCTGGGCGCAGACCGGTAAGGTTGAAGGCACCGTGCTCGATCCAGCCGGCCAGCCCGTCGCGGGGGCCCAGGTAGCGATCCTGGGTACCTCGTTCAACGCAGTCACGAGCAACAGCGGGTACTACTTCATGAACAACGTACCCGCCGGCACCTACACCTTGCGCTCGACGTACATCGGCTATCAGCCCTCCGAGGTCACCGGCGTGGTGGTCCTCGCGGGTCAGACGATGACGGTGAACTTCAACCTGCAGGGCGCGGTCAAGCTCGGACAAATCACGATCACGGCGCAGAACACGCCGATCGTCCCGCGCGACCAGGTGACGTCGAAGCCCATCGTGTCGGGCAAGACGATCAACGAGCTGCCGGTCAACGATGTCCGGCAGGTCTTGAACCTGCAGCCGGGCGTGATCGAGTCCAACAGCGGACGCGGGCTCTCGATCCGCGGCGGCCGCCCCGGTGAGGCGGCGGTCTACGTGGACGGCGTGCTGGTCCGCAGCGAGAACACCGGCACCTCCAACATCGATCTGGGCACCAACTCGCTCGAAGAAGCGTCCGTCACGACGGGCGCCATCGGCGCGGAGTTTGGGAACGCCCAGTCCGGCGTGATCAACTACGTGACCAAGGCGGGCGGCAGCCGGTTCAGCGGCAACTTCCGCTACCTGACCGACGCCCCCTTCGGCTCGGCGAGCTTCGGGGATCAGACGTACCAGGCGTCGCTGGGCGGCCCCATCCTCGGGAACCTGACGTTCTACGTCTCGGGAACGCTGACCGGCAACAAGCAGTCCGCGAACAATTGGGGCGCGGACAGCGTGCCGAGCTTCGTCCAGGCCGGGATCGACACCACCGTGACGGTGGCCAACGAGTACGGCAACCCGCTCTCGGACAGCACGACCGTCAACGTGCCGCTGTTCGCGCAGTACGGCGGCACCTGCAGCGCGGCCAATAACGACGGCTACGCCTGCCAGGGGCGCCTGCGTCCGTGGGGTTTCGGGACGAGCCTCAACATCCAGGGCAAGCTGCAGTACACGTACGGCAGTGGCTCGCGGATGTCGCTCACGTATCTGAACAACACCAATCAGAACCGCGGGAACAACGTCTTCAATCCCGAGTCGATCGGCGGGGCCCGCGGGGTGCAGAACATCTACATCCTCGACTGGGCGCAGCAGGTGTTCCGCGGCGCCGAGCACGCGCTGTCGTTCGAGGCCAACCTCTCGTATCAGACGCAGCGCACGACCAGCGGCTCGCTGACGCGGGCCTCCGAGCTCTCCAGCCGCAGCCCGGCCGGCGGGATCGATCTCTCGCCGCTCAAGTTCGTGACGACCTTCGACCACTTCTCGCGCGACACCGGCACCGGCGCGGTGAACTCCCTGAACACCCAGGCCGACTGGGATCAGTTGATCTACAACCTGCGGACCAACACCGGCACCCGCGTGCCGTTCCTGCTCCGCCAGGATCTGCGCGGCTCGCAGCCCTACCGCTTCAACCCCTGGGGCATGGCGACCAACTTCGCGACCAGCGGCAACGTCGGCACGGGCGCCGGGCTCTACTATGAGCAGCGCCTCTACGGCCGGCTGACGGCGGACTGGCAGCTCGACCGGTACAACCGGTTCAAGTTCGGCGGTGAGTACCAGTGGTCCCGCATCGACAACTTCGGCGGGTTCGCCACCAACGGCACCGGCATCAACAACGCCAGCACCACGACGCAGATCTTCAACGCGATCTACAGCGATTCGCCGATCCAGAGCGCGCTGTATGGTGAGGATCGTCTCGACCTCGGTGACGTGGTCCTCGTGGTCGGCCTCCGGTGGGACCGGTTCGACACGCGGGCCTACTATCCGAACACGCCCGGCCGGACCTTCACGCTGCCCGGCTTCGATCCGGCCAATCCGCTGGCCCACTTCCACCAGGCCGCGGCGCACACGGCGCTGTCGCCGCACGTGCAGGTGTCGTTCCCGGTCACCGACCGGACCGACTTCCGGCTCTCGTACGCGCATTCGGTGCAGTCGCCGTACATGCAGATGGCGCTGGCCGGCCACAACAACGACATCTCGATCACGAACTCGAACGACGCCTTCGGTGGTGACGTCGGCTACGCGAAGACGATCGACTTCGAGTTCGGTATCCGGCACGCGTTCAGTCAGGACATGGTGCTCGACCTGTCCGCGTACAACCGCGACAACATCGCGAACTTCACGTACCGGATTCAGCAGTTCTACGATTCCGCGACGGGTGGCGTCATCAACCTGAACGTCCTCCAGAACGCCGACTTCGGGAACACGCGCGGCATCGACTTTTCGCTCATTCGCCGGATCGGCAACTGGTTCAACGGCCAGCTCTCGTACACCTACAGCGTGGCGAAGAACACGGGTTCCGATCCGTTCACGTACCTGAACGGTCTCTCCCGCGCCATCTCGCAGGTGACGGGTGACCGCGTGCCGCCGGCGCAGGCCATCCTGCCCACGAACGACAACCGGACGCACAACTTTGCCGGGTCGCTCGCGTTCAACTTCCCGAGCGGGTTCCATGCCGATAAGTGGTGGGGCAAGCTGCTCGAGAACGGCGGCATCTTCGCGACGTTCCGCTTCGCGAGCGGCCTGCCGTACACGCAGTGCCGCAACAGCGGCACCGGCACCACCGGCCCCGGCAACGGCGTCTGCACGACCGGTTACGAGCTGGGCCCGATCAACGCCGCCCGGATGCCCTGGGTCAAGTACTTCGACATCCGGCTCCAGCGCGGGCTGAAGGTCGGTCCGACCGACTGGACCGTCTTCGCCGACATTCAGAACCTGTTCAACTTCAAGAACATCGGCTCGATCTTCAGCGAGACGAACGACGTGGTGAACCAGCAGTTCGAGGTGCAGCACTACGTGCAGCCGGCGATCAACCAGCTGAACAGCGAGGCGCCCAGTGCCGTGTTGATCAACGTGCCGTCGGGTGACTCGACGATCAGCGCGATCGATCTCCGTGTCAGCTGCGCGCAGTCGGCCGGCGTGTGGACCAGCTCGACCCAGTCCGTGGACTGCACCATGCTCCGCCAGGTCGAGGCGCGCTACGGCAACGGCGACGGCATCTTCGACGCCAACGAACAGTTTGCGGCGTTCGATGCGTCCTACCGGAACAACCAGGGCGCGTGGACCCGTCTCGGGGCCGGCCGGCAGATCCGTGCTGGCGTTGAGATCAACTTCTAGACTGGCGACCGTCTGTGGAGCGGCCCCTCGGGGCCGCTCCACAAAATCTCCAGCATCGAGGACGTGAGCATTATGAGCCGAAATCCGTTTAGCCGCGTGCTGCGCTACGGCGCCCTCCTCGCTCTTCTTGGAGCCGTGGGGGTCCAACCGGCTGCCGCACGCCCGAAGCCCGGAGTGACCGGCCCGCGGCAGGGGTTCGATCTGTTCGCGAGCGTGTTCGGGCTCATCAACGCGAACAACTGGTACTGCGGTATCTCCAACCGCGGCAACGACTGCGTGGACCCGACCGGATCGCCGGTCATCGGCGGTGGGTTCTGGCCGAAGGGCACGCCGGACCAGTACATCTTCAACGCCGGCCTCCAGGTCGCCGGTGTCATTCCGGGGGATGCCGGGTTCTCGTGGGCGAACGACACGGTCGGCGCCTACTTCATGGACCCCCGCGGTGACCAGGCGCAGGGCGATGGGGTGAGCCTCGTCTACAGCTCCATCGACCCGGCCGACGCGGCGAACTGGCCCGACCAGGCCGTCGTCCGGGATACGGCGGTGTACAACGCGGTCCTCATCGGGCGCAACACGATCTCCCAGCAGGACACGTGGGTGCGCTACTGGGACGGCAATCCGACCCTGCTGAGCGGCCGCAAGCACCCCATGGGGATTCTGGTCGACCAGCGGAGTCTCGCCTGGACCGACGTCGCCAAGCAGAACATCGTCTTCTTCATCTATACCTTCTACAACATCACGGCCACGGATCCCTCGGCCTACTCGGGCATCGACCCGGCTTTGCGGGACAGCATCATCGCCGTGGCCAACCGGTTCCACGCCGGCGTCAAGGACAAGCTCGGGGTGGACATTCCGACGGCGGGCTACGCGTTCGACAGTCTGTACGCGGCCTTCTTCTCGGACGAAGACGTGGGGGACGCGGGGCACAACTACTCCACGGCCATCCTGCCCTTCAACCTGATGATGGCCTACAAGTCCGACTTCCTCGAGCCGAACTGGACGTTCCCGCCGACCATCTTCGGCGCGCCGTTCCGGCCCTCGCCGGGCTTCGTCGGGTTCAAGTACCTGCGGAGCCCCGTCGATCCGGCGACCGGCAAGCAGGTCGGCCTCACGCTCTTCTCGAACACACTGAATTCGGCCGTTGGTTTCCCCGATCCCGTCGGCGTCGTGCAGCTCTGGCGCTACCTGTCGGGCCACATCAACCCGGGCGCGGGCGACAACCCGTGCACCTCGCCCGACCCGATCCAGTCGCACATCTGCTACCAGGCCGAGACCGCCGTGGATACGCGGTCCTATCAGGCCTCCGGTCCGTTCATCCTCCAGCCCGGCCAGTCGGCCACGATCGTGGTCGCCGTCATCGGCGCGCCGCCGGTCGCGAAGCCCCTGGAGAACCTCGGGTCCTCGGGTATCGGCGGTGACGTTGCGCCGGGCTTCCCGCCGACGGGTGAGCAGATCGCGACAGGGGCCGCGTCGCCCCGGGTGATCGATTCGATCGCCGGTTGGAAGTCACAGACGGATGCGAACGCAGACGGGAACATCGAGCAGGACGAGGTGTCGGTGGTTCCGGGCTCGCTCCTTGGGCAGGCGATCCTCGCGCAGGCCGTCTTCGACAACAAGTTCCT
>DATFMZ010000167.1:0-3353 GCA_035266665.1 Gemmatimonadales bacterium | reverse complement strand
GCGGCGACGGCGGGCATGCTCCACGCCCTCGCGGCCGACGCTGCCGGCACTCGTTTCGCCGCCGCGACGGGTCTCGGATTCGCCGACGCCCATGGCGCGGTTCACGCGCTGATCGCTCGCCTGAGCGACGACGTAGCCAACGTGCGTGGCGCCGCCGCGTGGGCGCTGGGATCGATTGGTGATCCGTTGGCGGCCGCACCACTCCGACGCACGCTCAGCGACCGGTCGGCCGCCGTGCGCGCCGCCGCCGCCGAAGCGCTCGGCACTATCGAGGACACCGCGGCGGTCGACGCGCTCGCGCGGGCGCTCCAAAGCGACACGTCGGAGGACGTGCGCGTCGCGGCGGCCGAGGCGCTGGGGCACATCGAAGCGAAGCGTGCGGTGTCGGCATTGAGCGGGGCCCTCGGCGATCGGAGCGCCCGCGTCCGCAAGACGGCCGCGTGGGCACTGGGCCAGATCGAGGACACGAGCGCGGTGGCAGGCCTCACCCGCGCGGTGCAGGACAGCGACCGGGACGTGCGGCGCATGGCCGTCTGGGCGCTGGGACAGATCGAGGCCAAGAGTGCGGTGGCGCCGCTCGCGACGGTGCTCGGCCACGATAACGACATCGAGACCCGCCGGATGGCGGCGTGGGCCCTCGGTCAGATCGAGGACAAGTCGGCGGTCACGCCGCTCGCCAATGCGCTACACGATCAGGACGCGGACGTTCGCAAGACGAGTGCGTGGGCGTTGGGGCAGATCGAGGACAAGAGCGCGACGACACCGCTCTCCGCGGCGCTCGGCGATTCCGACGCCGACGTACGCCAGACGGCGGCGTGGGCGCTCGGTCAGATCGAGGATCCCGCGGCGGTCCCCGCGCTCAGCAAGGCGCTGCACGACACGGACGCGAAGGTGCGGCGTACGGCGCTCTGGGCGCTCGGTCAGCTCGACACCGACGCCGCGACCAGCGCGATCGTCGACGCGCTCAAGGACGCCGATCCCCAGGTGCGCGCCGAGGCGGCCCGGGCACTCGGGCACGGGCACATCGACCCGCGTCCGCGACCGAAGCCGCGGCCGAGGCCGAGGCCCTTCCCCGACTGACGGCCTCGGGTGCCGGCGCTCACCCCCCGCGAATCCGCTGGGTGAGCGCCGGCACGAGCCCCATCAGGCGGGCGTACGTGGCCAGCTGGCCACGGTGATACATCTCCTGCGCGATCCCGTGCTGCAGCCAGGTGAACTTGGTGCCCGGCGACCCGTCGAAGTACTCCATGAACTGGTAGAGATTGAGCTCGCCCGCCGCGCGGAATTTCTTCTCCGCCTCCGCCATCTGCGACTTGAGGATCTTCAGCAGTTCGGCCTTGGTCTTGGCGCGATAGGCGGGCTTGGCGTACTTGGCGAGCAGCCTGGGCCACGGCAGCCGGCGAAGGTCACTGTCGGGACGAGTGAGCTCGCCCGTCATCATCATCGAGACCTCGAGGATGTGCTGCACCATCTCGCGCACGTTCCGCACCTCCGGCACGGGGCGGAAATCGAACTTGTTGGCGGGGATGTTCTTGACTTCGTCGATGATCCCCTCGCGCACGTCGCGCCAGGCGGTGAGGGTTTCCTCGAGTAGCGAGCTTGGGATTTGCATTTTGAACTCCTTGGTCGGAGACGGTCAGAGGCGGTCGGAGACGGTCGAAGGCGGTCTGGGGAGTTGGGGATGCGACTCTCCGACCGTCCCGGTCCGTCTCTGTCCGCCCCTGACCGTCTCTGTCCGTCCTTGTCCGCCTCTGCCCGCCTACGCCCGCCCTCTCCCCGCCACCCCCGCCCCACCACCGGCGAGCACCGCGGGAAAGAGCAGCGTCACGATCACCAAGAGCCAGCCGGGGATCCCCATCACGCCACCCACCTTGGTGGCAACGGCGCCGACCGGACCATGGAGGCCCGTCCAGACGAGCAACGCCGCCCACCCGAGCGTGGCACTCGCCGCGGCGGTGAGCACCGGGCGCGTCTCCCGCGTGGCGACCAGCCCCCAGACCATGCCGAGGATGGGAACGGCCCACCAATCCACGAAGGCCGTCACCAGCGCGAACGCGGCGGCGAGGAAGAGCACACGCAGGATCACGCGCATCTCACTTGCCTCCCGTCAGCGTGAAGGTCGCGAGCGTATGCTTGGCCTCGAGCTCCGCCGGGGTGCGGGGGAAGAAGACGGGATCGAGCTCGCCGTCGGACCACTTCTGGATGCGATCGGCGTAGTAGCGACTCACCGGATTCCCCGACTGCCCGCCGGGATAGATGCTCCAGGCGCGGATCGTCGGGCCGAGCTCGACCACCATGCGCCAGCTCGGCCCGTTGGCCGAGTTGACGCCCGATGACGGGTTGAGCGTTCCTGGCCCGCCCTGCACGGGGATGTCCAGCGCCGAGAGCGACCGCAGGTGCAGCAGATGAAAGACGTTGGCGTGATGCACCTTGCTCCACTGCCACCCGCCCGCATCCGGGGAACCGTAGCGCGCCACCGCGGTGTCGTACGCCGCGACGAGGCTCAACGCGAAGATGTCGTCCCGCGTCTCGACGGGCTTCGTGTGGTGATCGTCCCACCACCAGCTCGTGGAGTCCGCGACCAGCTCCGCCAACACCGACGTGCTCGGCAGATAGAGGAGCCGCGTGCCGCCGGTGGCGGACGGGACGCGGAGCTCGTCCCAGACGCGCTGCTCGAGCTCGTGCATCGCGAGCTCGAAGAGAATCGCGCGCTCGTTGGTCTTGGTGTAGCGGCGATCCCATTCCGAGAGCAGCCGGGCCGCGGTCGAGAGCTTGCGGAGGTTGACGCCGGGCACCACGCCGCCCGCGTGGGCGATGCGCGCCGCGGCGTGAACGAACACCGGCTCGAACTCATCGGCCCGCGCGCTCCCCGGATCGGTCTGGAAGCTCCGCATGGCATCCACCGTCACCGCGGTGTCCGCGGCCAGGAGCTGATTGATCCGGAGCGCGCGCCACGGCGGCGGCCAGTTGGTGCCGAGATACGTGGAATCCATCTTCGGATCCCACGGCTGCTGGTTGGCCGAGGCCAGATAACCCTGCTTCGGATTCTCGGCGAACGGATACTGAGAAACCGGAAGCACGCCCGTCCAATCGCTCGCGCTCGTCGTCCCGTCCCGGACCGGCACGCCGCTCCCACCGCCCGGGCGGATCGGGAAGGTGCCCGTCGAGCGTATGGCGATGTTGCCCTGATCATCAGCGACGACGGCGTTCTGTGCCGGCGCATCGTACCCCGCGAACGCGTTCATCCAATCACTCACGTCGCCCGCCCGCACCACCGCGGCGAGTGAGGAGTCGGTGGTGTTCTTCTCGAGCACCGTCCAGCGCATCGAGAAGGCACGTTCGCCGCTTCGGAT
>DATFMZ010000166.1:0-4861 GCA_035266665.1 Gemmatimonadales bacterium | reverse complement strand
CGTCGCGGTGACGACGGGATAGTCGCGCTGCAGGATCGCGTCGTAGGCGAGTTTTCCCATGCCGGGCCAGGCGAAGATGGTCTCGACGAGCACCGCCCCCGAGAGCACCACCGGCAGGGCGAGTCCCAGAATGGCGATAGTCGGGAGGAGGGCGTTGCGCAGCGCGTGGCGCACGACCCGGCCCTGCGGCAGGCCCTTCGCGCGCGCGGTCCGCACGAAGTCCTGCCGCAGCGCCTCGAGCATCGCCGCGCGCTGATGCTGGGCCACGTACCCGGCGCCGACCAGTCCGAGGGTGACGGCGGGCAAGATCAAATGCACGAGGCGGTCGCCGAGCTGGCCAAGTGGCGACAGGAAGGGATAGAAGACCGGGTCGGTCACGCCGCCGATCGGGAGCCATGGGAAGTACTGGCCGAAGAGAAACATCAGCATGAGGCCCAGCCAGAACACCGGTGTCGAGAACAGGGTGAGGGTGATCCACGCGAGGACGCGATCGAGCGCCGAGCCCGGCTTGAGGGCCTGCACGATGCCCACGCCGACACCGATGAGGAATTCGACCAGGAGCCCCGCGAGCGCCAGGACAACCGTGTTGGGGATCGCGTCGGCGAGGGCGCGGGCGACGGGACGGTCCCGCGCGATCGAGATCCCGAGATCGCCGCTGGCGAGGTGCGCGAGATAGCGCACGTACTGGACGGCGATCGGCTTGTCGAGTCCCAGGTTGCGCCGCATCTGCGCGACCTCGGCCGGACTGACGGCGTGGCTCAATCGGCGTGCGCCCAACGGGTCGCCCGGCGCGACGTGGATCAACACGAAGGTCAGCGTCACGACGAGGAAGATCGTGACGACGCCCTGGCCGATCCGCCGTGCGACGTATCGCAGCACCTCAGTGTCCGGCGGGGCGATCTCGCGCCGTCGCGCGCCCGGGGGCGATGCGCCAGGTCCAGAGCGTCGCCGTCCAGTCGTCCGGACGGATCGTGACGTTCTCGAGGCGATCGCTCACCGCGGCGACCATCGACAGGCTCGCGAGCCAAACGGCGGGAGCGTCGTTATTGATGACGTCCATGGCCTCATTCCAGATCGGTCGGGCGGCCGCCTTGGTGCGCGCCGCCATCGCCGCCGTGACCAGCGAATCGAACCGCGGGTCGCTGTAGGCGCCGTAGTTGGACCCGCCGATGGCCGTGGTCGTCCAGAACTGCCGCATCGCCGCGGGGACGGGGTCGATCTGCCAACCGCCGATCATGGCGTCGAACGTGCCGGCCGCGCTGCGCGCGCCGAGCGTGTTGCTCTCGAGGGGCTGGACCTCCATGTCGATGCCCAGCGCCTTGAGCTGCGCCTGGAGGATCACGGCGATCCGCATGCGCGCGGCGCTCGACGTGGGGACCATCACGGTGAAGGCGAGACGCCGTCCGTCGCGCACCCGCACGCCGTTCGGGCCGGGGCGCCAGCCCAGCGAATCCAGCATGTGCCGCGCGCGCGCCGAGTCGAAGGGGAGTTGCCGGAGGGAATCGTTGTCGATCCACACCATGGGCGTCGTCGGGCCACTCGGCACGCTGCCGTAGCCGCCGAGAACGGATTGGATGATCGCGTTGCGATCGATGGCGTAGGCGATGGCCTGCCGGAGGCCCCGGCTCGCGAAGAGGGCGTTCGGGCGCGCGTGGTTCTCGGGATCGCGGAAGTTGAACGCGAGATAGAAATAGACGCTGCTCGGATACGAGACGAGGTGAATCCCTGGGGTCTTCTTGGCGGCCGCGATCTGATCGGGGCCGAGCAGCACCGGGATGATATCGATTTCCCCCGCCGCGAGCTGCGGCACGAGGGTCGCCGGATCCGGCGTGACGCGCCAAATCAGCCGCGCGATGCCGGGGCGGCCCAAATAGAAATCGGTGTCCGCGGCGAGCTCGATCGATTCGTTGGGCTTCCACGACACGAGCCGGTACGGCCCGTTCCCGACGGGATGGCGGTTGAAGGCGGCGGCTTGCAGTCGGGCGCGCGGAATGGTGTCGAGCAGGTGTTGCGGCACGATCATCATGAGATGCGTGGCGTCGTAGAACTGCTCGCTGTACACGTGGGTGAACGTGAACACGACGTGGGCGCTGTCACGCGCGACGACCGAGGCGATGCTGGAGAGGAGGGGGCGTGACGGTGCGTTGACGAGCGTGTCGGTGTCGAGATCGAAGGTGTATGCGACGTCCTCCGCGGTGACCGGAATGCCGTCGTGCCAGCGCGCGCGCGGATCGATGTGGAAGACGAGCGTGACCGAGTCCTCGAAATGCCAGCGGTCCGCGAGCTTCGGGATGAAACCGGAGTCGCCCGTCGTGTTCATGGACATCCCCAGCGCCGCGAGCGGAAGAAATAGCTGGCCGTCGATCTGATTGCCGATGTCCGTCGCCACGAGGGGAGGAAAGAGCGTGTGAGGACCGGCGGTGACGCCGATGACCGCCGTCCCACAGCTGCCCGACGGGCACGGGGGGGCCGCGCGGCATCCGGCAAGTGCGAGTATGGTGGCAGCAATCGGCAACAGGGATGCGCGCATGACGTCCAGCCTCAGAGGGGAGTCGACTACAAGATGGGACTCAGCGCCGCCACGTCCAGGTGTCATCGGCGTAGCGGTTCGGCGCGTCGGTCGCGGGCGCCGGGGCGTCGGCCGTCGCCCAGGTGCCGCCCCAGTCGCTCCGTGCCGCCCGACGCAGCACCGTGCCGAGCTCCGCGAAGGTGACGGGACGCCCGAGCGCCGCGGTGAGCGACGTGGCACTCGGCGGCGGCGCCGCGCCGCGCGTCACGGCCGCCACCACGTCCTGCGCGTCGGCCAACAGGATGGACCCATGCTGCAGGAAGGCCGTCCCCTCGCGGACCTGCGCGCTGCCTACCAGCTTGCGACCGTCCACCGTCACCTCCCCGCCGGCGGGTGAGGCGAAGCACGCACCGGCGCCCGGCGACGGGCTCGTGCCGCGCGCGGGCGCGGCGGCGAGCTCGGCTGTGGCTCCCAGCGCCCGGACGGCGCGCGCGATCGTTTCGTGGATCGCGCGGTAGGTGGCGGCGAGGGTGCCGAACCAGGCCGTGGGTGCCGCGACCGCGTACGTCACCTCGGTGTCGTGCCAGACGGCGCGGCCGCCCGTTGGGCGCCGCACCGTATCCAACCCACGCGCCGTGATCGCCGCACGATCGTAGCGGCGGGTCGCGGGCTCGTTCCGGCCGAACGACAGGCAGCCGGGCGTCCAGCGGTAGAGCCGGAGAAACCCGACGCCCTCCTCCGCCGCACGGCGGAGGAGGGCGTCATCCACCCACATGTTCTCGGCACCGCGCCGGCCGGTGGACTCCTCGATCAGGAACCAGCGCACCGGGGCTCCGTCGCGCTCATGCCCGCGCGTACTCCTCGATCGGCGGACAGGTACAGATGAGGTGTCGGTCGCCGTAGGCCGAGTCGATCCGTGCCACCGTGGGCCAGATCTTGTAGACGCGGGTCTGGGGGCTCGGATACGCGGCGCGCTCGCGTGCGTACGGGTGATTCCACGTGTCGGCGATGACCACCGGCAGCGGATGCGGTGCGTGCTTGAGCAGGTTGTTCTCCCGGTCCGCCTTGCCGAGCTCGATCTCCCGGATCTCCTCGCGAATCGCGAGCAGCGCGTCGCAGAAGCGGTCGAGCTCTTCCTTGGATTCGCTCTCGGTCGGCTCCACCATCAGCGTGCCGGCCACCGGGAACGACACCGTGGGCGGGTGGAAGCTGTAGTCGATCAGGCGCTTTGCGATATCCTCCACGCCCACGTCGGCCGACTGCTTGAACGGGCGTGTGTCGAGGATGCACTCATGGCCGATCAGGCCTTTGGCGCCGCTGTACAGCAGATCGTACGCGCCCTCGAGCCGCTTCGCGACGTAGTTGGCGTTGAGGATCGCGATCTTCGTCGCTTCCGTCAGCCCGTCCGGGCCCATCAGGGCGATGTACGCCCACGAGATGGGCAGGATGGACGGGCTGCCCCACGGCGCCGCCGATACCGTGCCGCACGATTGCGGAATCCCGAGCGGAACGACCGGGTGATCGGGCAGGAACGGCGCGAGGTGCTGCGCCACGGCGATCGGTCCCATGCCGGGGCCGCCGCCGCCGTGCGGAATACAGAAGGTCTTGTGGAGGTTCAGGTGGCAGACGTCGGCGCCGATGTCCCCGGGGCGGCAGAGGCCCACCTGCGCGTTCATGTTGGCGCCGTCCATGTAGACCTGGCCGCCGTGCTCGTGGACGATCGCGCAGATCTCGCGGATCGCCGTCTCGAAGACGCCGTGCGTGGACGGATACGTCACCATGAGCGCGGCCAGGGTGTCGCCGTGCTCCTCCGCCTTCGCGCGCAGATCGTCGAGCGCGATATTCCCGTGCTCGTCGGTCTTCACCACGACGACGTCCATGCCGGCCATCACCGCGCTCGCGGGATTGGTCCCGTGCGCCGACTGTGGGATGAGACAGGTGCGGCGGTGGCTCTCGCCGCGCGCGCGGTGATAGGCGCGGATCGTGAGCAGGCCGGTGAACTCGCCCTGCGAGCCGGCGTTGGGCTGCAACGAGACCGCGGCGAAGCCCGTGATCTCCGCGAGCCACGCGTTGAGCGTGTCGAACAGCTCGGTATAGCCAGCCGCCTGTTCGCGGGGGGCGAAGGGATGCAGCCGGCCGAACTCGGGCCACGTGATCGGCACCATCTCGGTCGTGGCGTTCAGCTTCATCGTGCACGATCCGAGCGGGATCATCGCGGCGGTGAGCGACAGGTCCCGGGCCTCGAGCCGCCGGATGTAGCGCAGCATCTCGGTCTCGGAGTGGTAGGAGTTGAAGACCGGATGGTCCATGAAGGATGAGGTCCGTGCCATCGCTTTCGGGATCCGGTCCCCG
>DATFMZ010000165.1:0-33041 GCA_035266665.1 Gemmatimonadales bacterium | reverse complement strand
CCCACCGAGAACTGATTGGCGATCAGCTCGCCCACGGTGCGCACGCGCCGGTTGCCGAGGTGATCGATATCGTCGGTGTGGCCGCGGCCCTCGGAGAGCTCGAGGAGGTAGCGGATGATCGCGACGAAGTCGTCCTCGGTGAGCACCGTGTGCGTGTCGGGGACCTTCACCTTCAGGCGCTGGTTGATCTTGTAGCGGCCGACGCGCCCGAGGTCGTAGCGCTTCGGGTTGAAGAAGAGCCGCTCGAGGGCCGCGCGCGCGGTCTCCAGGTTCGGCGCCTCACCCGGCCGGAGCAGGGCGTAGATCTGCTCGAGCGCTTCGGCCTCGGAGGAGGTCGGGTCCTTGGCGAGCGTGTTCTTGACGAGCTGCGTCTCGACGCGCGCCGAGGGGAGCAGGACGTCCACCTTGTAGGCGCCCGCCTTGATCAGCTTCTTCTTAGCGGTCTCGGTGAGCTCCTTCCCCGCCTCGACCAGCACCTCCCCGGTCTCCGGATCGGGCACGTCGAAGGCGAGCACCTGGCGCTCGTCGAGCTGCATGGTGGTCGGCCGCTCGTCGTCGCGGACGTCGATCGTGGTGTAGCGCGCGAACACGCGGACGCTCTTGATGCCCGCCTTGCGGAACGCCGAGTAGCGCTCGGCGGTGAGCTCGTCCCCCTCGCGGCCGAGCGGCTCGCCGTCCTTCTCCTCGGGTTCGGGATCCGCCACTTCCTCGGCCAGCAGGCTCCCGAGCACCTCGCGCCGGAGGGCGCGCTCTTCGAGCTTGCGCGTGAGATCGAGCTCGCGCGTGGCGTAGAAGAGCCGGAGGATGTCGGTGTTCGTGCCGTAGCCGAAGGCGCGGAGCAGCGCCGTGGCCGGGAACTTCTTTTTCTTGTCGATGTGGACGTAGATGACGTCGTGAATGTCCACGGTGAACTCGACCCACGACCCGCGGAACGGGATGATCCGGGCACTGTTCAGGTGCTGCCCGTTCGGGTGGATGGTCTCTTCGAAGACCACGCCCGGCGAGCGGTGGAGCTGCGAGACCACGACGCGCTCGGCGCCGTTGATCACGAACGTCCCGAGCGGCGTGAGGATGGGCAGCTCGCCGAGATAGACTTCCTTCTCGATGATGTTCTTCGGGCGCTTGGTACCACCCTCGAGCTCCTCGAGCACCACGAGGCGCAGCGTCGCCTTGAGCGATGCCGAGTACGTCATGTCGCGCTCGATGCACTCCTCGACGGTGTACTTCGGCTCGCCGAGCGTGAACTTCACGAACTCGAGCGAGTAGTTCCCGTTCACGTCGCTGATCGGGAATACGTCGTTGAAGACGCGCTCGAGCCCGAGATCGGGGGCCGGCTCCGTCGGCACGGTCTGGAGCAGCGCCTTGAACGAGTGCGTCTGAATGTCGAGGAGGTGGGGCATGGGCATCCCCCCCTCGAGCTTGGCGAACGAAATGACTGGAAAAGTCGTCGTGGTCATCGAGCTAAGCCTTCCTCACACAACGCAAATGGCCCCGTCCGCGCCGGACCCGGATCGGGCCGACGGAGGCGTCGGGGCTCGCTGGGCGAGCAGGAAAAAACGTGAGACGTTCAATCAGTTGCATACCGTCGTGGCTGAAGGCGACCGGGTGAACCGCGGCCGCCCCAACGGCGGCCGCGGAACCCGGCGGCTACTTCAGCTCGACGGTCGCGCCCTGCTCCTCGAGCTTCTTCTTGATTGCTTCGGCCTCGTCCTTCGTGACACCCTCCCGAACGTTGCCGGGGGCACCGTCCACCAGGTCCTTCGCTTCCTTGAGGCCGAGCGAGGTGACCTCGCGGACGGCCTTGATGACCTGGATCTTCTTGGACCCCGCCTCCTTGAGGACGACGGTGAACTCGGTCTGTTCCTCGGCGGCGGGCGCGGCGGCGGCCGCCCCACCCGCGGGCGCCGCAGCGGCGGGCGCCGCGGCGATCGTGACGTTGAACTTGTCCTTGAACGCCTCGATCAGGTCGGCGAGTTCCATCACCGACATGTTGGCGATCGCCTCGAGGATGTCGTCTTTGCTCAGTGTCGTGGTGGCCATGCCGTCACTCTCTCTTCAAAACCGGGTTATGCAGCATCGACGCGCTGCGCGCGGAGCGCCTCGAGGGCGCCGACCCACTGGTACAACAGTCCGTTCATCGCGCCCAGGAATCCCTGGAGCGGTGCCTGGAACCCGCCCGCCAGCTGACTCAGCAGCTGCTCGCGCGACGGGAGCGTGGCGAGCTTCTGGACGTCGTCGGCCGAGACCGTGCGCCCTTCGACGCGACCGGCCTTGATCTGAAACGTCTTGAAATCGCGCTGGAACTCGGCGAGGATCTTCGCCGCGCCCACCGGCTCGCCCGCGAGCACGAACGCGGTCGGACCCGCCAGGTGCTCGTCGAGACCGGCCACCTCGGCGTCCGCCAGCGCGCGGGTCGCGAGGGTGTTCTTGACGACGACGTACTCGCCGCCCGCCTGCCGGATCCGGCGCCGGAGATCGGTGATGTTCTTCACCGCGAGGCCGGTGAAATCCGTCAGATAGAGCGTCTCCGCTCCGCGGATCTGTTCGATCAGGCGCTCGACGACGGCGCCCTTCTGCGTGCGACTCATTTTCATCGGTACACCGCCGTATCCACGCGCACCCCGGGCCCCATCGTGCTCGAGATCGTCGCGGAGCGCAGGTAGGTGCCCTTCGCGGCGCTCGGCTTCGCCCGCATCACCGCCTCGACGAACGCGTTCAGATTGTCAAACAGCTGATCTACGGAAAACGAGACGCGGCCGATCGGCGCGTGGAGGTTGCCCGTCTTGTCCACGCGGAACTCGATCTTGCCCGCCTTCACGTCGCCAATCGCCTTGGCGACGTCCATCGTCACCGTGCCCGACTTGGGGTTCGGCATGAGCCCGCGCGGGCCGAGAATCCGGCCGAGCTGCCCGACCTGCCCCATCATATCCGGCGTGGCGATGATCACGTCGCAGTCGAGCCAGCCCTCCTTGATCTTGGGCACGTACTCGACCCCGACGAAATCGGCGCCGGCGGCCTCGGCCTCCTTGGCCTTGTCGCCCTGCGCGAGGACCAGGACGCGGACCTTCTTGCCGGTCCCGTGCGGGAGCACCACCGTGCCGCGGACGATCTGATCGGCGTGCCGGGGATCGACCCCGAGGTTGAGCGCGATCTCGACGGTCTCGTCGAACTTGGCGAACGCGGCGTCCTTCACCTGGCTCACCGCGTCGCGCGGCCCGTACTCCTGCGCGCGATCGATGGTGGCCGCCGCCGACTGGAACTTCTTCCCGTGGCGCGGCATCAGTCCGACACCTCGAGACCCATCGCGCGCGCCGTGCCCGCGATGATCTTCATCGCGCCCTCGATGTCGTTCGCATTGAGGTCCGGCATCTTGAGCTCGGCGATCTTCCGGACCTGCGCGCGGGTCACCGTGCCGACCTTCTGCCGGTTCGACATCGGCGAGCCCTTCTCGATCCCGGCTTCCTTCTTCAGGAGCACGGCCGCGGGGGGCGTCTTGGTGATGAAGGTGAACGTCCGGTCGTGGTAGATCGTCACCTCGACCGGGATGATCATCCCCGGCTGCCCCTGCGTCTTCGCGTTGTACTGCTTGCAGAAGTCCATGATGTTGACGCCGTGCGGACCGAGCGCGGTGCCAACCGGCGGCGCGGGCGTGGCCGCGCCGGCGGGAACCTGCAACTTGACGAAACCGATCTGTCGTTTGGGTGCCATCGTATCCTTACTCGTTCGCTGGGACCGTGTCCCGAGCTCCCACGGTGCCCCCGTGGTCGGGGATTCCCGCCCGGCCCCGCCACCCTACCGGGCGGTCGAAGACGGACAAAGGCGGGCACAGGCGGGCGAGGGCGGTCTGCCACGCTGCCACCGTGCCACGCTGCCTACGTCGTCAGTGCCCCTTCAGCTGGAGATAATCCAGCTCCACCGTCGTCGGCCGGCCGAAGAGACTCACGCTCACCCGCACCTTCCCCTTGTCGGGGAGCACCTCTTCCACGGTGCCGGTGAAGTCGCTGAAGGGCCCCTCCATGATCTCGACCACCTGGCCGACCATGAACGGGATCTCTTCCTTGATCTCTTCTTCGCCCGTCTCCTCTTCGATGCCGAGGAGCCGGTTCACCTCATCCTGGCGCAGCGCCTGGGGCGTCCAGCCCTGCCCGACGAACTTGATCACGCCCTGGATGCCGTTGATGACGTGCAGCGACTCCTGATTGAGCACCATCTCGACGAGCACGTATCCGGGGAACGTCTTCCGCTCCACGGTGACCTTCTTGCCGTTCTTGATCTCGGTCACCTGCTGGGTCGGCACCAACGCCTGCCGGATGAGCCGCTCACCCTCGGGCCGCGGATCGCTCACGATCCGCCGCTCGATCAGCGACCGCACTTTGTTCTCGTGTCCGGCGGTGGTCTGAATGGCGTACCACTTCGGCTCCAGCACGGCTTGGATCACGTGAACAACCGCCCCACCAGATCGATCAACACCTTGGACGCGATGATGTCCATGATGCCGATGATGATCCCAATGATGATCACGAAGATGATGATGACGACCGTCATCTTCCGAAGATCGTCCCACGACGGCCACGTCACCTTCCGCATTTCCGCCCGCACTTCGCGGATGTAGGCGGCCGACTTCTGAGCGAGCGCCACCGGGCTCACGGCTACTTGGACTCCTTGTGGAGCTTATGGCCGTTGCAGCGCGGGCAGTACTTCTTCCACTCGACGCGCTCGGGGTGCTTCCGACGATTCTTCGTGGTGAAATAGTTCCGACTCTTACAGTCGGTACACTCGAGAATGACTTTGTCGCGCGGCATCTGTCCTCACACCGTTCAGGGAGCCCACCCGCAGCCTCCCGTCATTCGCTTCGTCAAAGAGCTCGCGACCGGGATTGAACCGGTGACCTCGTCCTTACCAAGGACGCGCTCTACCGACTGAGCTACGCGAGCGTTTCAAGCGGGCGACGGGACTCGAACCCGCGACCCTCAGCTTGGAAGGCTGATGCTCTACCAACTGAGCTACACCCGCGAGCAACCGCCCGTCTCGAGAGCCCCCCGGCTCTCAGCCGGCGCCCAACGATTCCAGTGGTGGGGGTAGGATTCGAACCTACGTAGGCGTTACGCCGGCAGATTTACAGTCTGCTCCCTTTAGCCACTCGGGCACCCCACCGTGCCCGCAACGGCCCCGCTAACAGACCACCCCGCACCGAACGAGTTGGCGGGGTGGCGTCGGTCTGCAGGGACTTCCGACCTCCCTGCCTCCTCAACTGGAGCTGACGAAGGGACTCGAACCCTTAACCTGCTGATTACAAATCAGCTGCTCTGCCAATTGAGCTACGTCAGCGCAAGGCCCGTTTTGCGCGAGACTCGTACCATAACTTGCGATTTGACAAGAGTCAACGGGGTCCCTACCGCTTTTTCCAGCGGGTCCCCTGGGGGGTGTCTTCCAGCTCCACGCCCCGGGCGGCCACCTCGTCCCGGATGGCGTCGGCGGCCGCGAAATCCCTGGCCTTCCGCGCCGCCTGGCGGGCCGCGATGCGCTCCTCCACCCAGGCCGCGAGGTCGCCTTCCACCTCGGCCGCCGAGGGAAGGATGTCCAGGACGCCCATGACCCGGTCGAAGGCGGCAAGCCCCGCGGCGGCGGCCCCCGCGTCCCAGGTTCCCTGGTCGAGCTCCCGGTTGGCCGCGCGGACGAACGCGAAGACGGCACCCGACGCCTTGGGGGCGTTCAGGTCATCGTCCATCGCCGCCTCGAACTCGGCGACGAGCGTCTGCGCGGGCTCGGGCGCCTCGGCCACCCCGGCTGCGCCGGCGTCCCCGGCGGCCCCGGCCAGCCGCTCGCGGAATTCGCCGAGGCGCTTCGTCCCCTCAGCGGCCGCCTTGAGCCCCGCATCCGAGAGGTTGAGCTGCTGCCGGTAGTGCGTCGAGAGCATCAGCGCGCGTACCGCCCCCGCATCGATCCCCTCCGCCTGGAGATCCCGCACGGTGAGGTAGTTCCCAAACCGCTTGGACATCTTGGTCCCCTCGACCAGCAGGAACTCGCCATGCACCCAGAACCGGGCGAACGGCGCGCCGGTCGCCCCCTCCGACTGGGCGATCTCGTTCTCGTGGTGCGGGAAGACCAGATCCACCCCGCCGCCGTGGATGTCGAGCGTCTTCACCCCGAAGCGCGTCTCGATCTCGGTGAGCGCCATCGCCGAGCACTCGAGGTGCCAGCCCGGCCGCCCTCGCCCGAACGGCGCGTCCCACGCCGCCCCCACGGCCTCGGCCGCCGGATCGGCGGCCTTCCAGAGCGCGAAATCCCGGACGTCGTCCTTCGAGTACTCGTCACTCGCCACCCGCGCACCCGCCTTGAGCTCCCGGCGGTCGAGCTGCGAGAGCCGACCGTAGGTGTCGAACTTCGAGACCGCGTAGTAGACCGAGCCGTCCTCCCCCCGATACGCGAGCCCGCGCTCCAGTAACCGCTGGATGAGATCGACCATCGGACCGATGTATTCCGTCGCGCGCGGATACACGCTGGCCGGCCGGATCCGCAGATAGTCGCGATCCTCGAAGAAGGCCTGCACGAACGGCTCGGTGTACTCGGCGAGCGGGACGCCCGCCTTCCCCGCGGCGTTGATCAGCCGGTCGTCCACGTCCGTGAGGTTCATGATCTGGAAGACGTCGAGACCGCGGTACTCCAGGTAGCGGCGCAGGAGATCACCGAGCAGAAAGGTCCGGAAGTTTCCGATGTGCGCGTAGCTCCAGACGGTGGGACCGCACAGGTAGAACGTCACGCGCGACGGCACGAGCGGCTCGAACGGTTCGATGCGGTGCGTGAGCGTGTTATACAGTTGCAGACCCAAGGATCGGCCTCCAGCGGGCACGGTCGAGCTCGGAGAGCGGGGCGAGATCCGGAGCAGGTGTACGCGCTCCAAGACCATGCTATTCAAGGATTTCGGCTGGAGAAACGTACGGGGCCGCCCGGGCGTGCGTCAACGGACGGGAAGTCGGGAGACGGGGGGACGGGAGATCGGAAGAGAGGAGACGGAAGGATGCGGACGGTGCGGGGGTCAGAAGGCCCGCGGCCGGCTCCGACGGTCCGCCGCCCGCACGAGGACGTCTTCCAGGGTGCGATACCGGACGCGTGAGCCGGCGACCGCGATGCGCCGCTCGCGGCAGGCGGCGAGCACGTGCTCGATGGTGCGCCCCTGCTTGAGCGGGACCGCCACCCCGGCGCCGGTTCGTGCCGTGCCGGGAAAGCGCGCGATGAGCCACGGCGCCGCGGTGAGCGCCCCGCCGTTCAGCGCGAGCTCCGCCACACGCTCACGCACGAGCTCGGCGATGCTCACGTCGGCCACGACCCGGCCGTGCGCGAGGACGACGACCCGCGTGGCGAGCCGCTCCAGGGTGGAGAGATCGTGCGAGGCCGCGACCACCGCCGTGCCCGTCGCGGCGAGACGCGCCACATCCGCCCGGAGATCCCCCGCCACCAGCGGATCCACACCGCTCAACGTCTCGTCCAGGAGCATGAGGGGCGGCTGCCCGATGGCCGCGGCGGCGAAGGTGAGCCGCTGCAGCATGCCCCGCGA
This sequence comes from Gemmatimonadales bacterium, assembly GCA_035266665.1. Taxonomy (GTDB): domain Bacteria; phylum Gemmatimonadota; class Gemmatimonadetes; order Gemmatimonadales; family GWC2-71-9; genus DATFMZ01. The sequence goes on along the minus strand of DATFMZ010000165.1, from coordinate 25,486 downwards.
GTAGGTGGCCACCCGGCGGCGCGCGGTGCCGCCCAGACGGCCGAGCTCGACCGCCGTGTGCACCAGGTGCAGCCGGTCCGCCGGTGTGTGCGCACGATGACTTGCCAGATAGGTGAGCCACTCGATCCCCGTGAGCTCGGGCGGCACCAGCGGTGGATCCGCCGCGAGCCCCACCAGGCGGCGCGCGACGCGTGTGCCGGCCCGCGCACCGCCCACGAGCACCTCGCCGCGGGTGAGCGCGAGTGCGCCCCCCGCGATCCGGAGCAGCGTGCTCTTCCCCGCGCCGTTGGGTCCGACGAGCCCGACGATCTCGCCGGCATCCACGGAGAACGTGACGCCGTCCAGCGCCGCCCGACGGCGACGCCCCGTGCCGAAGACCCGCACGAGATCGCGGCACGCGAGCGCGTTCACGGGGCCGTCCCCGCCCACCCACCGAGCTGGGACGGACGTTCCACCGACCAGCCAACGCCGACGAGCCCGACCGCGAGCCAGCCGGCGAGCAGCAGCACCGGCTCCAGGTGGGGGGCCGCGAGGAAATCGAGCGCCCGCCAGGGCAACGGGAGGACGTTCCAGAGAAAGACCACGGGACGCACGACATGCGGCCACACCACGAGGAAACGCCCGACCACGCCCGGCGACACGCTCCCGAACCAGACCGGAAGGAACCCGAGCGCGGCGGCGCTCGACGCGCCGACCACCGGGGTGAGCGCCGCGGTGACCGCGGCGACCGCGGCGGCGAAGCAGAGACTCACGGCGAGCCCCGCGAACCCCGCGCCGACATTCTCCGCGTACAACACGGTCGCCGCCGCCGCGGTCCCGCCGAGCACGACGAGCAGCACGCCGGCGAGCCGGCCGCACGGCGCGAGCCAGACGGGCCCCGCCACGCGTCTGGCCGCGGCGATGGCGGCTCCGGGCGTAAAGGCGCGCGATGCGCCCACCACCGCCAGCGTGCCCGCGACGAGCAGAAGCGTGCGGCTCAGCTGCTGCGGGAGGCCACCGCCGTGCCGCACCAGCAGGACCACCAACCCGGCGAGCAGCGCCGCGAATCGCGGTGCGCGATGCCGGACCACGAGCTGCACGCCAAGCGCGATCTCCGCCTTGAGCCGCAGCCGCCGGGCGGTCATGACCGCGAGTCCATCCAGATGAGTCCACGCACGGATACCGCGTCTCCAGTGAGGGAGCCGCGCGCAAACTAGGGAGAGCTGTCGGGGAGGCCCGCACCAATCCGATGCGGGGCGGAATGATTCTTTACGACGGAGGGGGCAGCGCTACCGCTTCGCCTCCCACACGTTGTCCGAGCGATCGAGATCCTGGAAGCGGTTCTCGGGATCGAGCGTCACGCGCGTCACCTGGCGGCCGCGGAGCGGCACCGTCAGCGTCACCGCCGTGTCGCCGGAAAACCAGGCGGACGCGGGCTGCCGCAGGGTGTCGGCCGGGCCATTCGTGTAATCCACCTGCACGATCACCGGCATGCGCATCGATCCGTGGTTCGCGACGGTCACGGTGAGCACGCCGCCCGAGACGGCGACGTGCTGGAGCGCCTGATCATCGGTCTCGGTGGTGAACCACCATTGGTTCCAGAACCAACTCAGATCGCGGCCGAGGTCATGTTGCATCGCCATGAAGAAGTCCCACGGCGACGGATGCTTGAATCGCCACGCCTCGGCGTACGCGGCAAAGGCGCGGCGGACGGCGGAATCGCCCACGATGCCGCCGAGGGCCCACATCGCGAGCGGCGGCTTCACGTAGGCCTGCAGGGTGTACAGCGGACCCGCGTAATCCGACGGCCACATGAGCGGCGCCTCGAGCTCCGATCCCGCGAAGCGCCGGTAGCTCCGGCCCTGTTGCAGTGGATCGGGCGCTTTTCCGGTGAAGTCCTGCCCCGCGGCACCATCGATGTATTCGTTGAGTCCCTCGTCCTGCCAGCCGTACCACGTCTCGTTGGAGCTCACGGTCATCGGGAACCACTGATGGCCGAGCTCGTGGGTGGTGACGCCGAAGCCGGAGCCCGAAAAGATGATCATCGGATACTCCATCCCCGTCTCGGGCCCGTCACACACGGTGGCCTGCGGGAAGGCGTACGGCATCACGAACTTCGCGTGGTGCTCCAGTGCGAACTGTGCGTATCGCGCCGTCCGCTGATAGGTCTGGTGCTCCGGGAGATAGAGCACGTTGACCGCGGTGAGGTTCGGCGCCATGGCCCGCGTCGCATCCCACACGAAGTCCTTGGACGTGGCGAACGCGAAGTCGTTGACCATGGGTGCCGTGAAGTGCCAGGTGAGCGAGTCGCCCGCGGCCGTGGCGTTTCCCGCTCCGCGCTCGTCCGCGGTGACGACGTGGGTCGTGGCGTCCGTCGTGAGCGCGGCCTCGAGGCGGCGCTTGGTGCGAGCGCTCAGGACGGCGTCGGAATCGACGAGCGTGCCGGTGGCGCCGACGATCCATCCCGCGGGCACGGTGATGCGCACGTCGAAGCGCCCGAACTGATTGTAGAACTCCCCGGTGCCGAGATACTGATCGGTGTCCCAGCCGCGGAGGTCGTCGTACATGGCGACCTGCGGATACCACTGCGCCACCTGGTAGAGCGTGTGATCCCAGCGTCCCATCCGCTCGCCGCGTTCGTTCAACGGCACGTTGGGCACGGTGAAGTGCCAGGCCACATCGAGCGTCGCGTCGGCGCCCGGGAGGATCGGCGCGGCGAGACGGACGTAGGCCACCGTGCCATCCACCGCGTAGGTGCTGTCGTCGGACAGATTGACGGCCGCGCCGTTCACCACGAGATGCTCGACCGTGACGCCGTCGGTGATGTCGGTGACGTAGTCGTTCCGATCGACCGTGGGCGTGAAGTAGTTCTGATAGAGCCGGAGAACGATGTGTCGGAGCGTGTCGGGCGACGTGTTGTGGAGCGTGACGGTCTCGGTGCCGTGGAGCACCGCAGTGTTCACGTCGAGATGCGCGTCGATCGTGTAATCAACCGTTTGCTGCCAGTAGTGGGGCCCGGGGCGGCCCGTCGAGTCACGCGTCCCGGCGGCGTAGGCGCGCCGGATCATGGGCCCGAGCGGAATGACGCGGCCGGTGCCCTGCGCGGCGGCGCCGACCGACACCTGCGCGGCGAGCGGCGTCGCCGCGGCGAGCGCGACGACGAGGAGGCCGAGCACCCGCGAGCGCGCGGCGCTCATGCGTGGTCGGCGTCGTCGTCGTCGACGAGCTCCGCGTCCTCCGCGTCGTGTTTGGCGTCGCCCGCGGGCAGCTGCTGCTGCTCGCCGCCGTTCCCCGACGGGAGCACACCCATCTTGCGCTTGAGCTCGAGGAGCTGCTGGTCCGCGGATCCCTTGTACTCGAGCGCCTGGAACTCCTGCGCCAGCGTATCGCCGGTCAGTTCGCCGGCCAACTCGGCCGCCGCGAGGGCCTGACGCTCCATGTCGTCGATCCGCTCCTCCATCCGCTGGAAGCTCTCGAAGGCGCTCTGGTCGTTCATCGAGGAGATGGTCTCCTGGATGCGGCCCTGCGCCTCCGCGCGCCGCTGGCGCGCGACGAGGAGGTTCTTCTTGCGCTTCGCCTCTTCGATCTTGTCGTTGAGCTGGCGGAGCGACTGCTTGAGGGTCTCGGTGTCGGCTTTGTGCTTGACCCATGTCTCGTGCATCTGCTGCGCGTTCTGGAGGTACTCGCTGTGACGCATCAGCGCCTGCTTGGCGAGATCGTCGCGCCCCTCGTTCACCGCGAGCATCGCGCGGCGCTCCCAATCGTCGGCCTGTTTCTTCTCGCGCTCGACCTGCGCCTGGAGCTTCTTTTCGTCCGCGATGGCCGCGGCGACGTCCTGCTTCGTCTTGGCGAGCTGGCTGCGCATGTCCGCGAGCAGCTGGTCGAGCATCTTCTTCGGATCCTCGACGCGGCCGATCAGGTGATTGATCTGCGACTTGAGCGCCGTTGCCAACCGGGAAAAGATGCCCATGGTCCTCGACTGCCTCCTACCGCCGCGCCCCGCGGGACGCCGGCGGTCCGTTGTACCTGATTCGGCGCGCCGCGGTCAGTCGGTACGCGCTTCGGGGAGCGAGTTCGCGCGCCGTACGTCGGCGAGCGCCCGCTCGGTGAAGTCCACCCGTTCGGCGATCTCCATGACGTCTTCCCGGAGCGCCCGCACCTCATCCTGCAGCCGCGCGAGCGACTCGTGCACCGCCGGATCCACGGGCGGCACGGTCCGCTGATAGCGGAAGTACATCGACGCCACCACCACCACCGTCAGGAAGACCCACAGCATCACCGCAACTCCTCGTCTCCAAGATCGCCCCAACGCGCGCGCCGCGCCACGGGCGGGGGTGCGCTCATCCCTGCCCCCCACCGAGCTCACGCGGCTCGGTCGTGCGCTGCTGCGCGAGCATTCGCTCCGCGAAGTCGAGCCGCTCCTGAATCTCCACCACGTCGTGCCGGAGCGTCTCGATCTCGTCGAACATCGCCTGCTGCGACTGCTCGACCCGCTCCAGCACGTCCTTTGGCGCGCCCTGCGCTCCCTGAATCCGTGCCGCGATCGCGCGCCCAACGGGCGAGATCGAGAGGAGGAAGAGCGTGCCGCCGCCGAAAATCAGCAGAATCGCGAGAATGCCTTCGATATCCATCAGCGTTCACTCGGGAGTTCGGGGGGCGGCCGGTGCTGCGCGAGCACCCGCTCGGTGAAGTCGAGCCGTTCCTCCAGTTCCTGAATCCGAAAGCTCGTATCCTCGAGCTGCGCGACGCGATCGCTCAGCCGGTCGAGCGCCGCCTGCACGCCGGCATCCATGCCACCCTGTTCCGCGAGGGCCCGCTCGTGCCGCCGGTCGAGCCACCGATTCATGGTCTTGTACGCCCCGACCATGAAGAGGACGCCCATGCCCATCCCCAGAATGGGGAAGACCACGTTCTGAATCCAGAGCCAATTCGGCATCATGTTCCGCCGTCTTCCGCGGGAAGCTGAGCGTGCGACTGACGGGCGATCACCCGCTCGGTGAAATCGAGCCGCTCCTCGAGCTCCTGCAACCGGAACCCCAGCTCCTCGAGCTGGTCGATCCGCTCGCGCACGTCTCGAAGCTCCGGCCCGGCCGTCGGGCCTCGCTCCTCCGCCATGAGCCGCTCGTGCCGGCGGTCGATCCAGTGGTTCAGCGTCCGGTACACCCCGAAGAGCGCACCGCTCAGCATGGCGATCCCGCTCATGGCGACGATCATCTCCGGCGGCGCCATCTCAGCGCCCTCCCTCGACGCGCGGCGGCTCCTTCTGTCGCGCGAGCACGCGCTCGGTGAAGTCCTGGCGCTCCTCGACCTCCGCCAGCCGGCCGCGCAGCTCGTCCATCTCGGCCGCCGTCCGCTCGGCGACATCGAGGGCGCGCTGGCCGGCGGCGTCCGGCGCGCCGGCTCGGCCCGCGAGCCGCTCGGCCAGCGCGCGCCCGAGCGGCCCGCGGAGGATGATCACCGACGCGATGCTGCCCACCACGATCAAGAGTCCCAACACGTCGCCAGGTTGCATCGCTCAGCGTTCTCCTTCCAGCCGCGTCCGATCCGAGTGTTGCGCCAGCACCCGCTCGGTGAAATCCTGGCGTTCCTCGAGCTCGGTCATGCGCTGGCGCAGCTCATCGATCTCGGCCCCGGCGTGCTCATGGAATGCCGCCTGGCCCGGGGGCACCTGCGGGCCCGCCGGTCCGGCGCGTCCCGCGATCCGATCCGCCAGCGCGCGCCCGAGCGGGCCGCGCAAGATGACGACGGCACCCACGGTCAAGAAGAAGAAGATCGGGATCAGCGGTTCGAGTCCGTTCACTCCTTCGCCCCCTCGATCCGCGCCCGATCCGAATGCTGCGCCAGCATCCGCTCCGCGAAGTCCACCCGTTCGTTGAGCTCGCCGACCTCGACGCTCAATTGTCCCACCGTCTGGCGGAGCTCCTGGAGCTCGGCCGAGAGATCGGGAGCCATGATCGGCGTCGGGTGGAGCCACTTCTTGATCACCGCCCGCACCAGCATCGCGCCGATGGCCACCACCCCCACCGACCCAACGATCACCGCGATCGCGATCGCGATGTCCACGGGATTGGTCGGTATCATCGGGAGCACTGGACCCTGCACGCGCCACCTCGGTTCGGAATCGGCCTACCGTACGGAGAACGTTTCAAAAAGTGTCACGCCGTCCCCTATCCTTTAAGATGGGGCGCCAGCGCCCTGCCCGTATAGGAGTCCTTGGCCCGGACCACGTCCTCCGGGGCCCCCGCCACCACCACCCGGCCTCCCGCCGCGCCGCCCTCCGGCCCCAGATCGATCACCCAGTCGGCGGTCTTCACCACCTCCAGGTTGTGCTCGATCACCACCACCGTGTTCCCCTTGTCCACCAGGCGGTGGAGCACGTCGAGCAGGAGGCGCACGTCCTCAAAGTGCAGCCCCGTGGTCGGCTCGTCGAGGATGTACAGGGTGCGCCCGGTGTCCCGCTTGCTGAGCTCGGTCGCGAGCTTCACCCGCTGGGCTTCGCCGCCCGAGAGCGTGGTAGCGCTCTGCCCCAGGTGGATGTAGCCGAGTCCGACGTCGTTCAGCACCTCGAGCCGACCGCGAATCCGGGGCTGACCCTCGAAGAACTCGAGCGCCTCGCCCACGGTGAGATCGAGCACGTCGGCGATCGAGCGGCCCTTGTAGCGCACGTCGAGCGTCTCGCGGTTGTAACGCCGCCCCTTGCAGACCTCGCAGGGCACGTAGACGTCGGGGAGGAAGTGCATTTCGATCTTGACCAGCCCGTCCCCGGCGCACGCCTCGCAGCGCCCACCCTTCACGTTGAACGAGAACCGGCCCGGCCCGTAGCCGCGCATCTTCGACTCGGCGAGCTGGGAGAAGAGGGCCCGGATCGGGGTGAAGAGCCCCGTGTACGTCGCGGGGTTGGAGCGTGGGGTGCGGCCGATCGGGCTCTGGTCGATCGCCAGCACCTTGTCGATCGCGTCCAGCCCCTCGATCCGGTCGTGCGCCCCCGGCACTTCGCGCGCCCGGTAGAAGTGCCGGGCCAGTGCCTTGTAGAGGATGTCGGTGACCAGCGTGGATTTCCCGGAGCCCGACACCCCCGTCACCGCGACGAACGCGCCCACGGGGAATTCGACGTCCAGCTTCTGCAGGTTGTGCTGGCGCGCGCCGATCACCCGGATCGCGCGATCCGCCGAGATCGGACGGCGCGCGGACGGGACGGGGATCCGAAGCTCGTTCCGCATGTAGCGGGCGGTGAGCGACGTCGGGTGCGCGAGCACTTCCCCGAGCGTGCCGGCCACCACCACCTCGCCACCGTGGCGACCGGCGCGGGGCCCCAAGTCCACCACGTAGTCCGCGGCGCGAATGGTGTCGTTGTCGTGCTCGACCACGAGCACCGTATTGCCGAGATCGCGGAGCCCGCGGAGCGTATCGAGCAGACGCCCGGTATCCCGCTGATGCAGACCGATCGACGGCTCGTCCAGGATGTAGAGCACCCCCACGAGCCGGCTACCGATCTGCGTGGCGAGACGGATCCGCTGGGCCTCGCCGCCCGAGAGCGTCGCCGCGGCCCGGCCGAGCGTCAGGTAATCGAGGCCCACGTCGCAGAGGAAGTGCAGCCGGTCGGTGACTTCCCGGAGGATGGGCCCCGCCACCTCGGGGTCGAGCCCGCCGGGCTCGTCGGTGCGCATCGGGAGCCGAACGAAGAAATCGAGCGCGTCGCGCACCGGGAGGTCCACGATCTCGCCGATGCTCTTTCCCGCCACGAGCACGCCCAGACTCTCGGCCGCGAGCCGGCGGCCGCCGCAGACGTCGCAGGGGAGCTCGGTCATGTACGCTTCGAGCTGGGTGCGCACGGCATCCGACGAGGTCTCCTGATAGCGCCGCGCCACGTTCTGGAGGATCCCCTCCCAGACGCTCTCGAATCGCTCCTTCTTGCCGCTCGACTTGGCGTACTGGAAGCCGAGCTTCTTGCCGGGCGCGCCGTGGAGCAGGATTTCCTTGACCGTATCCGACAACGCGCCCCAGGGCGCCTGGAGATCGAACGTAAACTCGTGGGCCAGCGTCGGGAGCACGGTGCGCCGGAGGTAGCCGGTGGGCTCGCCCCAGGGGAGCACCACGCCCTCCAGGATGGAGAGCTGCGGATCACCGAGGACGAGGTGGGGGCTCACCTCCCGCCGGGTCCCGAGCCCGCCGCAGGCGGGGCAGGCGCCGTAGGGCGAGTTGAACGAGAACTGGCGCGGCTCGAGCTCGGCCAGTGAGTAGTCGCAGACCGGGCAGGCGAAGCGTTCCGAGAAGACGATCACTTCGCCATCCCGGTGCACCTCGACGATGCCGTCCGCCGCCTTGAGCGCGGTCTCGATCGAGTCGGAGAGCCGCGTGCGGTCGGCGGCACGCACCACGAGCCGGTCCACCACCAGGCCGATCTCGTGGTTGGTCCGCCGATTGAGCTTGGGCGGCGACGCCAGGTCATGGACCTCGCCGTCCACCCGCACCCGCACGAACCCCTGGCGGCGGGCGCCCTCGAAGAGATCGCGGAACTCACCCTTCCGGCCGCGCACCAGCGGCGCCACCACCTCGATCTTGGTCCCCTCCCGCCAGGCCAACACCTGATCGACGATCTGCGAGGCGCTCTGGCGCTTGATGGGTGAGCCGTCGTTCGGGCAGTGGGGGATCCCGACCCGGGCCCAGAGGAGCCGGAGATAGTCGTAGATCTCGGTGACCGTCCCAACGGTCGATCGCGGGTTGTGGCCGGTGGTCTTCTGCTCGATCGAGATGGCGGGCGAGAGCCCCTCGATGCTGTCCACGTCGGGCTTCTCCATGAGCCCGAGGAACTGCCGGGCGTAGGCGGAGAGCGACTCGACGTAGCGCCGCTGGCCCTCGGCGTAAATCGTATCGAAGGCGAGCGAGGATTTCCCGGAGCCGGAGAGCCCCGTGATGACGGTGAGGCGGTCGCGCGGGAGCTCGACCGTCACGTTCTTGAGGTTGTGGACGCGGGCGCCGCGGACGATCAGGCGTTCATCGGGCATAGCCTGTGAAGCTAGTGGTGGATTGGAGCGAGGGTCAACGGGCGGGAGAAGGCGGGAGAAGGCGGGAGAAGGCGGGAGCGGGCGGTAGCAGGCGGTATGGGAGTCGTCTCTGCATCTTCCGCCCGTTCCCGCCTCTTCTTGCAATCCTCCCCCGCATCCCGTAACTTCGCGTCCCCCCGGGGACATCCCCCTGAGGTCATTCACCGCGTTGGATCGACGGCACATGCCCGCGCGCGAGTCTGCCCACATCGTTGTCCTGACGACGTTTGCCGACGGCGCCGCGGCTCGAACCATGGTTCGGCGCCTGGTGGACGAGCGCATCGTGGCCTGCGGCACGGTGGTCCCGGGACAATCGATCTATCGTTGGGACGGCGAGGTCACGGAGGCCGACGAGGTGCTCGTGATCCTCAAGACGCGGCGGGAGCGGTGGTCCGATCTCGCGCGTGCCGTCGAGACATCACATCCGTATGAAGTCCCCGAGCTGCTCGCACTGCCGGTGGACGCCGGCCTGCCGGGCTACTTGGCCTGGCTCGACGCGGAGACCGGGGACGCGAAGGAGACCACATGACCCACTACCGGCGGCATCATCGGCGTGGGCGGCGGCGCCCGGTGGCGGAGCTCTACGCTACCGCTGCGCGTCTCCGTGACGCCGAGAGCGCGATCGTTCCCGGACCGGCCACCTCCACCGCTCCCGAACCGATACCGCCCGCCGGCGCGAGATCCATCCCCTTCGAGCTGAGCGACGGTGCGCCCGACCCGCAGGCTCAGGATCAGGGCCCCGATCCCGTCTTCACCCCGGCCGCGCGCGCCGACGCCGCAGAATCGGCCGAGCACGGGACCCCGAGCGCGCCGGAGCCTCGCGAGTCCGCCGAGGTCCTCTACGGCGCCGCGCGCGAGGCCGGGGCCCGGGGCGAGGGGAGCCGCGCGGCGCGGATCTATCGCGAGCTGCTCGCGCTGGAGCCCGGCCATCTCAAGGCCCGGAACAACCTCGCGATTCATCTCGACGAAGAGGGCGATCACGAGAGCGCGCTCAAGGAGCTCGATCTCTGTCTCGAGATCGCGCCCGGCAACCGCGAGGTGCTCGTGAACCGCGGCGCGGTCTACGGCGCGATGGCGCGGTTCCCCGAGGCGGAGCGCGATCTCTACACCGTCCTCGAGTCGGACCCGAGTGATGCCGAGGCGCACTTCAACCTCGGCATCGTGAAGTCACGGCGCGGCCTCTGGCGCGACGCCGTGCCCCATCTCCGGCGTGCCATCGAGCTCGATACGAGCCGCGCCGCCGCCTACTTCCATCTGGGCGAAGCGCTGAACCGGATCGACGATCTCGACGGCGCCCTGCAGGCCTATCAGCGCTCGGCCGAGCTCCACCCCGACAACCCGCGCGCGGTGCGCGGGATCGGGATCATCCTCGACCGGCTGAATCGCTCGGATGAGGCGGCGCAGATGTACCGGCGATCACGGGAGCTCGCCAGCACGTGATGCGCGTCGTGGTGGACGACCTCGCGTTCGTCCCCGCGGACGCGATCGTCCGACCCGCCACGGCCACCCTCGAACCGACCACGCCCGCCCTCCGGCGTCTGGAGCAAGTCGGCGGGCAGGCCTTCTGGAACCAGATGCGCACCGAGCGCGAGCTCGCGGTGGGCTCCGCCGTGGTGACCGGCGGCGGCGACCTCTCCGCCGAGCTCGTGATCCATGCTATCATTCGAAGTGCCACCATTCCGTGCTCCAAGGACACGGTGCGGCGCGCGCTCACGAGCGCGCTCCAGCGCGCGGCGGACTGGCGCCTCGCGCATCTCGCCATCCCGCCCCTCGGGACCGGCGCAGGCAACCTGTCGCTCGACGACGCGGCCGACGTGATGTGCACGACCCTCAATCGCGACGTGCCGGCGCTCCCCTTCCCGGCTGACGTGACCCTCGTGGTGGAGACGCCCGAGGAGCAGGCGGTCTTCGAGCGCGCCCTCCAGCGAGCCGCCCCGGCGTGACCCGGCGGCGGCTGGCCGTCGCGATTCTGGCCGTCTGGGTCGCGGCGCTCATCTGGCTCGTCCGCCGCACCTACTGGCAGCCCAGGGCCGAGCGCCTCGAGCGCGCGGTCGAGACGCTCCCGCCCGGCGCCACCTACTACGCGGTGTATCTCGGCGGCCGCCAGGTGGGCTTCGCGTCGAGCACGGTGGATACGCTCCCCGATACGCTCCGCGTGGTGAACCTCACCACGCTCGAGGTCCCGGTGCGTGGCGCGCTCCGGCGCTCGAACACGCGGACCGACGCGCTCCTCTCCCGAACGCTCCAGCTCCGCGGCTTCACCGCCACCGTGCGCGGCGAGACCGCGCGGTATGACGCCACGGGGACGGTGGACGGTGACTCCGCCATCGACATCTCGCTGATCGGCGTGGCCGACAGCGAGCACGTGCGCATGCCGCTCACGGCGCCGATCGTGCTCCCCGGCCTGCTTCCACTCGATCTCACCTTCCGGCAACGCCTCGCCGCGGGCGCCACGTACACGCGGGACGTGTTCGACCCGACGCAGCTCCGCACGCACGCGGTGACGCTCACCGCGGTCGCCGAATCCACGTTCATCGTGCCCGACAGCGCAGTCTTGGACTCGACCGCCGGACAGTGGGTGCCCGCCACGTACGACACGCTACGCACCTGGGAGATGCACGAGACGGGCGGGGCGCACCGCACGCTGTGGATCGACCGGAGCGGGCAGATCGTGCGGGTGACCGCTCCGAGCGGGTACGTGCTCGAGCGCACCGCGTTCGAAATCGCGTACGACAACTACCGGAGTCAGACCGATAGTCTGTCCAACACGGCACCCACGCCCCCCACGCCGGGCGCCGTGATGCGCGAGACCGCGCTCGCGGCGGGCGTGCCGCTGACGCCGGACACCCTGCGCGCGTTGACACTCGTCTTTCAGGGTGGCGGCGTGGACACCGCGGCCCTCGCGGGCCCGCTGCAGGAGATCGCGGGCGATACGCTCACCGTCCGGCGCGCGAACGTGGCGCAGCTGAACGGTCACTACCGGCTCCCGTCGCGCGATCCCGCCGTCGCGCGATATCTGGAGCCCACACCAGCCCTCCAGAGTGACGACCCGCGGATCGGGGCGCAGGCGCGGCAGATCGTGGGCCGCAATCGGTATCCGCGGCGGGCCGCCGAGCGGCTCGCGGCGTGGGTGCGCGACCACGTCGCCGACGACACGAGCGCGGCGCTCCCCACCGCGCTCGGTGCGCTGGAGCACGGACGCGGTGACGCCGACGCGCACACCTTGCTGTACGTCGCGATGGCGCGCGCGGTCGGACTCCCCGCGCGCACCGCGGCCGGGCTGGTCTACCTGGACGGCGCCTTCTACTACCACGCCTGGGCCGAGGTCTGGCTCGACGGGTGGGTGCCGGTGGATCCGATGCTCGGCGAGTTTCCCGCCGACGCGGGCCACGTGCGCTTCGCCGAGGGCGCGCTCGCGCGGCAGCTGGAACTGCTTCCCCTGATCGGGCGGTTCACGATCTCGGTCGTGCACCGCCGGGACTGACGATGATCCGACTCGAAGGGCTCACGAAGCGCTACGGGAGCTTCACCGCGGTGGACGGGATCGACCTCGAGATCCCGAAGGGGGCGCTTTTCGGCTTTCTCGGGCCGAACGGCGCGGGCAAGACCACGACGCTTCGGATGATCGCGGGAATCCTGCGGCCCACGGCGGGCCGCATCTGGCTGGGCGGCGACGATCTCCTGGCCAAGCCGCTCGCCGCCAAGGCGCGACTCGGCTTCATTCCCGATCGGCCGTTCGTGTACGAGAAGCTGACCGGCGGTGAGTTCCTCCGCTTCGTGGCCGGCCTCTACGGCCAGGACGGTGACGCGGTCGAGAAACGGATCGACGAGCTGCTCGGCCTCTTCGAGCTCACGCGCTGGAAGGACGAGCTGGTCGAGGCGTACAGCCACGGGATGCGCCAGAAGCTCATCATCTCGAGCGCGCTGGTGCATCGGCCCGAGGTGATCGTGGTGGACGAGCCGATGGTCGGGCTCGATCCCAAGGGCGCCCGGCTCCTGAAAGACATCTTCCGCCATTTCGTCTCGCGCGGCGGCACGATTCTCATGAGCACGCACACCCTCGAGGTGGCCGAGGCGATGTGTGACCGGATCGCGATCATCCAGCAGGGGAAGATCGTGGCGGGCGGCACGATGAAGGATCTCCGCCAGCAGACCGAAGCGGGCGACGCCTCGCTCGAGGAGCTCTTCCTCAAGCTCACCGGCGGCGCCGCCGCGCGGGAGCTCGCCCAAATCCTCGAGGACTGATGCGCGCGCTGGCCCACGTCATCTCGCCCAAGTGGCGCACCGCGCGCACGCGCATCCGTCAGGGACGCGAGCATGGCGCACGCGCCAAGGTCCTGGTGCTCGTCCTCGTGGGCGGCGCGTTCTGGACCCTCGTCTTCAGCGTCTTTCACCGGATGCTCCGGTACTTCAAGGGCGTCCAGGAAATCGGTCCGCTCCTCGCCGGCAAGGTGCTCGGCGTGATGCTGCTGTCGTTCCTCGCGATCCTCCTCCTCTCCAACATCATCACCGCGCTCTCGTCGTTCTTCCTGGCGCGCGATCTCGATCTCCTGATCTCGTCGCCCGTGGACTGGCTCGATCTCTATCTCGGCAAGCTCGGCGAGACGTTGCTGCACAGCTCGTGGATGGTGGCGCTGCTGGCCGTGCCGATCTTCGTGGCGTACGGCACGGTGTACGACGGCGGGTGGGGGTTCGGCCTCTTCTCGCTCGCGGTGTTCTTTCCGCTGCTCGTGATCCCGGCGGTGGTGGGAAGCGCGGTGACGCTCATCCTGGTGAACGTCTTCCCCGCCAGGCGCACGCGCGATCTCTTGTCCATCGTCACGATCGCCGCGGCGGGCGTGCTGGTCCTGCTCTTCCGGATCGTCCGCCCCGAGCAGCTCGCGCGCCCGGAAGGGTTCCAGAACCTGCTCGACTTCATCACCATCCTTCGGACGCCCACCTCGCCCTTCCTGCCGAACGAATGGGCCACGAAGAGCATCATGACGTATCTGGTGGGGCCGTTCGATCCGATAGGACTGCTATTGCTGTGGAGCACCGCCGCGAGCTTCGTGGTGCTGGGCGCGTTGCTGCACGCCAAACTCTACGCGCCCGGGTTCACCAAGGCGCAGGAGGGGGCGGAGCGGTTCGTGCGCGGCGGGATCTGGCAGGCGCTGCTCGCCCCGCTCAAGCCCGCGTTGAGCGTCGCGAAGCGCGAGTTCGTGGTGAAGGACATCAAGCTCTTCTTCCGCGACACCACGCAGTGGAGCCAACTCATCCTGCTCGCGGTACTGGTGATCATCTATCTGTTCAACATCAAGGCGCTTCCGCTCTTCACGGGTGAGAAGGTGCCGTTCTTCTTCGTCACCGTCATCTCGTTCCTGAACTTGGGGCTCGCCGGCTTCGTGCTCGCGGCCATCGCCGCGCGGTTCATCTTCCCCGCGATCTCCCTCGAGGGACGGCAGATGTGGCTGTTGCGCTCGAGCCCGCTCGATCTCCGCGCGCTCGTCTGGTCCAAGTACTGGACCGGCACCGTCCCGCTCCTGGCGCTCGCGCTCCTCATCACGATTCTCACCGATCTGCTCCTCAAGACCACACCGTTCATGATGGGCGTGAGCGTGGGGACGATCATTCTCTTGACGCTCGCGATCGCGGCACTCGCGTTGGGCTTCGGCGCGGTCTATCCGCAGTTCGAAACGGAGAACGCCGCGCAGATCCCCACGTCATTCGGCGGGCTGGTGTTCATGATGACCACGATCGCGCTCCTCGCGCTCGTGATCGTCGTGGAGGCCGCGCCGGTCTACACGTATCTCCAGGCCGTCTATCACGGCCGCCCGGTGCGTGTGGGCCCGGAGATGATCGGCGCATTCGCACTGGTGGTGGCGATCTGCGCGGCGGCGACGGTCGTGCCGCTCCGGATCGGACTCAGGCGGATGGAGGAGTTCGAGTTCTAGGCCGGCAGATCATACGCTCGGCGCGCGGGTGACCGAAAGGGCACGTCGGGATAGCGTTTCGGGAATCCCCCACCACCAGGAGCGATCCATGCTGCTCGTCCGCGGGATCATGTGCTGCACGCCCGGTAAGGTGAAGGCGCTCGCCGAGAAATTTCTCGAGTAGATGAATGCCTCCGGGGCGGATCCCAAGGTGCAGCGTGCGCGGCCTGGGACGGCCGCTTGCGCATTGCGCGGCGGGCCGCAACGTTGGCACGTCGTCCGCCGTCGTGGCGGCCCGCCGAACCACCCGTGAGGGAGCGAAGATGAAGCGACACCGCCGGATCGAGGAACACGCCGTGATCGGCGACCTGCACACGATTGCCCTGGTCGCCGTCGACGGGACCATCAGCTTCCTGTGCGCGCCGTTCTTCGACTCCCCGTCCGTCTTCGCCTCGCTGCTCGACCCGGATCGGGGCGGCAGCTTCGAGCTGGCCGCCGCGTTCGACGAGCCGACGCACAGCCAGCTCTATCTCCCCGACACGAACGTGCTCCTCACCCGATTCCTCGACGACCGCGGGGTCGCCGAGGTATCGGATTTCATGCCGGTCACCGATGGCGGTGTGCCCCACCACATCGTGCGTCGCGCCAAGGCGGTGCTGGGCGAGGTCCCCTTCGTCATGCGGTGTGCCCCCCGCTTCGATTACGGACGCGCGACGCACACGATAGAGCGGACGAGTGAGGGCATCGTCTTCTCGTGCCCGTCGGCCGGCATCGCCATGCGCCTTCGCACGTCGGTCCCGGTGAAGATCGAGGGTGCGGACGCGACCGCGCGGTTCGTGCTGCGCGCCGGGGAGACGGCGTCGTTCATCCTCGAGATGCTCACGAACGCGCACGACTCGCCGTGCGGCGAGCCGCAGTACGTGACCGAGGCATTCAAGGCGACGACGAACTTCTGGCGCGCCTGGGTGGCGCGCGCCGATTACCGCGGGCGATGGCGCGAGATGGTGATGCGCTCCGCGCTCGCGCTCAAGCTGCTCACCTCGCAGAAGCACGGGTCCATCGTCGCGGCGCCGACGTTCGGACTCCCGGAACAGATCGGCGGCGCGCGCAATTGGGACTACCGGTACACGTGGATTCGCGACGCGTCGTTCACGCTCTACGGCCTGATGCGGCTCGGCTATACGGACGAGTCGGCGGCGTTCATGCAATGGGTGGAGGCGCGATGCGCCGAGCTCGAGCCCGACGGCTCGATGCAGATCATGTACGGCCTCGACGGCCGGCACGATCTCCCCGAAGAAGAGCTCCCGCACCTCTCCGGCTACCTGGGCTCGCGCCCGGTCCGCATCGGCAACGGCGCCGCCACGCACCTGCAGCTCGACATCTACGGCGAGCTGCTCGACGCGATCTACCTCTACGACAAGTACGGCGAGCCGATCTCGTTCGACCTCTGGGCCAACGTGCGGCGGCTCATCGACTGGGTGTGCGAGAACTGGCGGCAGCCGGACGAGGGGATCTGGGAGGTGCGCGGAGGACGCCGCGAGTTCCTCTACTCGAAGGTGCTGTGCTGGGTCGCGATCGACCGCGCGATCCGGATCGCCGTCCGGCGTTCGCTCCCGGCGCCACACGCCCGCTGGCACACTGCGCGGGACGCGATTCACGCCGACATCGTGGCGCGTTTCTGGGATCCGGTGCGCAAAACGTTCGTCCAGTTTCCCGGTTCGAACGCGGTGGATGCGTCATCGCTCCTCATGCCGCTCGTCCGGTTCATCTCGCCCACCGACCCGCGCTGGCTGTCGACGCTGCGCGCGATCGAGCAGTCGCTCGTGGCGGATTCGCTGGTCTATCGGTACCGCGTGGACGACGAGTTCTCCGACGGGCTCCCCGCCGGCGAAGGGACCTTCTCCATGTGCTCGTTCTGGTACGTGGAATGCCTGGCGCGGATGGGTGACGTGCAGAAGGCACGTCACTTCATGGAGAAGATGCTGGGCTATGCAAACCACGTCGGGCTGTACGGCGAGGAGCTGGGCCCCCGCGCGCAGCACCTCGGCAACTTCCCGCAGGCTTTCACGCACGTGGCCCTCATCAGCGCGGCCTACGACCTCGATCGGAGGCTGTCGAAGGGATCGTGACGTCGCCCGACGCCCCCGCAGTACACCCATCCAGGAGATGCCCATGTTGCTCGTTCGGGAGATCATGTTCTGCAAGCCCGGCAAGGTGAAGGCGCTCACCGAGAAGTTCTTGAAGATGAACGAGATCGGGAAGAAGATCGGGATGCCGCCGATGCGTGTGATGACCGACTTCGCCGCCGAGCGCTTCTGGATGCTCGTCGGGGAGATGGAGGTGGAGTCGGTGGCGGAGTTCGAGAACTGGATGGGTGCATCGTCCAGCCATCCCGAGGTCATGAAGGAGTTCGAAGCCGTGATGAAGGATTATCACGACCTCGTCGTTTCAGGGCGGCGGGAGATCTACAAGATCGAAGGTTGAGCTGCGTCGCATCCCACAGAACCCCATGCCTCCTGCACCGCTTTTCCGATGTAACCGGCTAGGAGACGCCAGCCGGTTACTCCGGAATTCCCGCCAAGGGAGGCCCCGGTGCGCCGCGCGAGATTCGCTGCTGCCGTGCATCCTCCCGTTCCGCCCGCGGCGCAATTCGTCCCGCGCCGCTACGGATGCGGGGCGGCCGAGTCGCCTCTCGCCTTACGGCTCCGTCACCCAATACACCGGATGAATCTCCCACAGCGCGCGGGCTGACGAATTGCACCGGCCGTGCGAGCCGTCGGTCCGATCGCGCCGGTCGGCACCGCCCCGGTGTTGGCCGTCGAAGAACGCCGCGCCCACGATCCGCACGCGGAGTGGTTGGGAGAGGTCGCCGGACGCATCCTCCGTGACTCCGTGCTCGCTCTCGAGCGAATCGAGGTCGCTCCGCGCGTTGCCGTAGAGTCCCGAGAGATCGGCCGGTGGAATCTCCACCACCATGCACGAATCGATCGGGGTATCCGCACGCACCGTCACTTCGATGTGCCAATCGCCGTCGTCCTCATCCCGGAGGACGCGGCGCACCCAACCCAGCACGCTGTATACGTGCCGCTCGTTGCCAACACGCTCGGCGCACTTGTATACGTCCGCCCGCGTGAACTCGAGGAGTGACCACTGGCGCAGGATCGACGTGATGTTCGTGCGCCGGGCGGCCGTGGATGCCAGCGATTCCTCCGTCTTCTGCGCCCAGCGATAGTGCGGCACGTCGCACTGGGCGGCGGCGGGAGACGGCGCGCACACCATCGCGCCGAAGACTACCAACAGGGCCAGCCACCCGGCGCGCGGGGAAAGCCTGCGATGACCCGCGAGGCTCATGGCGTGCACGGCTTCGTGGCCTGCGCCACCGTATCCTGCGGCAGCCTGATGCTCCACCCGCTCGCCTGGTCGGGCACGAAGTCCGACGTACTGGGCACCGCCGCCAAGTGTCCCACCGACGGCGGCTCCAAGCCGAGCGCCAGCGGCATCGCGGATGTCCAGACGACCAGCACCGTGTCCACGACCCCATTGCTGAGCGAGCCGATGAGGCCGAACGTGTCCGCCGCGGGAATCGTGACGCACAGACTCAACCCGGTCATCGTGCCGAGGTCGATCGACCAGTTACCACCTGGCATCGCGGGTTGATTGGCCGGAAAGGCCAGCACGTCGTGCGCGGTGCACTGCACGAGGGCGCAGTTGCCGTTCGAGACTCGGAGCGTGATCGCGCCGTGTGGCGCAACCGCGGAGGAGCACGACAGGGTGGCGAGTGCAACGAGGGAACCGGCGACCAGCGCGCGAAGGCGTATCATCGAAACCGCCAAAGATTCAAGCCATCCTCAAGATAGCCACACTCCGCGTCTGTCAACCGATTCACATGCCCCGTCGGACGCGGTGAGCCGCCCGTCACTTGAACCTCAGGGTGGTTTCAAGTGCCTGGGCCCACCGTTATGCAAGAACCTCAGGAAGGCGCCCCGTGCCACGTTTGCCGATCGTCCCGCACGCCTCCTGTACGCCGCGGCCGTACCTGCACGCGCGCGCGCTTGCACTGGCGGAGCGCCTTCGCACCACCTATCCCGACCTCATCCCGCGCGGTCTCTTCCGCCCGCTCATCCCCACAACGCTCGACGATGCGCCGGCGCTCCACCTCGACGACCTCAGCACCATCACACGGATCAGCCGGTTCTACGACCCGAGCTACCTCGAGGATCGCGCGGTCTTCCGCGCCATGCCGGGCGATCTCGTAGCGAGCTGTGCCCCCGGCGGGGAGGCGTTCGAAGCGTACGTCCGCGACCAGCTCGGACTCGGGACCGTCACCTGGTATCGCCCGACGCCGCTCTCGACGTCCCTCGGCGTGGCGACCGCGTGCTGGGCGGATCGCGGGGTCCGCCGCGACCTCATCGGCGCGATCAGGCGGGGGAACCTCCGCTACGTGCATCCCCATCTCGGCAACGCCCCCGCGTGGACCACCGCGCTCCTGCTCCGGAATGCCAGCCGGCGCCCGATTAGCGTGATCGGACCGCACCCGGGACTGACGCGCCGGGTGAACGACAAGGTGTGGTTCGCGGAGGTTGCACGCGGTCTGTTCGGCCATGCGGCGGTTCCGCCGACGGCCGCCGCCTACAATCTCGCGACGGTCGCCATGGTCGTGCGCAGCCTCTGCACGACGTCCCGACGCATCGTGTTCAAGCTGCCGTCGTCCGCCGGCGGGTCCGGCAACCTGGTGGTGCCCTCGCGCGAGCTCCGCGGCCGCTCTCTGGGCACGTTGCGCTCCGACATCCGGAACCGCCTCGCGGAGCTGGGCTGGACCGGTGAGGGTCCGTTGCTGGTCGGCGCCTGGGAGACCGATGTCCTGCAGGCACCTTCCACCCAGCTCTGGATCCCGCCCGAGAACGTGGGCCTGCCGGTGGTGGAAGGGGTCTTTCAGCAGCTGATCGAGGGCGACGCGGGCGCGTTCACCGGGAGTCGGCCGGCGGACCTGCCGCCCGACCTCACGCAGGCCATGGTCGAGCAGAGCTGGCTCCTGGGCCGTCTCTTCCAGCGGCTGGGCTACGTCGGCCGGTGCTCGTTCGACCTCTTGCTGGTGGGGAGGGATCTCGACAACTGCCGCACCGAATTCATCGAATGCAACGGCCGGTGGGGTGGCACGTCGGGTCCGATGACGCTCATGAACCGGTTGTTCGGCGATTGGACGTGCCGGCCCTACGCGACGAACGAATGCGAAGTCGCGGGACTCGGCGCCCTCTCGTTCTCCGATGTGCTGGAGGCGTTCGGCGACGATCTGTACGACGCCCGCACGGGCACGGGCTCCCTCATCTTCTACAACCCCGGGGCGCTTCAGTCGCACCAGGAAATCGACGTCCTCGTGCTGGATCGGAGCTGGGAGGCCGCGGCCCGTCGCGCCAACCGCGACATCCCGCGCCGGCTCCGCGCGCTGACGCGGCTCGACGGCGCGCGGGCGCGCCGCCTGGCTCAGATCGGGTAAGTCTCGGCCTGCACGTCGTCGTCCAGCGCCACCACCGTCCCCTCGTGCACCGCTTCCCACGCCTCATGCGTGATGGGTTCGGAGGCGATGACCGCTGCGCGGTAGTCCGCACCCTCGTGGTGCCGCACGTGCGGAATGCCGCAGATCTCGCAGTCGTGGACGCCGTGGCGCATCAGGAGATACAGCGAATGGCGCCACCGGCTGGCGCAGAGCACGTGGCCGTCCGTCAGCACGAAGTTGAGCTGGGCCGGCCGGTCGGCCCCTGCATCCCGGCAGTACCCCTCGAGCACGCAGACACCGCGCGCAAGCACCTCCGCCACGTACTCGGCGGAGAGCGCGTCGTCGAGCGACGCGCCGCCGTCACGCAGGCGGCCGAGGAGCCAGAGAAACGCAAGCTCGCTGTCGGTGACGCCCCGGCGCCTGGCCAACAGGTCCGGCGGTACCTCGCGCGCCATGCGCGGCCCGACCACGTCGAAGCCGCGCACCGTGCCGTTGTGCGCGAAGCTCCACCGGCCGACAATGAACGGGTGGGTGTTCACCAGGGAGCCTCGGCCCACCGTGGCGCGCCGCACGTGGGCGACGACCGTCCGGGCATAGGTGCGCTCGGCAACACGGCTGAAGTCCAGCGTCTCGTACGCAGCCGTGGCACGGCGCTCCACGCCCGGCACACCGTCCTCGTAATGCGCGATGCCCCACCCGTCGGGATGGGTCTCACCACGCAGGTCGCCACGGGATTGGTGCAGGAGGTTGTTCTGGGCGTACGCCAGCGTGCACTCGACCTTGGTGAGTTCGGTGGCCCGAAAGCCATAGAGGCGGCACATGGCGCCGGTGCGTCAGCCGACGTGCTGGTGATGGTGCTCGCGTGTGGCGAGGGACGTCCACCGCGGGCCCTCGCGCCGCAGGGCGAGCAACCGCTCGAGCATCCGGCGGCGCTCCGCGGGCTCGAACCGCTCCACGTAGCTCAGGAGCGACCCGCAACCGATAGCGTGGTCGAGCGCTACGCGGGCCTGCGCGAGCAGGCGCGCGCGATCGGCCGGCCCGAGCCGGTCGCCGTCCTCGTGATCGAGCAGCCAGCGTACGGCCGCCTGTCCCTCGGCGTGCTCGTCGTACAGGGTGTCGGTTTTCCCCTCACCGAGAAAGCGCTCGCACGCCGGATAGAACACCGTCTCCTCGAACGCCATGTGCGGGCCGGCCTCCCGATCGAGTCGTTCGGCCGTGCGTCGGGCGCCGGGCATGTCGTGCGCCGCGAGGGCCGCAATGAGGCCGCTGAGCCCTCGGGTGAGCTTGCGGTGATCCTCGAGAAACGCGTCGTGCAGGGGTTGGGTATCCGGCATCGTCCCTCCTGGTGGCCCATACACGCTAGCAAGTTGGGGCCGGCCTCCTGACCAGAGGCTGAGGCCGCATTGAAATCCCGTTCACGGCCCATTCAGACGGTCGCCATCGCGCCAGCCCCCTTGCGCTTCTACAGGTGAGGGCGTACCATCTCTTGTAGAAGTACAAGGGGAAAAAGATGACGACCGATGAGCGGCTCGATCTTCCACAGGGCACCCTCGATCTCTTGATCCTGAAGGCGGTCTCGCTTGAGCCGCAGCACGGCTGGGCGATCTCCGAACGAATCCACGACGTCTCCCGCGCCACCCTGCAGATCCCGCAGGGGTCGCTCTACCCCGCCCTGCATCGCCTCGAGCGGCGCGGCTATATCGCCGCGCGCTGGGGCGTCTCCGACAACAACCGCCGGGCGAAGTTCTACCAGCTCACGAAGAGCGGCCGACAACAGCTCGACGCCGAGACCGCATCGTGGCGCCAGCTCGCCAAGGCGGTGGCGCTCGTCCTTCGGATGGCGTAAGGCCGCGCGATGCTGCGCCGCTGGCTGAGCGAGGTGCGCTACCGGTTCCGCGCCATCTTCCGGCGGAGTCGTGTGGAGCGGGAGCTCGACGACGAGCTCCGCTACCACCTGGAGCGTGAGGCGGAGAAGTACGTGCGCCAGGGGATGAACGCGCGCGACGCGATGCGTCGCGCCCGTCTCGCCTTCGGCGGGCTCGAGCAAACCAAGGAGGAGGCGCGGGACGCGCGCGGCATCTCGCTCGTGGACGTGGTCGCGCGCGACGCACGCTACGCACTCCACGGGCTCAAGGCGAGCCCGGGCTTCAGCGCGGCGGTGGTGCTCACGCTCGCTCTGGGGATCGGCGGTACGACGGCGGTGTTCAGCGCCGTGGACGCGGTGCTCCTGAAGCCCCTGCCCTTCCAATCGCCCGGCCAGCTAGTGCGCATCTACTCGGCGTCGGTGCAACGTCCTGACGGCGAGAACTTCGTGACCCCGGTGCATTTCCTGGCGTATCGGCAGCCAACGCCGTCGCTCCAGGCGATCGGCGCGCTGAACACCTACGACGCCACCGGCGGCGACATCGGCACGGCAAACGACGTCCGCCGGATCCGCACGCTCACGGTGAGCGCGGACTACTTCGACGTGCTGCGGGTGCATCCGGCCATCGGCCGCGGCTTCACCCGCGCCGAAGAGAACGGCCCCCCGACCGACCAGGGCGTCGGCGCGTACGTCATCGTCCTGAGCCACCACCTCTGGGAGGAACGCTTCGGCGGCAATCCCGGGGCCCTCGGCCGGACGCTCACGGTGAGCGGCGAGCCCTACACCGTGATCGGCGTGATGCCGGAGGGATTCGCCGATCCCATCGTCGGTCACGGCGTGGACGCCTGGATCCCACTCGACCTCACGACGGGTCGGGACATGGCGAACATCAGCAACCATTGGCTCACGCTGATCGGACGGCTCCGTCCCGGCGTCTCGCCCCAGCAGGCGCAAGCCGATCTCGACGTACTGACCCGGCGGCTCACCGCACCGTATCCCGGAAGCCGCAACGATCGCACGCACGTGGTACCACTCAAGGCGGACGTGGTGGGCGCCGCGAGCCACTCACTCGAGTTGATGCTCGGCGCGGTGGGACTCGTCCTCCTCCTGGTCTGCGTGAATGTGGCCAACCTCCAGCTGGTGCGTGCCACCGAGCGCTCGACCGAGTTCGCCATGCGCTCGGCCTTGGGCGCGGGATCGAGGCGTCTGGCAGGGCAGCTCCTGACCGAGAGCCTGGTGCTCGCCGCCGTGGGCACCCTGGCCGGGCTGGTGGTCGCGCGGCTCGCGATGTCGGCCCTCGAGGCGCTCGGCGCGTCGTCCATTCCCCGGCTCGCGGGCCTCACCCTCGATCTTCGCGTTCTCGCCTTCGCGGCGGTGATCGCGGCGGCGAGTGCCGTGCTCTTCGGGATGGTACCCGCATGGCATGCCGCGCGGACCGACCCCGCAGACGTGTTGCGCGGCAGCGGCCGAGCCAACACCGGCGATCGCGCGCGCGGCCGGCTCCGCACCGGCCTCGTGGTCACTCAGGTGGCGCTCGCGTTCGTGCTCCTCGCCGGTGCCGGCATGCTCTTCGCGAGCTTCCGCGCGGTAAAGGAGACCCCGCTGGGCTTCGCGTCCGATCACGTCCTCACATTTCGGATGCACCTCCCCGAAGCGCGCTATGACTCGACCGCGCGCGCCGTCCTCTACACGCGGTTCAACGCGGCGGTCGAGGCGCTCCCCGGCGTCACCGCGGCGGGCGGCGTGTCGTGGCTTCCGGCAACCGGCGACTACCACTCCTGGGGCACGACCGCCCTGAGCGGACCGCTCGCGGGCACGCGGCGCGCCCAGACGCAGGCGGACAATCGCATCATCACGCCGGACTACTTTCGCGCGCTCGGCATTCCGATGCTCGCGGGACGTGCCTTCGACGCGCGGGACGGACCGGGCACGCCCGATCGCGTCATCGTAAGCAAGGACCTCGCGGAGCGCCTCTATCCCGGCGTCGATCCGCTGGGGCAGACGCTCGTGACCGGTGGCCGGAGGGCCACGATCATCGGGGTCGTGCCCGACGTCGCCGTCAATCCGGAAGGACGGATCGTACCGCACGTGTACCACGTGCACGCGCAGTTCGCCGGCGATCGCAACTGGGCGTTGTTCGAAGCAATCGCCGGCGGCGGGTCCCCCACGGCGCTCATTCCGACTGTCCGGCGGACGCTGCACGGGATCGATCCCCTGCTCGTGATGGATCAGCCCACGCCGCTCGGCGACGTGATCGGGCGCGGCACCGCGGAACGGAAGTTCACGATGATCCTGTTGCTCGCCTTCGCGGGCACGGCGCTGGTGCTCGCCGTGCTCGGGATCTTCGGCGTCTTCTCCTACGTCGTGCGGCTCAGGGGAGCGGAGTTCGGGATTCGCATCGCGCTCGGCGCCACCCCGCGCGCGGTGCTGGGACCGGTGATGCGCCAGGGAGCGGCGGTGATCGGAACGGGCCTCGTGCTCGGCCTCTTGGGCGCCGCGGCGACGTCTCGGGTGCTCGCCTCGATGGTCTTCCACGTGAGTCCGCTCGATCCGCGCGCGCTCGTGCTCGCGGGCCTGGTGCTCGCGGCGGGCGGCGGCGGCGCCGCCTATCTCCCGGCCCGTCGCGCGGCGAGGGCGGATCCCAGGAGCACACTGGAGTAGGGGCCGGGCCGAAAACCCGTGCCGGCTATTCGTACCGGAGCGCGGTACTCGGCTCGACCCGCACGGCCCGTCGCGCGGGGAGATACGCGGCGAGCACCGCCACCGCGAGCATGATCAGCGGAATGGCGAGGAACGTCGGGACATCGGTCGGTGCCACGCCGAAGAGCATGCCGCGCATCAGCCGCGAGAGCGCGAGCGCCCCGACGATCCCGACGACCAGCCCGACCCCGACCATCGCCACCAGCTCGCGGCCGACGAGACGCAGCACGTGCGCGCGATCGGCACCGAGCGCCATGCGGATGCCGATCTCCCGGCGGCGCCGGCTCACCCAGTACGCAATGATCCCGTACGTCCCGATCCCCGACAGCATCAGCGCGAAGCCCGCGAACGCGGCGAGCAATCCCATCGCGAGGCGCCGCCGTGCGAGCGCGTCGTGCAGCCGCGCTTCCATGGTGGCGACATCGTAGGCCGGGAGGTCGGGATCGAGCGCGTGCACCTGGGCGAGCACGGCCCGGCTGACGGTCGCGGGATCCAC
>DATFMZ010000164.1:0-2061 GCA_035266665.1 Gemmatimonadales bacterium | reverse complement strand
CGTCACCGTCCACGTCTCGCTCATCTCGACGAACGCCCGCCTCGTGCGCGCGATCGAGCCGCGCTCGCCGCTTCCCGCCGCCAGGTTGCGCGCGGTGGGACGGCTGGTCGCCGCCGGAGTGAACGCCGGCGTCTTCGTGGCGCCCGTCCTCCCCGGACTCACCGACGGGCGGGACACCCTCGTCCGGCTGCTCACCGCCGCCAGAGACGCGGGAGCGCGGTTCGCCCAGCGCAGTGTGCTCCGGCTCTATCCCGCGGTGCGCGCACCGTTCTTCGACGTCATCGGCCGTCGCTTCCCGGACCTGCTCGATCGCTATCGCGTGGCCTACGCGCACGCCACCGATGCGCCGGCCACGTACCGGGACGCGCTGCGCACGAGGTTCTACGAGGTAGCCAATGCGGTCGGGATCGCCACGGAGCCCCCCGCATGCGACGCGCCCGAGCCGCGGGCCGTGCAGCTCGGGCTGTTCGAGGCGGCGTCGTGATGCACGGGCTTACTGCGTTGCGTTCGCCTGCTCTCGCTTCCAGAGGACGTACGACTGCACGATGGGAATCGCGGGCATGACGATGACCGTCACCACGAGAACGATCATCGACGCGGGGCTCGGCAAGAACGTGGAGAGCGCGATCACGATGCCGCCCGCCACGAACACCTGCCCGGCGGTCCGATGCGTCTTCCGCCAGACCGTGTCGCTCGAGAGCGTCCACGGTGTCCGAACGCCGACGAACCAGTTCGGGCGGACGCGTCCCATGTAGTTGCCCAGAAGCACGAAGAGCAGTCCCATCCCCACCGGGAGCAACCGGTTCATGTTGACGTGCATCCCGATGCCGGCGGCCAACATCGCTGCGTGCAACCCGAGCACGAAGAGCAGCACCCCGTTCATGAAGAGCCAGTACGTGCCCCGAAAGCGTTCATAGTTCCGTCGCTTCGGATCGATCTTGGGAAGGATCTGGGCGAGGAGTGCGAAGCCGAGGATCATCGCGGGCAGGAGGAGCGCGCCGACGAGGCGCGAGGAGTAGCCGTCCACCTCACCGTGGACGTTCCAATGCGACGGAACGCGCGCGGGAAGGTGCGGGTAGGCCAGCGCCGACACGAGCAGCGCCAGCCCGGCAATCCAGAAACCAAGCCATCGGCTACGCATCAACGCCTCCCCGGTATCGGTAGCGCAGCACGTGTATCATGGCACGCCGGCTAGGGTGCGCCAAGTGGGCGTGGCGCCACGAGCCCCGCACTCTCGAGCGGGGCGCGATAGGCAGACCAGAGATCGGGCGGCACGAGCACCGTGTCGTCGCCGGCCAACCGCCGCAGCATCGCGACGTTCACGACCGCCTGTCCGCGGAAATGGTTGTTCGCGATCACGTACGTCGCACGCGCGCGTTCCGCCACCTCGTGGATCCGGTCGAGCCACCCGGCCAGCTCATCCTTCGTGTAGAGGTAGTCGTAGCGCTCGTGGGTTTCGGCATCCTCGCGAAACCAGTTCTCGTAGTTCCTGCCGTGCAGGCGCACGTATCCGATGCCTGCGGTCACCTGCGCGTCCGGCGTGATCGAGTGGCGAAAAAGCGGTTGATCGATGTTCACCGCTCCCACCCCGTGCTCGGCGAGCGACGCGTAGAACTCGGGCACGTTCCACGAGCCGTGCCGCACCTCGACGGCCAGCGGAAACTCGCGAAACGCGGCGATCACGTCGCCGAGCCACTCGCGTGAGGCGGGCTCCCGCTTGAACGACCAGGGAAACTGGATGAGAAGGCAACCGAGCCGGCCGGCCTCCACGAGCGGCGCGAGACCCGCGCGGACGACATCCACGTCCGCGCTTCCCCACGCCTCCGCGCGCTCATGCGTGAAGCGCCGCCAGAGCTTGGCCGTGAACGAGAAGCGCGGGTTCTCGGCCACGCGCCGCGCCCACGAGGCCGCCGCTTTCGGGGCCGGTGGGCGGTAGAACGTCGAGTTGATCTCGATGGTGTCGAGGTAGCCCGCGAGGTAGGCCAGCGGGTCGAAGCCCTTCGGCTTGGGCGAGGGATAGACCATCCCGGCCCAGTCATCGTAGGACCATCCAGCAACGCC
>DATFMZ010000163.1:0-8863 GCA_035266665.1 Gemmatimonadales bacterium | reverse complement strand
GGTCGCACGGCCCGTGAAGATCACCGTGTCGATGGGAAACTTCCCCGGCCGCAGATGCACGTTGAAGAAGTGGATGGTGAAGATGAACGCCGTCGCCAGGAGTGCTTCGTCGCTGTGAATGATCCTGGCGATGTTGAACACCCATCCCGGGAGAAACCGGGCGAAGAACTCCGGGAACCACAGGAACAGCCCGGACGTGCCGATGATCGCGACCCCCCAGAAGACCGCCCAGTAGTCGAACTTCTCCATGTAGCTGTAGCGATCGAACTTGGGGCGCGGCCCGAGGCCGAAGAACCACTTGAACATCCCGAACACGTCCAGGACGTCCTTCGGCTGGGGCACCATGGAGTCGGGTCCCCACAGATACTTCGTGCGCTCGGGCGAGGTGATCAGCTTCACCACCAGGTAGCCCACGTGCGTGAAGAAATACCCGAACGTGATGATCGCGCACATCCGGTGGAGGATGCCCGCCGCCGTGAGCCCGCCGAGGAGGCGGATCAGCACGTGCGCCCAGTCGGTGTACGAGTACTTGAGCGGAAGGCCCGTCATCACCAGGCCGAGGAACGAGACGATCACCAGAATGTGAAGCGTCCGCTGCAGCCCGCTGAACCGCCGAACGTACGGGCCGGCTCCACGATCGGCGGCGTTCATGGTGACGTGCGTCATCGTCCCCCCTCTCCCGCGTCGCGACGTGCATGGGCCGCGCGGCGCCGCTCGACCGTCTCCCTGCCGAACCAGAGCACGGTGTGCAGCAGGAAGAACGCCATCACGCTCACCAGCAGGATCGTCATGAAGAGATAGGGCCAGTAGAGCGCGGGATATTTCGTCCGCTCCGTCGGCTCGGGATGCGGATAGAACTTGGTGAAATTGGCGTTCGCGTCCGGATGACACTGCTGGCAGGTGTGCACGAGGTTCGTGACGAAGACCGACGAGCGCGGATCGGACGCGGGCCGCATGTCGTGCGCGGTGTGACAGTCGCTGCACTTTGCGGCGAGGCCGAACCCGAGCTGGGTCACCTGGCCGTGATAGGTGTCGAGGTAGCTCTCGTACTGCTGCTTGTGGCAGTTGCCGCATTTGGCGACGGTGCCGACGAGCCACGCCGGCTGGTTGGCCCGCACGATCTCATGGGCGCTGTGGCAGTCGATGCAGACCGGGCGCTTGCCGGATGCGACGTGGGACAGCGTCCCCGTGTAATCGTCGCCGTGCGCGGAGGAATCGAAGACCGCCAGGACCCCGGCGTGACACTTGCCGCACGTGGCGGGGATGTTGGCACGGTTCACCGACGACTCCGGCGACTTGGCGGGCAGGATCTTGTGCGCGCGATGGCAGTCCGGGCAGCTCGCCGAGACGACCAGCCCGTCACGCGTGAGCGCCAGGCCGTGGACGCTCTTCGGATAGGCGATCGCCGCGATCCGCGCCTGCTCGTCCTGCGGCGCGCCGAAGTACGTGCCGATGATCCTCTGGTCGGCGTGACAGCGGCCGCAGAGCCCGGCGACGTTGAGCTTGTAGGTCGGCGAACGCGGGTCGGTGGTGGCCAGCACCTGGTGCGAGCCGTGGCACGTCACGCACGTGGGCGCGTCACCGCGCGTCACCGCGTTCACCTCATGGATCGAGGCGTCCCAGTCCTTCCCTTCCTTCTCGTGGCAGGTCTGGCACGGCACCACGATCTCGCTGACCTGATGCGGATAGCCCTGATCGAAGCCCTTGTGGCAGTCGGCGCAGCGCAACGAGGCGTGCACGCTCCCTTCGAGCGCGTTGGCCGGCACGAAGAGCGCCGAATCGGGACCGGCGGAGTTGGTCTTGCCGGTCAGGAAATCCCGGTTGCCGTGGCATTTGATGCACTGTACGACGTCGGATGGTGTCTGCACGGCGCGGCCACGCGGCGTCTGCGCGGCAGCCGGCCACGCCAGCGTGACGAGCGCCAGAACCGGCCCCAGTTGTCTCACCCTGCGGAACCTCATGCGGCCCCTCCCCTCCCTACTGCGTCCCGGACCCACCCGGTTTGGGCGGCGCGGCGTGACGCGTCGCACCCATGGGCGGCACCTTGTGACAGACCTCGCAGGCCCGCCCGGGATAGTGCTGCACCTTGTCGGCGTGACACGTCGTGCACACCTGCCGCGTCCACCGGGTGATGTGTGGCACCGAGGCATGGCACTGCACGCAGGCCACGTGATCGTCGATCGTGTGCTTGGCGAGCACGCCACCCTTGTGGCACGAGAGACAGTTGTTCGTCGGCTGGTGATGCTGCTCGTGACAGTTGTCGCAGACGAGATCGCGCGCGCTCATCAGCGGTGCGGTGTGACAGGCGTCGCACGTGAGGTTCGCGGCGATGTGCGCCTTGTGCGAGAACGTGCCGCTCGGCAGCACGATCGGCGCCGACGGCGCACCGCCCCCACCGGCGTGGCACTGCGAGCACTCCCGCGGCTGCGCGACCGGATGGTGGCAGTTGTCGCACGCGGCGCGCGAGGTGAGCGTGATCTTGCCGTGATTCGAGAGCGGCGTGTGGCACTGCGTGCACGCCATCCCCGCCGCCACCACGTGCGGCGCGTGACTGAACGCCTCCGTGTCGAACGTGCCCTGCTGCCGCTCGATCCCCAAATGGCACTGGAGACACGCATTCTCCGCCACCGGGGGGCCGAGGTTCACCTTGGGCAGCGTGTACGGCAGTCGTCCCTCGCGGATCGCGTCGCCGATCAACGTGAGCGACGCCCGCAGCAGACGGTCCGCGTAGACGACGTTGTGCGCACCCTTCCCCACCCGCACGAAGTCCACGTTCTCCTTGGCGAGCGTCACGAGGCTGTCTGCGACGTGCCGGGTCCGCGCCGACGTCCGCGGCACGGCGGCGACCGCCGCGTTCACCACCGGGGTGACGAGCGCGAGCTTCCGATCCATCGCGCTCTGCCAGCCGGGCAGGACGTTGGCGTACCGCACGCCGTGGCACGAGAGACACGAGGCCTCGTCGGCCACCTGGACGGTGTCGTGGCCGGCGAGCGTCTTCGCGTCGCCGTGACAGGACAGACAGGTGACGCGCGCCAGGTACATCGTGCTCGGCGTGGGCGGCACGCCGTGGCCGCCGATGCCGGCGAGCAGGCGCTGCTGATCGGAATGCACCTGCCGGTGGCAACTCTGACAGTCGAGCGCGACGTTCGTCTTGAGCGCTTCGATCTTGTGCTGGATCGGCGTGTGACACCGCAGGCAATCAATGTGATGATCGGCCACGTGCACTTTGTGCATCAGCGGCGGATCGTTGAACTTGGCGAGCTCCTCCGGCAGGTTGTGGCACTCGATGCACCGCGCCGAATCCGCGTCGCCGGTGCCGTGCGTGACCGAGCTGTGGCATGAGAGGCAGTCCACCCGGTCCTTCACGAACTGCGGATGGTCGATCACGTACCCTTCGGGCGACGTCACGCGCGGAGGGTTCGGGTGGCATCCGATGCAGCCGCCGATTGGCTGGCCGACGGGACGATCCTTGAAGTGGCAGAGGAAGCACGTGGAGGGGGTCACCGCGATGTGCGACCCCTGCACGATCTGGGAGTGACAGCTCGTGCAGCGGAGCTGAATCCCGCGCCGCACCTCGCCCAAGTGCTTCGTGTGATTGAACTGGACGCCCTTGTAGTCGACGAGCCCTTCGATGAGCCGTTCTGAGTGGCAGCCCGAGCGCAGGCACGCCGCGTCGTCGATGTCGGCCCAGGGGCGCGTGCCATACGCGCCGGTGAAGTACTTCACCACCATGTTGGC
Source organism: Gemmatimonadales bacterium (assembly GCA_035266665.1). Classification (GTDB taxonomy): domain Bacteria; phylum Gemmatimonadota; class Gemmatimonadetes; order Gemmatimonadales; family GWC2-71-9; genus DATFMZ01. Next base: position 5,125 of record DATFMZ010000163.1, on the reverse strand, counting down.
GGCCTGCACCTTGGTCATCGCCTCGGCCTTGATGCCGGGGGCGATGTGGCACTTGATGCAGGGCACGTTCCGGTGCGACGAGGCGGCCCACGAATCGTAGTAGGGCCGCATGATGTGGCAGCTCTTGCAGAACCCGGGGGTGCTCGAGAACTGGACGAACCCGACGGTACCGACCGCGCCCAGGATGACCGCCAAAACGGCGATGGGCACCAGGATACGGACCAGTCTCGACACCTGCCGCCGGACCGCGGGTGACATCGCCTAGTCCTCCGCCCCTCCGCTCCGCTTCGCCCGCTTGATCGATCGCAGGGCCAGCCAGCCGAGCGCGAGCGCCGAGAGCGCGAGGAACCAGACGGGAGCCAAGATGAGCTTGTGCTCCCAGCGCTGCTCTGCGGCCGTCTCCGCCGCGTTCCCCAGGTCCACCGAGATCGACCGCACCTGCCGGCCGAGCTGGTCGAGCTGGGTGAGATCGAGACTGTGCTGGACCTGGCCGATCTGCAGATATGACGTCAAGGCGGTCTGATAGCGGAACTCGTAATCGGTCACCCGGCGCCCGGCGAGGGAGAGCTCGCCGACGGCCCGCTGGGCGGACTGCATGTCGGACGTCGCGTCGATCACCCGCCGCTGCAGCTCCACGCCCATCTCGTGGATCTTGCTGTTGGCGCTGTGGCAGCGGTCGCACGTGTGCACGATGCTGTCGGCCGGGACGCGCTCCGTGCCGTGATTGCTGTGGCACCCCAGACAGGCCGGGAGCTTTCCGGCGGCCACCGCGGCCGCGTGCGGGCCCTTGGAGAACTCCTGGGCGACGAGCTCGTGACAGCGGCCGCACACCTCGCCGATCTCGTTCACCTTCGGCGGGAGCGCCGAATGCGCGCCGTGACACCCGATGCACGTGGGCGCGGCGAAGTTCTGTTCCTGGAAAAGGGCGACGCCGTGCGCGCTCCGCCGGAACTCGGCGAGCTGCGTGGTCGGCAGATGATACTTCGCCATCAACTGCGTGTCGGAATGACAGCGCGCGCAGGTGCCGGGGATGTTCGTCGGATAGACGCGGCTCCGCGCGTCGTCCGGCGGATAGATGACGTGCGCCTCGTGACAGTCGGTGCACGTGGGTGCGTCGTTGTTGTGCTGCACGAGCAGCAACTGGCCGTGCTTGCTCGTGCGGTACTCAGCGAACTGATCCGTCTGCAACCCGTACTGGCGCATCTTGTTCGGATCGGAGTGGCACGAGGCGCAAAGCTGGGCCGTGGCGATCTTCGAGAGCTTGCCGCGGAAGCCGCTGCCATGGGCGGTCGCCATCGTGCGGGACGTCGGATCGCCGCCGTGACAGGTCACGCAGGTGATCCCGTGTTGCACGTGGATGCCCTCGGTCAGCGCGTCGCGCTGGCTCGTGTGGCAGACCACGCAGCGGATCGCACTGTCGGCGACGGCCGGCTGCTGCGCGGCGGCCGATCCCGGTGCCGCGAAGGCGAGCGCGGCGCTCGCCGCGATCGAGGCGAAGAGGACGCGGGGGGTCACGGGGTCCTCCCGGCTGCGGCGGTATCGACCGCGGTCGAGCCGGCGGGCACCGTGTCCGGCACCGCGTGCGGCACGGGCTGCGGCGGCGCCGGTACGGCCGGCTGCTCGAGCATCTGCGATTCCCCGCTCACCGCGAGCGGCACCGCGCGGAGCTGCCGGCCCGCCACCCAGGCCACCAGGAACCCGATGAAGAAGACGAAGCCGAGCGCGGCCACGAGCGGCCGCCGCCGGAGCTTCCGTTCCGGATGCCGATCCACCAGCGGGAGAATCGCGAGTGCGACCCCGAGGAGCATGAACGCCGCGAAGCCCCAGGGACCGAGGTAATACGCGATGGCGCGCGAGACATCGGCCATCACCCAATTGGACATCAGCATATCGGGCACGCGCGCCGGATCGGCCGGCGCGCTCACGGGTCGGGGATAGAGCGCGGCCAGCGAGATCACGACGGCGAGGATCACCACGGCGACCGCGAAGGCGCGAATCAGATGCTCCGGGAAGAAGCGCTCGCCCGGCGCCTCGGCATCCGGCGCGGCGTCCACCGGCGGCGCGATGCCGTGCTTCCGTACGAGCGCGAAGTGCAGCATCAACAGCCCGAGCATGATCCACGGCAAGAGAATCACGTGCCACGCGAAGAACCGGCTCAACGTGGCGCCGGAGACGATCGGGTCACCGCGCAGGATCTGCGCGATGGCGCCACCGATAACCGGGATGTGCTGAACGACGTCGAGCCCCTGCGTCACGGTCCAGTACGACCACTGATCCCAGGGGAGCAGGTAACCGGTCGCGCCGAAGGCGAAGACGACGAAGAGCAGGAAGAGCCCGACCAGCCAGTTGGTCTCGCGTGGCGGCTTGTAGGCCGCGCCGAAGAAGACGCGCGCCATGTGAAAGAGCACGGCGATCACGATCAGATTCGCCGCCCAGACGTGGAGATCGCGGAAGAGCCACCCGAAGCTGACGCCGGAGACGATGTGCTGGATGCTCTGGTAGGCCTCTTCCGCCGAGGGCCGGTAGTAGAACGAGAGGAGCACCCCCGTCACCACCAGCACGATCATCAGCAGATAGGCGATGCCGCCCAGCGCGTGGCGCCAATTCGCGTGCTTCGGCAGCCGATAGCGGAGCGCCCGTCGGAAGGACTGGTCGATCGGGAGATGCGTGTCGATCGGCCCGTAGAGCAACCCGAGGAACCGCAGGACGCCGAGGATGCTCGCGTCCGTGCTCGCCTTGATGTCGCTCCAGAGCCGCCGTATCCAGCCGGTGCCCGGCTCGCCGGTGCGTCGCGTCATGTCACCGCCTCGAGACGTAGACGACGCCGTCGCGGACATAGACCGCGTAGCGCGAGAGGGGAATCGTCGTGAGGCCGCGCACCACGTTGCCGTGCAGGTCGTACACGAGGTAGCTGCACGGCGAGAGGACACGCTGCGAGACGGGATCCCACTTCAGGATGCACCCATCGGTGGGGGAGGTGGCGTCGAGCGCCGCATAGGATTGCTCGCCCGTGCGCACCACCAGAATCACGGTCGAGCCCCAATTCACCACCCGGCTCGACCCGACCGGGAATTCCTCCACCCGGCTCACCCGATAGGCCGGCTGCAGCTCCGCGAGCTGGAGCGGCTGGGGCGAGAGCAGGTAGAGCACGCTCCCGAAGAGCGCACCGACCAGAATCAGGACGGCGATCCCGCCGAGGATCCATTCGTTGAATCCCGGTTGCCAGCGGTCGGCAGGGGCAGTCAGGTCGTGCGGCGAGGTCATCGCGGCAACGCCTCCGCGCGCGTGGCGTGGTTCGCTGTCGTTGGGTTTGGATTCCGCGTCATGCGCACTCCGCTGCTACCGTCCCGAGGTGGTGACCTCGGTCCTGAGGCATCGGCCAGGAGGAGCGAAAGGATCGGGGCCGGACCCCGCCGGAGCCGGCCCCGCTAGGGGACCAGCTCCGGGGGCAAAGGTGTCAGTTGGGACTCACGGTGTCGAGCCGTTCACCAGGTGGACACCCGGAGGAGGCGTCGCCGTAACTCGCATCGTGGCAGGGTTCGGCGGCACCGGGAACGGCCCGTAGCTCGTGTTGAGCGACTGGATCGAGGCGGCCAACAGCGCCTGGAGCAGGAACGGGTTGTGCACCCCGTTGCCGGACGCCATGTGCGTCGAGAACTGGATGCCGAACACCCGCCCGCTCAGGAAGTACTGGCGGTCATTCGTTGCGGCGAGTGCGGCGTTCCACAGCGTGCCCTTGGCCGCGGTCACGGTGGTGTTGCTGAAGTCGAGCGCCGCGGAATCGGCGGCCGTCCCGCGTGCCACCATCTGGGGCAGAATCCCACCGTCGGTCGGATAGGGATCGATCACGCCGTTGCCGTTGTTATCCGCCCAGATTTGATCGAGCTGGGCATCGAGTGCCGTCTGGATCGTGATGAAAGCCGCACGTGCCGCGCCCGCGGTGCCGTGGCACCCCGAGGTGGCGCACGCCGAGAAGTCCCGCTGATCGATCGTGCAGGTCTCGTCGGTCGTCGGAAGCCCCGCCGAATCCGTGCACGGAACCGCCGCGAAGAGATGCCCGACGCTCTGGAACTTGAAGGCACCGGTGATCTTGTCGGTCACCGTGGTCTGGGCCACGTGGCAGGTGGCGCACAGCTGCGGATTCGCGCTCGTGCCGTGGCTGCTCACGATCAGGTTCGTGTCGTACTGGAAGTTGGGCGGAATCCACCCGACGTTCTGGCCGATCACGAGGAGGCCCTGCGCGCCGTGGGCGCCGCGGGCGGTGGACGTCGGCGAGCCCGGGCTCCAGGGCGGCGTCCCGGTCCGCGAGTGGCAGCGGACGCAGAGGTTGTCCGTCGTGGGCTCGGAGATCGGCGCCCTGAGCTGATGCGGATAGGGCGAACCGTGCGGGTTGTGGCAGACCGCACAGACGATCCGGATGGGCGCGCTGTCACCCTTCTCGATATAGTTGGCGTTCTCGTCGAACTTCGCGACGAGCGCCGTCTTGCCCTCGTGACACGGCGCGCACGAGGGATTGGTGGCCGCATGCGCGAAGCCGGGACCCGAGCCGTGCGCCGACTGCTTCCACTGCTCGACGCACGGGTCGTGGGCGCCGCTGTGGCATTCGCCGCACCCGTTGGTGAGCCCGGTGTCCACCTGGATCGAGGCGAGCGGCTGCGTGGCATCGGGGTCCTCGACGTGCTTGAGCCCCGGACCGTGACAGTTCTCGCACTGGACGTCCTGGTAGGCGCTGTCGGGCGTCAGCAGATAGCCCGCGGTGTCCACGAGAAAGTTGCCGTTCTGATCGACCGAATGGCATCCCTCGCAGGACGCGGAGGCATGACCCGACGCCTGAAGATCTTCCCACGCGTGCGCGTGCTTGGTGTTGACCCACGTGGCCTGCACGCCCACATGGCAATTTCCGCACGTCGTCTGCTTGGTCGATACGTCGAAGTAGCCGAGGAATCCATTCACGGAATCCGGCGGCGGATTGAACGGCGCGCGATCGCGGTAGGTGATCGTCTCTTTGGTGCACGCACCGGCAACGAGCACCGCGACGGCGGCGATGGTCAACCAAATCGGACGGCGAGATTGGCTATGTGACAACGGATTCCTCACGTCGATACCCTCATCAGAGTAAGACCTA
>DATFMZ010000162.1:0-4603 GCA_035266665.1 Gemmatimonadales bacterium | reverse complement strand
CGCGTTGGCCACCGCGGAGCGGCTTCGGCCGACCAGACTCGCCACGTCTTCGTGCGATGCGCCGAACTCATCTACGAGGCGGCGGTACCCGCGTGCCTCGTCGATCGGCGACAGCTGATCGCGCTGGAGATTCTCGACCAGGGCGAGGGTGAGGAGGGTGCGGTCATCCACGTCGCGAATGACGGCGCCGATCTCGGTCCAGCCGAGGCGCTGGGCCGCACGGGAGCGGCGCTCGCCGGCGATGAGCTCGTACGCACCGTCTTCCGCAGGGCGCACCACGATGGGTTGCAGGAGCCCTGACGCGGCCAGTGAGGCGGCGAGCTCCTCGAGCGCATGGTCGTCGAAGCTCCGGCGCGGCTGGTAGCGATTGGGCCGCACGGCGGCGAGCGGGATCTCGGTGAGCGAGCCCTCCGCGCGCGCTTCGGCGGTGGTCGTGGTCGGACCAAGGAGCGCCTCGAGCCCGCGGCCGAGGCGCCGACGCGCCGCCTTCTCACTCATGCGCTCGCCTCCCCACTCACGTTGACGACCGTCGGTGCGGGCATCTCCGCGACACGCCGCATGAGCTCCTGGGCGAGCGCGAGGTAGCACTTCGCGCCGACCGACTGCACGTCATAGAGCAAAATCGGTTTACCGAAACTCGGCGCCTCGGCAAGCCGCACGTTTCGGGGAATGACCGTGCGGAACACCTTCTGGCCGAAATATTCTTTCGCCTCGTTCGCCACCTGTCGTGACAGATTGAGGCGCGTGTCGAACATCGTGAGGAGGACACCGTCGATCGCGAGATCGGCGTTGAAGTTCTGCTGGACGAGCTTGATCGTGTTCAGGAGTTGAGAGAGGCCCTCGAGAGCGTAGTACTCGCACTGAATCGGAATCAGCACCGCGTCGGCGGCGGCGAGCATGTTGAGCGTGATGAGACCGAGCGAGGGCGGGCAGTCGATGAGCACGAAGTCGTACGCGCTGCGCACCGGCTGGAGCACCTGGCGCACGACCGATTCCCGACCGCGCCGATTCACCAACTCGATCTCCGCTCCGACGAGATCCTGTGTCGCCGGGATGACGTCGAGTGCCGGAAAGTTCACCGCGCGCTGGATCACGCTCACCAGTGGGACCTCGCCCACGAGCGCATCGTAGAGCGACGTGCGCACGCGACGCCGATCGATGCCGATCCCGCTCGTGGCATTCCCCTGCGGATCGCCGTCCACCAAGAGCGTGCGACGCTCGGCCGCGGCGAGCGAAGCGGCGAGATTCACCGCTGTGGTCGTCTTGCCGACGCCGCCCTTCTGATTCGCGATCGCGAGCACTCGTCCCATATAATTAACTCTTTGTATTACAGAGAGTTATGCAATACTAACTTGATCGGATGCGACTCGTGGTGACCGCGCAATATAGGGATCACCGAGCCCCCGGTAAAGCACTTAGATCACGTTTCACGTGAAACATCCGTCTGTGTGGAGGGCGTCGGGGCGAACGCAATGGGAGTCGCTCGCTCGAGGCGGGCTCGTGATAGCACCGACGCGTTGCCAGGTTCGACTCTGGAGCGGACCGTCGCGCGATCCGGGCGCCGGTCGGAAGCGCGGAGTGACCCCACTCCGCACTCGGCTACGGCAAGACCTTCGACTGGACACGATGTCTGGCGTACGTGCTGATCGTCATCGCGCCGCGCTCGAACATGGAACGCCGCACTCGCTCCGGGGCGCCAGCGCGCCGGCCGTAAATCGGCGCACGCCTCACGGACACGTGCGCTCGCGTCGAGCGGGTTCGTAACCGCGAGGCGGAGCGGACGAACGTCGCGCGCCCTGCACGCACCCCCACCGGCCGAGCAGCCTCGACGCGTTCATCCAAACGATGGCGTTCCACCGGCCGGCCCTGCCGCTACGACGCGTGCCGCCCCGGACGCGAGACCCACGGTTGTTGACGGTTGCTCACCTGGCATCCCGGCACCGTCGCCGAGCGTCCACCGGCCTGCGGGCCCGCGCAGTCCGACGCGCGGAGCGACTCGTCCGACGCGAGCTGTTTCACGTGAAACAACGGCCCGTCGAGGCACAGTCCCGCCGTTTCGCCGGTATCAACTATTGCATAAAATGTTTTATTGCAATGTTTTAGACATGTCGCCGCAGTGGCTCACGCGACGCTTCGTCGCCTGCGCACCACTTCGAGGATGAGGTTCTGCAGATCGCTGGGAGAGACGCCGGGGATGCGTGCCGCTTGCGCGAGCGACGTGGGGCGAATGCGGGCGAGCTTCTGCCGTGCCTCCGTGCTCAACGTCTTGAAGGCATCGTACGGGGTGTCTGCCGGGAGGACGAACTCGGTCATCTCCGCGAGGCGCGTTGCCGCCTCACGCTCGCGCGCGAGATACCCGGCGTACTTGAGCTCAATCTCCACCGACATCCAGGCGTCGAGGGATGCGTCGGGGAGCTCGTCGAGGGCGAGGGCGAGCAGTGTGCGCAGCCCCACGCGGGGACGGCGCGCGATCTCCATCGCGCGTTGCGGCTCGGTGATCGCGCGCTCACCGAGCTCCGCCAGATACGCGTTCGCTTCGCGCACGGGCACCGCGGTCGCCGCGGCCAGGGCATTCAGCTCGCGCTCGGTCTCCATGCGGCGCACGAGCGTCGCGGCCTCCGCGTCCGAGAGCATACCGAGCCGCGCGGCCAACGGCGCGAGCCGCGTAAGCGCGTTGTCCTGGCGGAGCACGAGGCGAAACTCCGAACGCGACGTGAACAGCCGATACGGCTCGTCCACGCCGCGCGTAACGAGGTCATCGACCAGTACGCCGATGTATGCCGCGTCTCGACCAAGCACCACGGGCTCTTCCCCCCGGACACGGCGTGCCGCGTTGATCCCCGCGATTACCCCCTGACCCGCCGCCTCCTCGTAGCCGGTCGTCCCGTTGATCTGTCCCGCGAAAAACAGATGCTCGAGCGCCTTCACCTCGAGCCATGGCGTCAGCTGATCGGGAGGATAGTAGTCGTACTCGATGGCATACCCGGCGCGCGTCATCTCGGCGCGATCGAGACCAGGTATGGCGTGCAGCATCTCCAGCTGCACCGCTGCCGGTAGCGAGGTCGAAAGCCCGTTCACGTACAGCTCTCGGGTATCGAGCCCCTCAGGCTCGAGGAAGATCTGATGGCGTTCGGCGTCGGGGAACTTGACCACCTTGTCCTCGACCGAGGGGCAGTAGCGCGGTCCCCGCCCCGCGATGGCACCGCCGTAGAGGGCCGACTCGTGCAGGTGCCGGCTGATGATCTCTTTGACGGGCGCCCCGGCCCAGGTGATCCAGCAGGGGCGCTGGGCGGGGCGCTCGCGTGTGGTGAAAGACGAGAACCGCGCCCCCTCCAACTCGCCGTCCTGCCGCTCGAGCGCCGCGTAGTTCACCGAGCGTCCGTCGACCCTGGGCGGCGTGCCCGTCTTGAACCGGTCCACGGCGAGGCCGATCGCCTCGAGCTGCTCGGCCAAGTCCACGCTGGGTGGATCGCCCGCACGCCCCGCATCGATCCGCGTGCCGGTCCCCATATGGATGCGGCCGCGCAGGAACGTCCCGGCGGTCAGCACAACGGCGCGGGCCGACATGTCCGTCCCGAGCGCAGTCCGCACCCCGACCACCCGTGATCCCTCGATGAGGAGTGCCGCCGCCATCCCCTGGCGGAAGACGATGTTGGGGTGGCGCTCGAGCTCGCGGCGCACCGCATTGCGGTAGAGCGACCGGTCGCACTGGGCCCGCGGCGCCCACACGGCGGGCCCTTTGGAGCGATTGAGCATGCGGAACTGGATCGTCGCCGCATCGGCGGCCCTGCCCATCACTCCGCCGAGCGCATCGACCTCACGCACCACGGTGCCCTTGGCGATCCCGCCGATGGCGGGATTGCAGGACATCTGGCCGATCGTCTCCAGGTTGGCGGTGAGGAGCAGGACGCGCGCCCCGAGGCGCGCGGCCGCCGTCGCGGCCTCGCTCCCGGCGTGGCCGCCGCCTATGACGATGATGTCGAATTCGGGATGGGCCATCCCGGGCAAGATACTGTATGCCCGGGATGACCGCCTAGGTGGTGACGCTCAGGCGCGAATCCACTGCACGACGTCCTTGAGCCGCGCCCGCTTGCCGTGCATGAGGATTCCGACGCGATAGATCCGGCCGGCAAGCCACGTCACCGCGATCACGGTGCCGATCAAGATGCCGAGTGACTCGAAGAGCTCGATCGGGGCAATCGGTGCCGCTACCCAGCGCACCGGCATCGCAATCGGTGAGCTGAACGGGATCAGGCTGATCGCACGCGCGAGGCTGCCGTCCGGGTTGTTGATCACTCCCATGACCAACATTGCGGGAATCACGAGCAGCATCACTACGGGTGTCTGCGCCTGCCGCGCGTCCTGCTCGCTGCTCGCCATCGAGGCGACCGCCGCGAACATCGCCGCGTAGAGGAAATAGCCGAGCACGAAATAGGCGAGGAGCACGACGATCGTGGAGATCGGCACCGGTGGAAGGGAGAACCCCGCCATCGCCTGGCCGCCGTGCTGCGTCACCATCGAGGCGATTTGTGCGCGATTGTCGAGGGCCAGCTTCCCGAAGCCGAGCCAGATCCCGAGCTGGAACAGTCCCACCGCCCCGACC
>DATFMZ010000161.1:0-2600 GCA_035266665.1 Gemmatimonadales bacterium | reverse complement strand
CATCCGGTCCGTCCCCGTTTCGTAGATCTTGACGAAGGTTGAGCCCAGCTTGTGCTGCTCGCGGATCGTCTCGATCAACTGCTCGGTGTCGTTGGCGTAGTCGGCGTTGCCCAGGACGTGCTGCTCCGGGTTGAAGCCGATCGCGTCCTCGTGTCCGCCCAGAATCGAGATCGCCATCCCGCTCGTGCGGAGCCGCGGGCCCGGAATCTCCCCGCTGTTGATGGCGTTCCGCACGGCGGCGTCTGCCGGGCCCGCGCCCTCGGTACCCATGTCGCGCTCAGACGTGAAGCCCGCCAGCAGATCCGCCTTGGCCGCGAGCGTCGCCTCGATGGTCCGCTGCGGCGCGGACTCGTCCACCGTCTGCATGCCCTCCGAGGGAGGAGACGGGTGGAGGAACAGGTGGACGTGCGCATCGATGAGGCCGGGCATCAGGGTTACGTCGCCCAAATCCATCACCTTGGCGCCGGCGGGATGCGGTACCGACGTACCGGCGGCCGTGATGCGGTCGCCCTCCACGAGCACCTCGCCGGGGCTCACGATCTTGCCTGGAACCACCTCGAAGAGCCGTGCGGCGTGCAGCACGATGGGCGGTGCGTTGGTCTGTGCTCGCGCCGCCATCGGGATCGCGCCGAGCGTCATGAACGCGGCAATCACACAACCAAGTTGCTTCATCGCTTCCTCCCGACCGTTCCGCGGACCGGTACACCGGCCGCGCGTTCAGTGGTCGAAGCAAGACGACATCTGACGCGGCCCGCTGTCAATCCCCGAGTAGAAAAGGGGCGGGTGACGCAACGGTCGGCGCACGCGATTCCGGGGCTACCAGTCCGCGCTCCCCTGGCGTCTGGTCACGTTCAATCGGTTGAATAGATTCGTGAGCGCCACGTGGAGCATGAGGGCCGCCAGCGCGCGCTCGTCGAAGTGCTCCGCGACGCGCGCCCACGTCCCGTCCGGCACGGGATCGGGCCGATCGGCCAGGCGCGTCATCTCTTCGGTGAGCTCGAGCGCCGCACGCTCGGCCTCGGTGAACCGCGACGAATGACGCCACGCCGCGACCTGGAGCAGCCGATCATCGAGCTCCCCGGATTGGCGCGCCTGCTTGATCGTGCCGTCGATGCACGCACTGCAGCCGTTGATCTGGCTCGCGCGCATGTGGGTGAGCTCGAGTATGTTCGGCGGCACGCCGCCCTTTTGCACCGCCACGAGCAGCCTCTGGATCCCGTCCCACGTGTCGGGAAGGAGTGCGGCCGGATTGGTGAGCCGGGGTTCGATCACCACCGGGGCTTCGGCGGGGGCGCTGGGTCGAGCTAGCTTGGGCATCGGTCGCTCCGTGTCACATCGTTGGAAGTGGCTTCGTCAATGGGGTGACGAAACACGACGCGAGAGTGTGACCGATGGATGAACGCGAACTCCTAGCCCAACGGTTCGAGGCGCACCGCGGGCACCTGCGCGCGATCGCCTACCGCATGCTGGGCTCCTCCGAAGAAGCTGAGGACGCCGTACAGGAGGCATGGCTCCGGATGAGCCGCGCCGGCGCGGACGGCGTGGACAATCTCGGGGGCTGGATGACGACGATCGTGGGGCGGATCTGCCTCGACATGCTGCGCGCGCGCAAGGCGCATCGGGAAGAGACCCTGGATGGACCCGGGACGGCGCCGATCGCCGGACGGATCCACGAGCGCAGCCCGGAGGAGGATGCCGAGCTCGCCGACTCGGTGGGGCTCGCGCTGCTGGTCGTGCTCGAGACGCTCGAGCCGGCGGAACGCGTCGCGTTCGTGCTCCACGACATGTTCGATCTGCCGTTTGACGACATCGCGCCGATCGTGGGACGGACGCCCGTCGCCGCGCGCCAACTCGCGAGCCGGGCGCGGCGGCGCGTGCGCGGGGCCTCGACGTCGGGTGTGGATCGCAGCCGGCAACGGGAGGTGGTCGAGGCGTTCATCGCCGCCTCGAAGTCCGGAGACTTCGAGGCGCTCGTGGCGGTGCTCGATCCCGACATCGTCGCCCGGTGCGACGCCCAGGCCATTCGCATGGGCGGCCCCGCCGAGGCGCACGGCGCCGCGACCGTGGCCGGCTTCTTCAAGGGTCGCGCGCAGGCCGCCGTGGCGGGCTTCATCGACGGCGACGTCGGCATCCTGGTGCCGGTCAAAGGACGGATGCTGCTCGTCCTCAAGGTGACGATTGGCGGCGGGAAGATCGCGGCGATCGACGCGATCGCCGATCGCGACGCGCTCGCCGCCCTCGAGCTCACGACGATGGACGGGGGGGATCCGCTGGCGGGTTCGGTTCCCGGTCGCGCTACTCCGCCCTGAGCGCGATGGTGGGATCGACGCCGGCGGCTCGCCGGGCCGGCGCCCACGCGGCAAGAAGCGCTACGCTCGCGAGGAGCGCCGTCACGGCGCCGTACGTCATCGGATCGAGTGCGGAGACGCCGAAGAGCATGGACGTCAGGAGCCGGCTCGCAGCGACGGCGCCAATCAAGCCGATCGCCGCGCCGAGCAGCGTGAGCGCGAGGGCGCGGCGCACCACTTGGCCCACGACGTCGCTCGGTGCCGCGCCGAGCGCCGTGCGCACGCCGATCTCGCGGACGCGCTCATTGACGC
>DATFMZ010000160.1:0-8892 GCA_035266665.1 Gemmatimonadales bacterium | reverse complement strand
CCAGCCGACGGCCTCACGCCGGGCGATCTCCGCGGTACCGTCCGTCGAGCCGTCATCGACGAGGATCACCTGGCCGTGCAGGTCGAACGTCTCGAACGCGGCGCGCAGCTCACGAACCAGATCCCGGACGGCGGGCGCCTCGTTGTAGGCCGGCACGACCACGACGAAGTCCCGGCGCATCGCGTCCGTGAGGAACGCGGCGGCCGTACGTGCCTCGTCCGCCTGAGCGGCTTGCTTCGGCTCGGTCATCGTCACACCCGCTTTCGCATCCGCGCCGGCATGATCCCCAACTGGTCGCGGTACTTGGCCACGGTCCGGCGCGCGATGTTCACGCCGTCCGCCTTCAGGTGCTTCACGATCGCCTGGTCCGTGAGCGGCTTCTTCGGATCCTCGTCGCCCACCAGGCTCTTGATCTTGTCCTTCACCCCACGCGCCGAGATGTCCTCGCCGCTCGTGGTCGAAAGGCCACTCGAGAAGAAGTACTTGAGGCTGAAGACGCCCCGCGGCGTCTGCACGTACTTCTGGTTGGTCACGCGCGACACGGTCGACTCGTGCATCTCGATGTGGTCGGCCACCTCCCGGAGCGTCAGCGGCCGGAGGGACTGGACGCCCCGTTCGAAGGAGTCGCGCTGCTGGTCCACGATGAAGTTCATGACCTTGAGCATCGTCTGACGCCGCTGCTCGATGGCCTGAATGAGCCAGCTCGCGCCGTTCATCTTCTCGGTGACGAACTCCTTGGCTTTCTGGTCGAAATGTTTCTTGTCGCCCACGAGCTTCCGGTACGTGGGGCTGATCCGGAGCCGCGGCATCCCGGTGTCGTTCAGGAAGACGCGATACTCGCCGTCGATCTTCTCCACGATGAGATCCGGGGTGACATACTCGTCGTCCGAGGGAAGGAAGCGGAGACCCGGCTTCGGATCGAGCTTCGCGAGTTGATCCGCCGCATCCTGCACCTCGCGCGGATCGATCGCGTACCGCTTGGCGAGATCGCTCCAGCGGTGCGCGATCAGATCGTCGAACGCCTCGTCGACCAGCTTGTACGTCATCGTCTCCTGCTGCCCGCCCTCCTGGAGCTGGAGGATGATGCACTCGCGCAGATTGCGCGCCGCGATCCCCGGCGGATCGAGCGTCTGGAGGATGTGGAGCAGCTCCTCCGCCTCGGCCACGGTGAAGAGACCGGGAATCTCCGGCTCGGCCACTGCCTCTTCTGCCTCTTCTGCCTCGTCTGCCTCGTCTGCCTCGTCTGCCGCTTCTGCCGCTTCTGCCGCTTCTGCCGCTTCTGCAACCCTGCCACCCTGCCCCTCTGCGTGCGACGGCTCCGGCTCTCGCGCCGCCGCATCGGCGTCTCTCGTCGTCCATTGGACGTCCGTCGCACCGAAGATCAACTCCGAGGGATCCGCGACCCCCGCCACCTCCGCCACGTCCTCGGCGGTCTCGAGGTCCTGTGCCTCGGGAATCTCCGCACCGTTCAGCCCCATCCAGCCGCGCACGAGCCTGTTCGCGCCGTCGACGATCTCGTCGAGCGTCGCGTGCAGATATCCGTCCTCACCGATGTTGCCGAGGAACTCTTCCGCGAGGAGGCGCTGACGCTCCGTCAGGTGGAGCATTTGCAGCTGGTCACGCAGGTAGTCGGCGAGATCGCGCGACTGCACGCTCACGCGCTCGAACGTCTCGGCCTCGGTCAGGTCGCGCGCACCGCCGCCCACCTGGAACCCGTCGAGGAGAATCTCCTCCCAGTCCACCTCGTCGTCCTTCTTCTCCTCCGCCTCCGCCTTCTCCTTCTCGAGCGCCTCCGCCTGCTCCGCATCGGTCATCTCGTCCTCGGTCTCGATCAGCTCGAGGAACGGGTTGACCAAGAGCTCCTGTTTCAGATGCTGCTGCAGGTCCATGAGCGGCATATACAGCAGGTCCATGGCCTGGTAGAGCCGCGGATTCATCCGCAGCTCTTGCTTCAGCGAGGTGGTCTGCTGGAGCCCCGTCTTCATGCCGCTGCCTCGAGCCGTTCCCGCAGCCGCGCGGTCAACGTGGGACCGAGGTAGAGATCCGCGACCTGGTCGTTGAACACCAGCTCACGCACGCTGCCGGCCACCTGCACGCGTCCTTCGAATACGATGTAGGCACGATCCACGATATCGAACGTCTGCTCCACGTTGTGATCGGTGATGAGCACGCCGATGCCCCGGCCCCGCAGGCTGGCGACGATGGACTGAATGTCGCTCACGGCGATCGGATCGACTCCGGCGAACGGTTCGTCGAGCAACATGAACTTCGGCTCCGTCACCAGGGCGCGGGTGATCTCCAGGCGCCGCCGCTCTCCGCCCGAGAGTTTGTAGGCCGGCACCTTGCGCAGGTGCTTGATGGCCAGCTCATCGAGCAGGCCCTCGAGGCGCGCGTCGCGTTCGGCCTTCGAGATCTTCAAACCCTCGAGAATCGCGAGCACGTTCTCCTCGACGGTGAGCCGCCGGAAGACCGACGGCTCCTGCGCGAGGTACCCGATGCCGCGGCGCGCGCGCTGGTACATCGGCAGGCCCGAGAGATCCGTGTCGTCGATGAAGATCCGCCCGTCATCGGGCCGCACGAGACCGACCATCATGTAGAAGGTGGTTGTCTTGCCCGCACCGTTCGGCCCGAGCAGCCCGACGATCTCGCCCTGGTGCAGCTCGAGGTCCACGTGATTCACGACCGTGCGCCGCCGGTAGACCTTGGTGAGGCCGCGGGCCGACAGCGTGCTGCCACTCGGTGGCACGGGCCGGGCGACCGACTCGGCCGCGGTGAGCGCCTCTTCGGCGAGCTCCACGAGGCGCTCGCGCACGCCGGGCACCCCGACCATGGGGGCGAGCGCCGGCCCGGCGTGGAGCACCGCCTGATCGTCGTCGAGAGCGCTCGGCGGCTCGAGCAGACGGTCGGTCACGAGCCGCGGGATGACGGACACGGCGAGATACCCGCGCACCTCGTCCATCGACAGCGTTCCGCTCTGCCGCGTGCCCTCGTGCGCGACGCGGTCCTGGAGGTCGAGGAACGCCTCGCGGTACGCCACCGCGAGATCGCCGAAGCGCACCGGCTGCCCGCCGTCCGCCACCTTGAGGAAGGCGGCGAGCGCGAGCGGCGACGACGCGTCGCGCCCGTGCAGCCGGTCGAAGAGCGGCGCGGTCATCCGCCGCCCCCCGTCCCGGGGCGCGGTGTGGCGACGGAGTCGGCGGCCGGGGCCTTGGGGGCCGTGGAATCCGCCGTCGTCGCGGGCACCTGGAGGTAGACGCCGTCCGCGTTCCCGGCAACGTCCACGCGCTCGATGGCGGCCCCGGTGAAGTGCGCCGTGATGCGATCGCCGCGCGAGTAGTCTATGCCGGCGAGCTTGGTCGGCTGATCGGCCTCGTAGACCCGATACCGCGCGCCGGCCTTGCCGAGCGCGGCGAGCCCCACCAACCCGCGGCGCCCCCCGCCCGTGCTGTCGAATCGCGCGATCACGGTGTCGCCCACGACCCAATCCGGATCGGCGTCCGTCGAATCCCGTTTCGCCACCGCACGGGCCGCACCGATTCCCCGCACCTCCGTCAATTGCTGATCGGGTGCAGCGATCACGAGCGAGTCGGCGGTGATGGTCTGGCCGACCGAGGACGCCGTGGACGTGAGCGAATCGCCCCAGGCCTCCCCACCCTGCACCTGGTCGTTCTCGATGTCGAACGCGATGGTGTCCGCCGACAGACGCCAGTCGGCACTCGTGGCGAGCGACGAATCTTCCGCCTGGACCCACGTGAGCTTCTTGCCATCGATCTTGAAGTCGATGTTGCGACCCGTGAGCGTATATCCCGCCGCGTCCGGCTGCGTCCCGCCGCCCGATCCCTCCACCCGCGCGTGACCGACCAGGCGTCCGCCCCCCGCGTCCACGTTCAGCCGGGCGCTGTCCGAGTGCGCATCGAAGTCCTCGCGCCGGATGCGTACGTTGCCGCCCGCCCACGCCTCCGTGTTGCCCACGAGGCGCAGCCGGTCGGAGGTGATCACCCAGGGCGGCGCGCCCGCCGTGTCACCCACCGCCAGATACCGCACCGTCGGCCGGTTGGGGGCAATCAGCTCCGCGCTGTCCCGCACGCCCTGCGCGCGACGCAGATACGTGATGGTCGGGCCGGTGAGCACCGATCCCGTCACGAGGTTCCGGAGCACGGCGTTCCCGTACGCGTCGAGTCGTTCCTGGTTCAGGACATAGGTCGCACGCTGTGAGTTCAAGTTCACCGCGGAGTCGCGGAAGGTCACCCCGCCGACCATGTCGAACCGGTCAAACTCGGGATACCAGGCAACCGAGTCCGAATGCATCTTCGTGATCTGCCCCTTGCAGTGCGCCCACACGCCGCCGCCCGCATAGAACCGGAACCGGCCCTGCCCGATATCCACCTTGCGGCCGACGCCGAGCGTGCTGTCCACGACGACGTCGCAGGTGCGGCTCCCCTGCGCGCGCAGTGCGGCCGGCAGCATCCACGCTGCGGCTACCATGGACGCGAGCCCGAGACGCCAGGACGGCGCCATCACTGCTTGAGCTCCACTCGGCCGAGGTTGCCGCGCGGCTTCTTCGTCTCGACGTTCCGGAAATCCGGGTCGGCGGTGAAACCGTCCCCTTCGAGGTGCTGATCGGGCGTGACGAACACGAAGCTCGCCGGCCCCGAGACCCGGTCGGTCGAGCGACTGTAGTCCAGCACCGACGTCGTGAGCCGCCGGCCGTCCGGCGTCACGCCGACGACGTTGCCGATGGCCTCCATGTCGCCGGTGCGGGAGTTGTACGTTCCCGAATCGGCCGTCAGGGACGACGTCTGCTCGCCCTCCGGGCCGAAGAACGTCACGTGCACCCCGTGCAGGTCGGCCACCTGCCGGTTCTCGAAGTAATAGGCCGTGTCCGCGTGCAGCTGCACGCGGCGTACGCCGTTCACCGTGACGGAAGTCGTCATGCCGAAGAACGTCTGATCGGCGCTGTCCGCCGCCGAGATCGTCGTCGGCGGCAGCTCGGAGTCGCGACACGCCAGCCCGGCGAGCCCGGCCACCCCGGCCGCGAGCAGCACGAGCGCTGCGCGCCGGTTACCGCGCACGGCTCAACCTCGGGGCGTGCGCCTCGCCGCGCTCGGCGAGATAGCGGGCCACCGCACCGTCCCACTGCCCCCGCGCGTGCAGCAACACCTCCGCGAATTCGCGGACCGCGCCGCGCCCGCCCCGCGCCTCGGTCGTGTAGCGCGCGAGCTGCCGCACCTCGGGCGCGGCATCCGGCACGGTCACCGGGAGCCCCACGCGGCGGAGGATCGGGATGTCGGGGAGATCGTCCCCCAGAAACGCGGCATCCTCGATCCGCACGTTCGCGCGCTGGAGCATCGCTTCGAACGGCGGGAGCTTGCGCGCGAAGTTGTCCTGGACGATCTCGTCGATGCCGAGCTCTTCCGCACGGATCCGTGTGGCCTCGGACACCCGTCCGCTCACGATCACCACGCGCAAACCCGCGGCGCGCATCAGCAGGAGGCCGATACCGTCCCGAATGTCGAACCGCTTGAGCTCGATGGGGACGCCCTGGTCGCCACCGACGTACACCCCGCCGTCGGTGAGCACGCCGTCCACGTCGAGGCCGACGAGCTGAATGCGTTTGGCGAGCAGCGGCTCAAGCACGAACTTCCCCACCACGCGCCGCCGCGCGGACGTCCAGCGCGCGCTCGACGAGCGCCTCGAGATCCGCGAGCGGCCACATGCTGGCCGCGTCGCTCGGCGCCTCGTCGGGCGCGGGATGGGTCTCGAGAAAGAATCCGTCGGCGCCCGCCGCGGCGGCCGCCGCAAGCAGCGCCGGCACGTGGCGGCGCTCGCCGCCGGAGGCGCCCTCGGGACCGGCGCCGGGACGCTGCACGGCGTGCGTCGCGTCGAAGAGCACCGGGCCGCCGGTCGCTTCCTTGAGCCGCGCGAAGCTCCGCATGTCCACCACGAGATCGCCGTACCCGAAGAACGTCCCGCGCTCGGTGACGGCCACCTCCGTACCGCCCGCGCCGCGGACTTTCTCCACCGCGCCGGCCATGGCATCCGGTGCCATCCATTGCCCCTTCTTCACGTTCACCGCGCGGCCGCTCCGCCCCACGGCCTCGAGCAGCGGCGTCTGGCGACAGAGAAACGCCGGCACCTGGAGGGCATCCGCCACCTCGGCGGCGGCGGCGACTTCGGCGCACTCGTGCACGTCCGTGAGCACCGGCAGGCCGGTCTCGCGCTTCACGCGCGCCAGGAGCGCGAGCCCGCGCTCGAGGCCGGGACCGCGTGGCGCCTCCGCGCGCGAGCGATTCGCCTTGGCGTAGCTCGCCTTGAAGACCACGGACACGCCGAGCCGCACGCGCAGCTCGGCGAGGGCCTCCGCGATGCGCAGGTTCAGCGTGTCGTCCTCGAGCACGCACGGCCCCGCGACGAGCACCGGAGCGGGAAAGCAGGCGCTCATCTCAGGCCGGTGACTCCGCGAGATGCTCCGCCTCCATGTCCGGCGTGCGGCGCCGATGCGCCCGCGCCGCGGCCACGAAGCTCGCGAAGAGCGGGTGCGGCCGCGTCGGCCGCGAGCGCAACTCCGGATGGAACTGGCAGCCGACGAACCACGGATGCGCCGGCAGCTCGACGATCTCGACGAGTGAGCCGTCGGGCGAGAGCCCGGAGCACCGCATACCATACTCGGCCAGGAGATCGCGATAGCTATTGTTGACCTCATAGCGGTGACGGTGTCGCTCCGCGACTTCCTCCACGCCGTAGATCTCCCGCGCGCGGGAGCCCGCGCGGAGCTTGCAGGGATAGGCGCCGAGTCGCATGGTCCCCCCAAGATCCTGCACGTCCCGCTGCGAATCCATGAGCGAGATCACCGGATTCTCACACTCCGCCTGGAACTCGCTCGAGTTCGTCTCGGGCAGCTGACAGACGTCGCGCGCGAACTCGATGATCGCCGTCTGCATCCCGAGACAGATGCCGAAGAACGGCAGCTCGTGCTCCCGCGCCCACCGCACCGCCTCGACCATGCCCTCCACGCCGCGCACGCCGAACCCGCCGGGCACGAGCAGCGCGTCGTGGCCGGTGAGGACCCGCCCCGCAGCGGCCTGGTCCACGAATTCGTCGCTCGGAATCCAGTGCAGATCCACGCCGACGTCATTGGCGATCCCGCCATGGACGAGCGCTTCGCGGATGGACGTGTAGGCGTCGGTGAGCTCGGTGTATTTGCCGACGATGGCGATCCGCACGCGGTCCGCGGGCTCACGCACGCGCTTGACCATCGCTTCCCACGGCCGGAGATCCGGTTCCTTCACGTCGAGGTTCAGCCGGCGGCAGACCTCGCGGTCCATCCCCTGTGCGTGGAGCAGGAGGGGCACCTCGTAGATGGTCTCGACCGTGCGGCTCTCGACCACGCAGCCGAAGTCCACGTTGCAGAAGAGCGCGATCTTCCGCTTCACCGCGTCGTCGAGCGCCTGGTCGGACCGGCAGATCAGGAGATCGGGCTGAATCCCGATCTCCATCAGCTCCCGCACGGAGTGCTGGGTCGGCTTGGTCTTGAGCTCGCCGCTCGCCGAGATGTACGGCACGAGGGTGAGATGAATGAACAGCGCGTTGTCGCGGCCGACTTCCTGGCGGAACTGTCGGATGGCCTCGAGAAACGGCAGCGACTCGATGTCGCCCACGGTGCCGCCGATCTCGGTGATCACCACGTCGTGGTCGGGTGCGAGCCGCCGGATGGCGCTCTTGATCTCATCGGTGATGTGGGGGATCACCTGCACGGTGCTGCCGAGGTACTCGCCGCGCCGCTCCTTCGTGATCACGTTCAGGTAGACGCGTCCGGTGGTGACGTTGTTCGTCTGCGAGAGCGACCGGTCGATGAACCGCTCGTAGTGTCCGAGATCGAGATCGGTCTCGGCGCCGTCGTCGGTGACGAAGACCTCCCCGTGCTGGAAGGGGGACATCGTGCCGGGATCGACGTTGATGTAGGGATCGAACTTCTGGATCGTCACCTTGAGTCCGCGCTCGACGAGGAGACGGCCGAGTGAGGCCGCCGCGATACCCTTGCCGAGCGACGACACGACGCCACCGGTCACGAAGATGTACTTGGTGCTCACAGCGCTGCCTCCACCAGTCGCAGGTCCTCTTCCGAATCGATGCCCGGCGGCACCGGCACGCGAAGCGGCTCGACGCCGATCGTCATGCCGTGCCTGAGCGGGCGCAGCTGTTCGAGTCGTTCCTCGATCTCTTCGGCCACGGGCGGGAGGGCGATCCACCGTTCGAGCGCGGCCGGCCGATAGGCGTACACCCCCACGTGCCGCAACACCGCGGGCTGCCGGGCGCACGCCGGCGCCACCGGCGTCCGAAAGAAGTCGAGCGCGCGCCCCGCCGGATCCACCGCCACCTTCACCCGGTCGGGATGCGAGCGATCGCGCGCCTGGAGCGGGTCGGCCGCGGTCCCGATCTCCGCCCCGCCTTCGACGCGGCGCACGGCGCCGAGCGCCGCCTCGCGCGGGATGAGCGGCTCATCCCCCTGCAGGTTCAGCACGATCTCGGCATTCCGGTACTCGGGCCGCCGGGCCACCTCCGCCACCCGTTCGGTCCCCGACCGATGGCCCCGATCGGTGAGCACCGCCTCGACACCGAGGGGGGCCACGGCCTCAAGGATCCGCGGGTCGTCACCCGCCACCACCACGCGAGCCGTGAGCCCGAGCGCGAGGGCCCGCCGCGCCACGACGCGGATGAGCGGCTCGCCGCCGAGGGGACGAAGAGGCTTCTGGGGGAGTCGGGTAGACCCGAGACGGGCCGGGATGACACAGAGGAGGTGCACGGCGGAAGTTAATATCGGCCGGCCCCGCTGTCAAAAGCCGTGCCAGAGCCCTTGACGTCATGGCCCTGGCACGTAAGCAGTTGCTAAAC
>DATFMZ010000159.1:0-43891 GCA_035266665.1 Gemmatimonadales bacterium | reverse complement strand
TCGGTCAGCAGAACACGACCCTCGCGGGAGACGTCCTGGACCGTCAGGTCGCCCGGACCGGAGAGGGCCCATCCGTCCCGTCCAGACCGGTCCATTTAGCGCGGCGCGAAGCTGACAACCCCGGTACCTCCTCCCCCGGCGGCCGAGTAGAAGATGCCCTTCCCGTCCGGCCACCACGCGACACCCTCGGTCCCCTGAAAGTCCACCGACTTGGCCAGTGTGCGGCCCGTGCGATCGGCGATGATGGCGGAGCCGCGATCGTCGAACTTCGCGGGGTGCTCGAGGTACGCGATCGCGTCGCCCGAGGGCGAGACCCTGGGATCCGAGAGGTAGCCCTGGGAGCGCACGAGGACCGTCCCCACCGGGTACTCGAGGAGGTCCGTTCCGCTGCTGTCGCGGATCACGGCCATGGTCTTTCCGTCCGGGCCCCAGTCGGCCTCTCGCACACCCGTTGTCACCTCGCGCGGCGCCTCGCCCCCGAGCGAGACCGTCGCCAGCGTGCCCGAGAACAGGCGATGGCTACCGAGGTAGCTCGCGTGCGTGAGGATGGCGAGCTGGCCCGTGCTCGAAACGTTGAGCAGGTGTGCCGAGTCCGGGCCGAACGGGACGGGATCCGGGTGGTCGGGCCGCATGACGTACAGGCGCGAGAGGATCCCAACGTCGGGCAGGCCGCTGAACACGATCGTCTGCCCATCGGGCATGAAGCGCGCGTTGAAGATCGAGCGGGAGTCGAAGGTCCGGGCCGTGAACCACGGCGGCGAGGCGGGTGCCGCGCGACGCGTCAGGACGACCGCCAGCGCCACCGCTCCCATGGCCACCACGACCGTACCCCACCACCACCGGTTTCGGAGCGCTCCCCGAAAGCCGCGCGCCTCGGCAACCGTGCGCTCGCCGGACGTGGCCACGCGCTGCGTCGTGAAGTGCGGATCGGCGAGCGCGTCGGCAAAGGCCTTGGCGCTGTCGAAGCGGTCGGCCGGCAGCTTCTCGAGCGCCTGCGCGATCGCGGCCGCGACATTCGCCGGCACCGACTTGCGGAGCTTGGTGACCGGCTGCGCCTCCTCGGTCACGATCTTCATGATGATCTGCTGGGCGGAGCTGCCGACGTGCGGGGGATTCCCGGTCAGCATCTCGTAGAGCACGCTCGCCAACGAATAGATGTCCGAGCGGCCCGTGATGTCCTTGTCGGCCGTCGCCTGTTCAGGCGACATGTAGTGCGGCGTGCCGAGACTCATCCCCGTTTCGGTCATGCGCCCACCAGCTGCCGCACTCAACGCGAGCGCGATGCCGAAGTCCGCCACCATCGGGCGGCCATCGTGCAAGAGGATGTTCTCGGGCTTGATGTCGCGGTGCACGACGCCGTGGCGGTGCGCGTAGTCCAACGCGTCGGCCACTTCGGTGGTGATCTTCACGGCTTCGTCGATCGAGAGCTGCGTCTCGCGATCGAGCTTCTGCCGGAGCGTCTCGCCCTCGATGTAGGGCATCACGTAGAAGAGGAAGCGGTCCGCCTCGCCCGAATCGAACAGCGGCAAGATGTGCGGATGCTGAAGCCGTGCCGTGGTCTGGATCTCCTGCACAAAGCGCTCGGCGCCCAACACCGCCGCGAGCTCGGGCTTGAGCACCTTGATCGCGACCTGCCGATGGTGCTTGAGATCCTCGGCGAGATACACCGTCGCCATCCCGCCGCGGCCCAGCTCGCGCTCGATGCGGTACCGGTCGGCGAGGGCTGCGGATAGGCGATCGGTTGGGGCGGGCATTGAGGCAGAAGATGGGGGCGCAGCAACCAGGGAGCAAGGCGCCGGGAAGATCGTATTGCCCTCCGCCGACGTGCTTCCTATCGTGCTCGTCAGCCCCTGAGGGCCGTTGACGTTCCTATCCCTCGCCTGCCGTACGGGAGGAGAGTGCCATGAAGAACCAAAGGCCGGAGTCCTCGAGCGCCCCGCGGGCCAAGGGGCTGGTATGGTGTGCGGTCGCGGTGGTGGGTGTGCTCGTTGCCGTCCACGTGCGCCCCGCGCGCGGCGCGGCGTCGCCGGCCAAGGCCCCCGGACTCTGGAGCGTGTACGACAACGCGCTGCGGGGTGCCAAGTACATCGATCTGACGCACACGATCACGCCCTCGATTCCCGTCTGGCACGGCTTCGGGCACGCGCGCTTCAGCCCGGCCGTCGATCCCGCGACGGGGCGCGCCTACACCTGGGCCAAGGACGGGTTCGAGGCGACGCATTACGATCTGGCGACGGACCAGTACGGCACGCAACTCGACCCACCCGCGCACTGGGCACCGGAGTATCCGGCGATCGACGAGCTGCCGCCCACCTTCGCCGTGCGGCCGCTGGTCGTGCTCTCGATCGTGGATTCCGTTGAGCGTCATCCCGGCTATCAGCTCCACGTGTCGGACATCCGCGCGTGGGAAGCGGAGCACGGTCGCATCCCCGAGGGCTCGGTGGTCATGGTACGCTCGGATTGGTCCAAGCGCTGGCCCGATCCCACGCTCGCGTCCGAGACGGTCTTTCCCGGCGTCTCACTCGCCGCCGTCAAGTTCCTGCATCTCGAGCGTCACATCCTGATGCACGGCCACGAGCCGCTCGACACGGACACCACGGCGACGCTCGAGAGCGAGTCGTGGCTGATGCACCATGGGTTTGCGCAGGCGGAGGGCGTCGCGCACTTGGACGAGGTGCCACCGACCGGCTGTCTGGTGGCGATCGGCTACCCGAAGCTCAAGGGGGGAACGGGCGGCTTCGCGCGCTACATCGCGATCTGTCCGCCGAGCTGGACGTACGGGGTTACGATCGCCGAGGCATCCGGTGCGCCGCTCCCGCGGCGCGACCGCGTGCTGCATTGGGATTCATCGGCGGGGATGCGGGTGCGGTGACCTACGCGGCGTCGGGCTTTGGGGCCTCCGTCATCGTCCCGGCCGCACGCCATTGACCACGACGGTCAGGTCCGATGAGGCCCCACTCCCGGTGACGATCACGAATCGCGTGCCGTCGGCCGTCACGTCGTAGTTGGCGTGCGTCCCGGTGACGTATCGCGCGGTGAACAGCACTCGACGTTTCGTCACGGTTGGTGGCGCGCCGGGGGTGAACTCGGCCGCCATGAGCTGGTCGCCGTTCCAGTAGTAGATCTCTCGGCCATCGCCGCGCCACGCCGGGTCGCGCCCCCCGTCCACGGAGACCACGACGCGGTTTCCGGGGGTCGGAAACGACTGGACGTACACCTCGTTCCGCCCGGTCTGGTCCGACGTGTAGGCGATCCAGTGCGTGTCGTACGAGACGCGGGCGCCCTCCTCGTCGAACGGGGTGGCGAGATACGGCTTCGCGTCCTGTCCGTCGGACCCGACGGTCCAGATGTCGTATCCCGACTTCGGCGACACGTCGGTGAACAGGATCGTCTTTCCGTCGCGGGTCCAATCGCTCGTCCATTGGGTTTCGGGCTGGTGCAGGAGGAGCGTCGGGGCCCCGCTGCCGTCGGCGGCCTGCAGGTAGAGATCCTTCACGGTGCTTGCCGAATCGGCGCCGGCCGAGAAGGCGATCTTCGTGCCGTCGGGGCTCCACTCGGGATCGTTGCTGTCATAGCCGCGATACGTGAGACGCTGCGTGGTGCCGGCGCCGAGGTCGCGAGTCCACACGTCGGCCGTCGTCGCGTTTTGAGCGTTCGCGCCATAGACGATGCGCCGCCCGTTGGGTGAGAAACGCGGCACCCAGATCCCGGGCCCGTGCGCCAGCACGGTCGACGTACCGTTGCGATCCACGAGCCGCAGGTCGCGGTCCCCCGACACACCCGTCAGATACGCGAACGTCCCGTTCTCGGCCATCGCGAATGCCGGGACGCCGTCGGTGATGACCACGCCGCTCGCGACTTGCGTCGGGGACCCGGTGAGGCGGCGAGACCGGACGTCGAACGGCTGCTGCATGATCTGCCCGTCGAGGGTGACGTAGACGAGCACTCCCGACGGGAGTACATGGGGGAACGCCATCTCGCCGAGGTCCGTCACGCGTCCCGCGCGAGGATCCACGAGCACGCCACGGGTCTGGCGGATGCCCTTGGCGGTCGTCGTCGCCACGAAGGCGGGTCCCTGACCGATGAGTGCGGGGAGGTAGACTTGCTCCAGCGAGTCCCGCGCATCCACGCGGGTCGGCGTACCGCCGGCGGCGGGGACCCGGAATACTCCGGAGGGCCAGACACTATAGATGATGGTCCCGTCCGCTCCCCAGCTGCCTCCACCGAACAATCCGGACGCGAAATGGGCGATCGTGATGGGCGTGCTCCCATCGAGCCGGACTTTCTTCACGGCATCGTGCACGCCGAAGCCGATCCATTGGCCGTCCGGCGAGAAGAAGGGCAAAACGCCGCTCTCGGTGCCGGGGATGGGATGCGCCACCGTCGCGTCCATCCGCCGCAGGATGAGCCGCGCGCGCGCTCCGGCCCACTCGGTCGCGACGATGGCCGACCCATCCGGGGAGACGGCCGGCGCGAGCGGGGTGATCGTCCAACCGGAGTCGGCGGCGACATCGAAGCGGATCTCAGGTGGGTGCGGAGGGGTGGGCGCGCGGTGGAGCAGCCACCCGAGGCCGCCACCGACCACGACGCAGGCGGCGGCCAGGGCGGCGATCGTCATCCGCGATCGATGAAGCGCGGCAGGAGCGGCGGGAGCGGCAGAGGCCGTCGTGAACGACGGGTTGGTGAGCGCCTCGGCAAAGGCCTTGGCGCTGTCGAAGCGATCGGCGGGCAACTTCTCGAGCGCTTGCGCCAGCGCCGCCGCGACGTTGGGCGGCACCGACTCGCGGATCGCGGTCACCGGTTTCACGTCCTCGGCGATGATCCTCATGATGATCTGCTGCGCCGAGCTCCCGACGTGCGGCGGATTCCCCGTGAGCATCTCGTAGAGCACGCTCGCGAGCGAGTAGATGTCGCTCCGGCCCGTGATGTCCTTGTCGGCGGTCGCCTGCTCGGGACTCATGTAGTGCGGCGTGCCGAGACTCATGCCCGTCTCGGTCATGCGGCCGCCGGCCGCGGCGCTCAACGCCAGGGCGATCCCGAAGTCGGCTACCATCGGCCGGCCGTCGTGGAGCAGGATGTTCTCGGGCTTGATGTCGCGATGCACCACGCCATGCCGGTGCGCGTAGTCCAACGCGTCCGCGACTTCGGTCGTGATCTTCACCGCCTCATCGATCGAGAGTTGGGTCTCCCGATCGAGCTTCTGCCGCAGCGTCTCCCCTTCGACATACGGCATCACATAGAAGAGGAATCCGTCCGCTTCGCCCGAATCGAACAGCGGCAGGATGTGCGGGTGCTGGAGCGCCGCGGTGGTCTTGATCTCCTGGACGAACCGATCGGCGCCGAGCACGGCGGCGAGCTCAGGTCGCAGAACCTTCAATGCGACCTTACGGTCGTGCTTCAGGTCCTCGGCGAGGTAAACCGTGGCCATGCCGCCCTCGCCCAGCTCCCGCTCGATGCGATAGCGGTCTGACAGGGCGGCGGCGAGGCGGGTGGGTGCGTCGGACATCAGGCGATCCCTCGCGATGATGTTCCGGGCCTGAAGGCCCGGCTCGGCGCGACCCTGCGGGCCGCGACGCACCCTGAAGGGCGCTCGCTCCGGTACCGCTCGGCGAGAGCGGCGGCAAGGCGTTGGAGAGTGTCAGACACGGGAGTTCAACATGGTTCAGGGCGAGGGAATCCGCCAGACGTCCAGGGGTCGCGCCCCTTGCCGTCTCACTGCGCGAGCAGCGTGCGCAACTCCCGATTCCAATTTCGGATCACGATCAACGGACTCCCGCGCGCCGTGGAGCCGCCGACCCGCTGCAGCATCAGAAATCGTCCGTCGGCGCTCACGTCCCACGGGGTGGTATAGCGCGCGGTGATCCAGCCGTCGGTGAGCCCCGGCGCCGGATGGAAGAGCGCACGGGCCGAAATATGCCCGTCGGGCGCAGGCGGCCACGCCGCGGCCATCATCGTTCCGTCGGAACGAAGGTAGTAGAGCCTCCGCCCGTTCCTGGACCAGAGCGGTCCCGTTCCCCCACGCACGGAAACCTGGATGCGTCCGCCGGCCGGCGTAACGGGGAAGGGCCGCACGTAGATCTCCAGGCGCCCGGTCTCGTCCGATTGGTACGCGAGCCACGTGCCATTCGGCGAGAGCGCGATGGCCATCTCGTCGCTCGGCGTCGCGACCACGGGCTGGAGCGCGGTGTCGACGCCGAGGCGCGCGCCGAGGATATTGCGTCCCCCGGCGTTGGGGCCGGTCGCCCCCGTGCGGACGAGGAGCCAGCGACCGTCGGGTGAGAGTGTTCCCTCGTCGAACTCCCCCCGCCAGATGAGAGAATCCGTTCCGGTTCCGTCGGCGCGCGTGACGTACACGCCGCTGTCCGAGACGAAGACGACGTGCGCGCCGTCGGGCCGCCAATGCGGGCGGAAGGAGGTGCGGCTCGTCACCTTCGACATCGGACCGTGCGGGAGCGATTTGATCCAGATCTGATCGCCCGAGGCGCTGTGCACACCCACGACGACCTGATGGTCGTCCGGCGAGAGCTTCCAGCCGTATTCCGCCGCGCGTTCGGTCACGCGGAAGCGCGTCACGGTGTCGACCGGCGTCACGCGACCGGTCGAGTCCACCCACACGAATTGATAGAGCGCGTACTCGCCGGTGGTGCCACGTTGCATCGCCAGGGTGCTCCCGTCCGGGGCAACCCAGAGGTACGGCGAGGTGCCGAGCCCGGACGACACCGTGTCCAGAACGGCGCGCGGCGTACCCGTGACCGTGAGCGACGACAGGTCGAACGGCACCGCCATCGCGACCTGAGCGTTGGTGACGTAGATGAGGTACCCGTTCGCGGTCACGTACCCCGCGCGGGACGCAGCCTCGAGCAGACGCGTCGAGTCGTCGGCGAGCCGCGTCGCCCAGAGCCTGCTCGTCCGGTTCGTACAATTATGGGCGCAGGTCTGAAAGGTGATGCCGCGCGCGCCGGGGATCGGTGTGAGCACGCGCGCATCGGCGGTGTCGGATCTCCAGACCACGGTCGGCGACCCGCCGTTCGCGGCGATGCGTTGGATCACGTGAGCGTCGCCGCCCGAATCCTGTGTGACGTAGACGATCGTGCCGTCGGCGAGCCAGGTCACGGCGCCGCCGACGTTCGATGCGTCGTGCGCGAGAAGGGTCGCGGGCCCGCCGGCGAGCGGCATCGTGACGAGGTCGGGGGGCCGGACGAAGGCCAACGTCTGGCCGTCCGGTGAGAGGGCGGCGGCGGTCGCGCCGTCGGTGCCGGCGAGCGGCACCACGTCGACGGTGCCGCGGCGCTTCATCCAGAGCCGGGCGGTCCCAGCGGGATCCGGCGATCCCTGGTAGATGAGGACGGAGCCGTCGTGGTTGCCGGTGACGAAGCCGTCCCACGCCGGCGTCGCCTCACCCGTGAGTGCCAGCGCGTAGCTCACGACCGGCGGTTCCGGGCGCGGACGGAAGGCGAAATACGCGGCGGCTGCGGCGAAGACGATGCACGCGGCGGCGAGGAGGTACGTGGCGGTGTGGGAGTGTGGCAGTGTGGCAGAAGTGGCAGAAGGCGCGGTGAAGGACGGATTGGCGAGCGCGTCCGCAAAGGCCTTCGCGCTGTCGAACCGATCGGCCGGCAGCTTCTCCAGCGCCTTTGCCGTGGCCGCCGCGACGTTTGGTGGCACGGACTTCCGAAGCTTCGTCACGGGCACCGCGTCCTCGGCAATGATCTTCGCAATCACCTGCTGCGCGGTCTTCCCCGTGTGCGGTGGATCCCCGGTGAGCATCTCGTACAAGACGCTCGCGAGGGAGTAGACGTCGCTCCGTCCCGTGATGTCCTTTTCGGCGGTCGCCTGCTCGGGACTCATGTAGTGCGGCGTGCCGAGACTGAGGCCCGTCTCCGTCATCCGGCCACCCGCCGCCGCACTCACCGCGAGCGCGATCCCGAAGTCCGCCACCATCGGGCGGCCCGCGTGCATCAGAATGTTCTCCGGCTTGATGTCGCGGTGGACCACCCCGTGTTCGTGTGCGTACTGCAGGGCGTCCGCGACCTCGGTGGTGATCTTCAGCGCCTCGTCGAGGCCGAGCTGCTTGTCCCGATCGAGCTTGTCCCGCAGCGACTCGCCCTCGACATACGGCATGACGTAGAACAGCAGTCCGTCCGCCTCGCCCGAATCGTGGAGTGGCAGAATGTTCGGATGCTGCAGCGCCGCCGTGGTCTTGATCTCCTGGACGAACCGCTCGGCGCCCAGCACGGCCGCGAGCTCGGGCTTGAGCACCTTGATCGCGACCTTGCGATCGTGCTTGAGATCCTCGGCCAGATAGACGGTGGCCATGCCGCCCTGGCCGAGCTCACGCTCGAGGCGGTACCGCCCGGCCAGGGCGGCGGCGAGGCGGGCGGGTACGTCGGACATCAGGCGATCCCTCGCGATGATGTTCCGGGCCTGAAGGCCCGGCTCGGCGCGTCATTCATGACGCGTCGCAGAGCGCCGAGCCCGCCCTTCAGGGCGGGAATACCTCGTACGCCCATGAACGATCGCGCCGTCACTTCCCGCGGGACGGCACGATCATGATGTGCGCGCCGGGGGTGCCGGCGAACATGAGCCACGGCGCGCCCGGACCCGCCGGTTTGTCGGACAGGCCCGTCGAGGCGGACGTCGCCCCCGGCGTGTAGATCACCCAGCGCACGAACGGATCGTGGATCTCGGCGGTCGCGGTGTCGAACCCGCTGCCGGTGATGATGGTATTCGCCGCGCCGTATGGGATGGACAGCTTGCCGGCGGTGATCTCGTCCCAGCGCGCCTTGAGGCGACGGCCGCCCGTGATGCCTTGTGCGATCAGCTCGCGGCCGCGCGCGAAGAACGGCTCGAGACCCGCCTGGTGGCACGACACCTCGAAGTGCTTGGCGTCGGGAGCGGGCGCCATGCAGATCAGGTCGTTCGTGCCCTTCCGCAGGGTGACGAACGCGCCGGAGGCGTCGTAACCCTGCACGGTGGCGCTGTCCCGCATCGCGGGCGGTGCCGCCTGGACCGCGAGCCGAATCTGGAGCGCCGCGGGGAGCGGGCGCGATTGTGCGGTGGCGGGGGATGCCGCCAGCGTGAGCGTTGCGGCCGCGAGAACACCCGGCATACCGAGCGCACGTCCGAGGTGAAGCTGCACGTCGTACCTCCAGGAGATGATCTGTTGTGAAGTCCGTTCACCGTCCCGCGCGGCTCTCCGCCACGCGGCGGCGGAACTCGGTGATCCAGTTGGGTGCCACCACGAGCGTGAACGAGTTGTGCTCGGCGCCGACGCCGAGCACGCGCTTCTCGTCTCGCGTGACGTCGTAGTCGATGGTCTGGTACTGTGACCCCCCGATTGGCGCGTGCGCGAGCACCGTATCTCGTCCCAGGATCGTGAACGTCGGCATGAGCGACACCCGCGCCGCCATGAGTGTCGAGCCGGTCCAGTAGTAGAGGCGGGTCCCATCGCGCGACCACCGGGGGCCGTATCCACCGCCCGTGGACACCTGGATCTTCACTGACGGATCGGGGAACGAGCGCACGTAAATCTCCTCCCGTCCGGTCTCGGTCGACTCGAGCGCCACCCATTTCCCGTCCGGGGCGAACTGCGGTTCGTCGACGACGGCTCCGCCACTCGCCAGGACGTAGGGGCGCGCGGGCGCCGTGGAATCGAGCGCAATCTGGAAGAGCTCCCACGTGTTGTCCTGCGCCACGGTCGCGACCAGCGTCCGGCCGTCCGGGGAGATGGTGGCCATGGCGATCTGTTCCGCCTGCTCGGAGAGCTGCTTTGGCGCCGCGCCGCCCGAGGCCGACTCCGACCAGATGGTTCCGCGTTCGTTCTCACCACCGGCGACGAAGATGACCGAGGTGCCGTCCGCGCTCCAATCCACGGACCTGACGCTCCCGAGCGTGGTGAGCCGCGAAAAGGTATTGAGCGTCAGATCGCGGATCCACACGTCGCTCTGCTGATCATGCCCCACGACGACCGCGACGCGACGTCCGTCGGGGGAGATCCGCACGGAGGAATAGGCGGCGGGCTGGGGAACCAGCGGCTGCGTGCGGCCGTCGAGATCCACCCACATCAACTCGGTGCTCGTCTGACCGCGCGACGCCACCAGCGCGCCACCCTGCGAGACGTAGATGTCGGAGTTTCCGTTCCACGGGTTGGGCAAGACGTGCACCGGATCGTGCACGGGAATCGGCTTCCCGGCGAGCCGCCGGTGTGTGGCATCGAGCGCAACGGCCATGATCGTCCCGTCCGCCTGCACGTAGACGAGCATCCCATCCAGCACCGCCAGCGGACGGATGCCCGGGAGATCGAGCGGGGTCACCGCGCCGTCGGCGAGCGACGCGAGGGCGAGGCGCGCGGAGCCCAGGCTCCCGCGATAGCTGGTGAACGCGACCAGATTCCCATCGGGCACGGCGACCGGCCACAGATGATCCGTCTCGCCGTGCGCGCTATCCGGGTGCGTGAGGGCAACCGCGTCGCCGCCGGCGGCGCTCACGCGCGACAGCCCGTGGAACGGCCCTTGCGCGCCGAGCACGATGTCGCCGCCCGGCGTCCAGGTCGCGCCGTCCGCGCCACTCGCGTCGGTGATCGTGACGGGTTGGCTGCCGTCCAAGCGGACCTTCCGCTCTTTGCCGTTCTGCTCGAAGGCGAGCCAGGCGCCGTCGGGTGAGAAGAACGGCTGGTACGCGCCGGCCGTGCCGGGGATAGGTTGTGCCTCGAGCTGATCGCTGCGGAGGGCGTAGAACATCGTCCCCGCTCCCGCCACCCCGACCGAATACACGAGCGTGCCGCCGTTCGGCGAGATCGCCGCGGGCCACGGGAAGTTGGCAACCGGGCGTGTGCTGTCGCCCGTGGCGAGGAGGTACTGGATCGGGGGCACCGTAGCGGCGGCGGGCGTGCCATGACGGAACAGGGCCCAGGCGGCAACGGCGGCGAGCGCGACGCAGGTGGCGCCGAGGGCGGCGATCGTGATCCGCGATCGATGAAGCGCGGCAGGAGCGGCAGTAGCGCCAGAGGTGGCAGACACGGTCGTGAACGACGGATTGGTGAGCGCCTCGGCGAACGCCTTCGCGCTGTCGAACCGATCGGCGGGGAGTTTCTCGAGCGCCTTCGCCGTGGCCGCCGCGACGTTGGCCGGCACGCTCTTCCGGAGCGTGGTGACCGGCTTCACGTCTTCGGCGATGATCTTCATGATGATCTGCTGCGCCGATCCGCCGAGGTGGGGCGGCTGGCCGGTGAGCATCTCGTAGAGCACGCTCGCCAGGGAGTAGATGTCCGAGCGCCCCGTGATGTCCTTGTCGGCCGTCGCCTGTTCCGGCGACATGTAATGCGGCGTGCCGAGCGACATTCCCGTCTCGGTCATTCTTCCACCGGCCGCGGCACTCAGTGCTAAGGCTATCCCGAAGTCGGCCACCATTGGCCGCCCGTCGTGCAGCAGGATGTTCTCGGGCTTGATGTCGCGATGGACCACGCCGTGGCGATGCGCATAGTCCAGCGCGTCCGCCACTTCCGTCGTGATTCGCACCGCGTCGTCGATGGAGAACTGCGTCTCGCGGTCGAGCTTCTGCCGCAGCGTTTCCCCTTCGACATACGGCATCACGTAGAACAAGAACTCCGCCCGCCCTTGCCCGCCTTCGCCCGCCTCTGCCCGCCCACTGTCGAACAGCGGCAAGATGTGCGGATGCTGGAGTGCCGCAGTGGTCTGGATTTCCTGCACGAACCGATCCGCCCCGAGCACCGCCGCCAACTCGGGCTTCAGGACCTTGATCGCCACCTCGCGATGGTGTTTCAAGTCCTCGGCGAGGTAGACGGTGGCCATGCCGCCTTGCCCGAGCTCGCGCTCGATCTTGTAGCGGTCGGAGAGGGCGGCGGCGAGGCGGTCGGTTGGATCAGACATCGCGGTTTCGGATTGGCGGAAGGCCGAGGCTCTGCTCGAACGGACCGAACCGCGGGTCCTCGATGAGCTCCGCTGCTACGGGAATCCGGAGCGCCACGAGGAGCATGCCCTGTGCCTCCGTTCGCGCCTGCTCGAGCACGCGCCACGCGTCATCCAACTGACCGATGGCCGCGTACACCAACGCCTGAAACGGGTTGGCGGGAGCGGACGTCGGTCGCGCTTCGAGTTCCGCGAGGACCGCCCGTGCGTCATCCATCCGCCCGGCCTTCGCGAGTGCCCAGCCGAGCAAGGCGTGCACGCCGCCGCCACGGTGCGACGGGGTCACCGCCGGCTCGAGGAGTGCCACGGCCGCCACGGGATCGCCAAGCCCCACTTTCGCGATCGCCCACGGCCACCGCGCCAGCGAGCTTCCGGGTTCGAAGGCGAACGCCTGCTCGAGGTATTGCTCGGCTTCCGCAAACCGGCCGCGCATCACGAATGAGACGCCAGTCATGCCGTAGGGATACGCCGCGAGGACATCCACCTCTCGGGCGCGACGGAGCGAACGCTCGGCTTCGTCAAAGCGGTCCAGTGTACTCCAGGTCAGGCCCTGCCAGCATAGCGCCTGCACGTGGTTGGGGTCGAGCGCGATGGCACGCCGGAGTGCGGCGTCGCATTCCACGAAGTTCCGCTCGCCGTAGGCGATCATGCCGGCGACAAGCTCCGCGTCCGCCGTCGCTCCCTGCTGCTCGCTCGCCATCGCGAGTGCCCGCCGCGCGGCGGCGTAGCTCTCGAGCGACGGTCGCAAGGCATAGATGGCGACGAGGGCGGTCGTCTCGGCCAACCCGACCCACGACGGACCGTGTGACGGATCGAGCGCAACCGCCTGCTCGAAGCAGCGTACCGCGCTGGCGTGGTCGTTCTTGGTGTACCGGAAGTGGCGGCCTTTGAGATAGAGCTGATACGCCTCGAGGTTTTGCACCTGCGGACGAGGACGCGCCGCGCCCGCGCCCGGTGCAAGCTCCGCGGTGATCGCGTGCACGACGCCCGCGGCCACGTCGTCCTGGAGCGCGAAGACGTCTTCCATCTCCCGGTCGAATCGTTCCGACCACCGCTGGTAGCCGCTTCCCACCTCGACGAGCCGTGCGGTGAGGCGCACGCGCTTCCCCGCGGTGCGCACACTTCCCTCGAGGATGTGATCGACCCCGAGCCGGCGCCCGATCGCCTGGAGGTCTTGATCGTCCTGGCGCGCCCGGAACGCCGACGTGCGCGCCGCCACGCGCAGCTCCGCCACGTGGCCGAGGGCGTTCATAATCTCCTCGGCCATACCTTCGCAGAAGTAGTCCTGGTCCTTCGCGGGACTCAGATCGGCGAACGGCAACACGGCGATGCCCACGCGCGTCGGTGAGGTCGCGGGCGGCGGCGTCGCGGGTTGCTCGCCGGACGTGCGCAGCTGCTCCATTACCGCCGCCGCCGAGGCGGGTCGCTCCTCGGTTTCGAGGGCGAGTATCTGCGCGACCACGTCGCTCACGCCGCGCGGCACGTCGGGCCGACGCGACGTGACACTCGGGGGCGTCTGGGTAAACCGCGCGGCGATCACCGCCTGCACTGAGGGACCGGTGAACGGCGGCTCGCCGGTGAGCGACTCGAAGAGCACGCAGCCGAGCGCGTAGAGATCGCTCCGCGCGTCGAGGTCGGTCGCGCCCGCGGCCTGCTCCGGACTCATGTACGCCGGTGTGCCCAGCGTGACGCCGGTTTGCGTGAAGCGTGCGCCGCCGGCGGCGTCGATCGCGCGGGCGATCCCGAAGTCCGCGAGCAGCGCGTGCCCACCTTCGAGGAGAATGTTCTCCGGCTTGATGTCGCGGTGGAGCACGCCGCGCGCGTGGGCGTATCCGAGCGCATCGGCCACCTCTCGCGCGATATCGAGCGCGTCAGCGACGGGCAAGCGCCGCTCCCGGTCGAGGCGGTCGCGCAGCGACTCGCCTTCCACATACGGCATCGCGTAGTAGAGGTACTCCGTGCTGCCACTCTGCCCCGCTGCCACACTCCCACTGTCGTAGAGTGGGAGGATGTGGGGGTGGTGCAGACTCGCCGTGGTCTTGATCTCCGCCAGGAAGCGCTGCGCGCCGAGCACGGCCGCCAGCTCGGGCTTCAGGACCTTGATCGCGACCATGCGCTCGTGCTTCAAGTCCTCGGCGAGATAGACGGTGGCCATGCCGCCCGCCCCGAGCTCGCGCTCGATGCGGTAACGGTCGCGCAAGGCGGCCGCGAGGCCGCCGGGGAGGTCGGACATCACCGCGTTGCTCGTACGCTAGGCGCTTCGTTTACGACGCTTCGACCGGCGTCCGTCATCGTCCATCCACCGAGTTCAGCGACGTGCCCGGGCGCCAGTGATCGATCTCCACCAGGTGTGCGCCCCGGCCGAGGGCGCCCGGGGGGAGCTCGAGCATGACGAAGTGCCGGTCGTCGGGGGCCACGGAGTACATGTGATAGTATCCGTAGGCGAAGTAGGGCCCGGAGAAGAGCACCCGCTGCCGCTCGATGTGGAAGGTGGGGACCGTGCTCACGTCGGCGGCGAACATCTGGTTGCGCGTGTTCTGGTAGAAGATCGTGCGGCCGTCGTGCGACCAGCGTGGCGCCAGGCCGACCCCGGACGAGACCTGCCACACCCCGCCCGCGGCCTTTGGGAAGGGCCGCACGAACACCTGGTCGAAGCCGTTGACATCCGACGAATAGGCGAGCCAGTGCCCGTCGGGCGAGACCGCGGGGGCGAGCTCCTGGGCCCCCGTCGCGGCGAGCGGCACGGGCGTGCTGTCGCCGTCCGTGCGCACGGCGAGGATGTCGCGGGTGCCCGTCACGGCCGCGTCGGTGCGGTACACGACCCAGCGCCCGTCGGGAGACCACTCACCGCCGTAGATCCCCCCGATATCGATCAGCAGACGGGGCGCGCCGGCGCCGTCGACCGACTTCACCCAGAGGCGGAGCGGCCCGCCGCCGGCGTCCGACACATACATGATCCTCTTGCCGTCGGGAGACCAGGCGGGGCGGATGTTGGTCGTGCCGTCGAACGTGAGCCGCGTCGGCGGGCCGCCCCGCAGGTCGTACACGTAGATGTCGCTGCGCCCCGACTTCGATTCCGTGAGACTCATCGCGACGCGCCGCCCATCGGGTGAGAGATCCAATCCGCCGAGGTAGGCCACGGGGGTAGCCTGCGCCGTATCCAGGAGCTCGGCGCTGCCGTCCATGGCGACACGCGCGAGATGCTGCCCCCCCGCGGCGGCAAGCGGCGATCGCCGCACATAGAGCAGCGTTCCGTCTGCCCCCACCGTGATATCCCCGCTCGGGTTCGTGGCGGCATAGCTGTTCATCTGGATGCTGTCCAGCACCGCCTCGGCGGCCCCCGAAATCGTGAGGCGATTGCGGTCGAAGGGAGCGCTGTAGAGCGCCCCGTTGCCTTCGACGTACAGCAGCCGGCGGCCGAGCACCCATGCATTCACCGCGCCCGGCTGAAGCACCCGGGTCTTCCCGGTCCCGAGGTTCAGCACGACGACGCGCGGATGGGGTCCGAGGACCCCGACGAGCACGGCATCGGCGTCCGGGATCGGTGAGACGTGCCGGTAGGTGTACCCCGCCGAATCCACGGAGAGCACCCGCCGCGTCGGCCCGCCGGAGGACGGCGCGGCGTACAGGTGCGTGCTGCCACGGTCCATCCAGACGATGGTGCCGTTGTCGAGCCACGCTGTCGTGAAGGTTCCGCTCGAATCGGAAAGCCGTACCGGGGCGCCGCCGCTTCGCGAGACACGGTAGAGCGTGCCGTCGAGGAATGCGATCGACTGCCCGTCCGGGGAAAACGAGGGCCCCGGCTCGTATTCACCCTTGAGGGTGGCGAGGACCCGGGGAGCCAGCCGGTCCCGCTCCTTCAGCATCAGTTGGCGAACCCCGGCGGCGCTGGTGTCGACGTAGACGATGGCCGATCCGTCCGGTGCGATGGCCGTGCCGGACTCCACGTTGCCGGGTCTCGTGCCCATGGAGCCAAGCACGATCTCGCGCTCGGCCATCGGTGCCGCTGGCGCGCCCGGCCTGAGCCAACCCCACACGGCGGCGGCGAGGGCGAGAACCAGGGCGGCGGCGAGAACAACAGTGGCAGTGTGGGAGTGTGGCAGGGTGGCAGGAACCGCGGCAGCGGCGGCAGACGCGGCAGTAGGGGTCGTGAACGACGGATTCGTGAGCGCCTCGGCAAAGGCCTTGGCCGAGTCGAAGCGATCGGCGGGGAGCTTCTCGAGCGCTTTGGACACGGCGGCGGCGACGTTGGCCGGTACCGATCTCCGGAACTCGGTCACCGGCTTCACGTCCTCGGCGATGATCTTCATGATGATCTGCTGCGCCGAGGAGCCCACGTGCGGCGGGTTCCCCGTGAGCATCTCGTACAGCATGCTCGCCAGGGAATAGATGTCCGAGCGGCCCGTGATGTCTTTGTCCGCCGTCGCCTGTTCGGGACTCATGTAGTGCGGCGTGCCGAGAGACATTCCCGTCTCGGTCATGCGTCCACCGGCGGCCGCACTCAACGCCAAGGCGATGCCGAAATCCGCCACCATCGGCCGGCCGTCGTGCAGCAGGATGTTCTCGGGCTTGATGTCGCGGTGCACCACACCATGCCGGTGCGCGTAGTCCAGCGCATCGGCCACCTCGGTGGTGATGCGGACCGCGTCGTCGATGGAGAACTGGGTCTCGCGGTTCAGCTTGTCGCGCAGCGTCTCGCCTTCGACGTACGGCATGACGTAGAAGAGAAACCCGTCGGCCTCGCCTGAATCGAATAAGGGGAGGATGTGCGGATGCTGGAGTGCCGCGGTGGTCTTGATCTCCTGCACGAACCGGTCGGCGCCGAGGACGGCGGCGAGCTCGGGGCGCAAGACTTTCACCGCGACCTTGCGGTCGTGCTTCAGGTCTTGGGCGAGATAGACCGTGGCCATGCCGCCGGCGCCGAGCTCGCGCTCGATGCGGTAGCGGTCGGCGAGGGCGGCGGTGAGCCGCGCGGCGCTCTCAGGCATGCATCCACCGTGCGATGGCGACGGGAGACGGCGGGGGACTATTCATTGCTGAAAACCGCTCCGTGCGGAATGGCGCTTCCCTTCCAGCCGTCGGGCCAGTCGCGTGTGAAGTCGATCGATTCCGGCTCGAGCGTCAGCCGTCCCGTGCGGCGATCGATCGTCGCGAAGCGCGCGGAGGTGTTGAGCGCGCCGAACCCCGTGATCACCAGGCGATTGCCGCCCGGCTCGACGGCGATCCAGTGCGGGTATTCATCCGGCTTCATGAGAATGCGGCTCACCTCGTGCGGGTGCTCGGGATCGTGCATGTCGAGGCTCACGATCGCGTGGCCGCTCTCCATCGTTGCGACGAGGTACGGCCCGACGACCACCGGCACTTCGCACACCCGGTAGCCCGCGTCGTAGACGTGCTCGAGCGTCGGGTCGTTGCCGGCGAGGCCCCGTACCAGGAAGAGACCGCAGTTGAAGGTCGGAACGATGACCGTCTCGCCGTCCGCGAGCGTACGCGGCTCCGAGGCATCCACGGCATCGCCGTAGGACCACACCTCCGGGCCCTGGGGCTTCGGCAGTACGATCGTCTTGAGCAGCTTGAGGTCCGAGAGCCGCCAGACCTGTACGACGTTGCTCTCCTGCGCACCCATCATGTCGGAGCTGCTGGTCACGACGCGATCGAGCTTCTCGACGACGGCGAGGCTGTAGGGACGGATGTTCGGATCCACCCCGCTATCCGCTGCGGCGCTCGTCTTCGCCACGCGTCCGTCGGGATCGAACTCGACCAGGCCGCCCGGCGCCTTGTTGAAGCCGACGGAATACTGAAACGTGGCCAGCGTGTTGCCGTTCGAGAGGTATGCGAACGAATGCGGGTTCTGATACGCGCCCACACTTTCGAAGTGCCGCAGCAACTTCGGGTGCGCCGCATCGTGCAGATCGAACACGTACGTGCGATTCCCGAGCCAATCGTTGGCGTAGAGCACGTCGTTCGGGGGAAGGGAATAGTTCGTGTGGTGCGCCATCATCGCGTCGCCCACAGGCACCATCGCGACGAGCGTGCCGAACGGCTGTGCGCCGGGCCCGACGTCGAAGACGGCGATGAAGTCCTTCCCAGCGCCGAGGGCCTGACGGTACTCGGCGTCGTTGCCCGACAAGAGCGCCGTCTCCGACGCGTGCGGATGCGCCGCTTCCATCGCCCATACGAACAGATAATGGCTCTGCGCCGGCGCGGAATCTGCCCCCACCACGAGAGAGGCGGCGAGCAGCGTTGCGCCGCTCATCAACCACCCAACGCGGGAAAGTTGTCTCACGACGTTCTCCTCCTTGGTGCGCGCTGCTCGAGTCGGTCCGGCGGCGGCGAGTCCTCCGCGCCGCGTCAATAGACGTCCAAATCCGCTCCCGCCGCAACGGGACCCGAGAAGTGCTGCTTCACCTCTCCCACGATCTCGTTCGCCGTCTGGCCGAAGAAGAGCCAGTGCGTGAGCACGAGCAGCTTGGGGTGCGCGCGGGCGGCCATCTCGCCGAGCTCGATGCCCGACGTGTGGAAGTGCGTGTGGTACTCCTGGTCTTCCGGGCCCAGACGGGAGAGGCCCTTCGCCGAGTACACCTCGTGCACCATGACGTCGCATCCGTTGCAGTACTTGGCGATGGTGTCGAGCGGCGGTGCCTCGTCGCCGGAGATCACGATGCTGCGGCCGCCGCGGGTGTCGAAGCGGTAGCCGAGCGCTTCGGGCCAGGTGCCGTGGTGCACGGGAAACGCCGTCACGGTCACGTTCGAGTCACGATAGACGATGCCGGGTTTGATCTCGTGCACGATCACGTGGTACGCCGCCCAGTTGCCGTGCTCCAGTCCGTAGACGCGGAGCCGGATGTCCTCTTGATACGCCTTCAGGATGTGGCGGACCATCGCCTTCGTGCCCTCGGGGCCCCACACCTCGAGCGGGCCGTTCCGGTGCATGACCGCCGGCGTGAGGATGATGTCGGGCAAACCGATGGTATGGTCGGAATGCAGGTGCGTGAGGAAGAGGCGCTTGAGATTTCGGACGCGGAGGGCGGGGAGGTGATCCTTCCGCGCGGCGGCGACGGCACGCCGCACCACACCGGCGCCGGCGTCCACGATGTAGGACTCGTTGCCGACGACGACCGCGGTCGAGGGGCCGGAGCGCGCGGGATCCGGGATCGGCGTGCCCGTGCCGAGGAGCACGACCTTGGCCGTGGTATCGGCGGGCTGCTGCGCCGGTGCGGGGGCGGGCAGGAACAGGAGCGCGGCGAGTGCGAGGGCAACCGTTCTCATTGCCGCATCTTCGCCTCGAGCTCCGTGAACCAGTGCTCGACATACATGACCGTTTCGCTTCCTTCGCCGACGTCGCGGATCATGACGAAGTGCCGGCCGTCGGGAGCGACGTCGTACTCCTGACGATTGAACGCCGAGCGGTAGGGCAGCACGGAGAAGAGCGGGTGCGGCGAACCGACCGAAAGTGTCGGCCCCACGCCGACGTCGACCGCCATCAGCCTGCCGCCGCTCTTGAAGAACAGCTCTCGGCCATTGCGCGCCCAGCGGGGCTCCATCCCGTCGCCCTGCGAGATTTGGCTTGGCGCTGTGACGCTCGGAAACGGTGCAACGTAGATCTCAATGCTGCGGGTACTGCCGTTGGCGAGGGTGTAGGCGATCCACCGTCCATCGGGTGACAGCGCGATTTCGTCGGCGGATGCGCCGTTCCCGCCGAGGAGCGGACGGATGGCGGTGTCGCCGGCGACACGCCGTGCGCGGATGTGGGACAACCCTTGCTCTTCGTCTGATCGAAACACGATCCACCGCCCGTCCGCGGACTCCTCTCCCTCCCAGATGGGGTACGGAAAGTGTACGAGCCGCTCGGCGGGGGAGCTGTGGTTCACCGGCATGCGGTAGAGGTCGTAGTGCATCGAGTCCGCGCCCGCACCCTGATTCGAGCAGAACACGATGGATCGGCCGTCCGCGGTCCACGCGGGCCGCCAGTTGAGGGTGCCGTGTTGGGTGAGCGGCTCGCGCGCGCCGTCGGCATGCCGGAGCCAGATCTGTGTCGTCGCGCCGCGCACACTCACCGCCAGCGTCTTGCCGTTAGGGGAGATCGCGGGGTAATTGAAATCTGCCTTCCACGTCGTATCGAGCGGCACCGCCGATCCGTCGCGCGCGACCCACATGAGCTCGGCCGGCGTGCCGCCGCTGCCGGCGCCGGCGGTCGCGTACAGCACGGTGCCGTTCCGCGCGAGCGTGAAGTTGCCCGGTTCCACGCCGGGGATCAGCGGAACGCGGCCCGACGTGACCGCCAGTCGATCGACATCGAATCTCTCACCGTAGAGCCCGCCGGTCCGATCGGTGAACAGCAAAACGCCGGGGGGGGCGTACCACGCTCCGACGGCGTCGGCGACGAGCAGATGGTGCTGTCCGGTGTGCAAGTCGAAGGCATACACCGACGACGCCACGGCGCAGTTCCCGCGGCAGAGCGTGTAGAGCACCCCTCGGCTCTTGGGGAGTGGGGAGAGCGTGAGGATGGTGTTTCCAGCCCACGCCGAGTCCGGTCCCAACGCCCAGCTGCTGTCGCCGGCCGCGTTGAGGCGACGGAGCCCGACATTCATCGCGTACACGATCGTGCCGTCGTCGAGCCACGCGGCCGCGGCACTCACTTCCACCGCGGCATCGGTCGCGAGTGTCACCGACCCCCCGCCCGTGGCGGGGAGCTTCTTGAGCTTTCCGTCCGCGGTGCGATACCCGATCCATCGGCCATCGGGGGAGAAGAACGGCGCCATCCCCCCATTCGTGCCGGCGAGCGGCGTTGCGACCGCCTCGTTCCGACGCTTCCGCATCAACACGGGTCCGCTGTCGGTCGGCTCGCTGTATACGATGGTGGAACCGTTGGGCGAGATGGCGGCCTGTGTTGCCTGAACGCGTGCGTGACCCGGATCGAGAATTCTTCCGGGCGCGCGGTGCCATAGCACGACGCGCTGGCGGCTCGTCGGCGGACTCGGCGGCGAGCGGAGCAGCGCCCATGCGGCGATGGCGGCCAGCGCCACGCAGGCGGCGGCGAGGAGGGAGATCGTCATCCGCGATCGGTGTAGCGCGGCAGGAGCGGCAGACGCGGCAGACGCGGCAGACACGGTCGTGAAGGCCGAGTTCGTGAGTGCGTCGGCAAACGCCTTGGCCGAGTCGAAGCGATCGGCGGGCAACTTCTCGAGCGCCTTGGCCGTGGCTGCGGCGACGTTGGCCGGCACCGATTTCCGGAACTCGGTCACCGGCTTCACGTCCTCGGCGATGATCTTCATGATGATCTGCTGCGCCGAGCTCCCCACGTGCGGCGGGTTCCCCGTCAGCATCTCGTACAGCACGCTCGCCAACGAGTAGATGTCCGAGCGGCCCGTGATGTCCTTGTCGGCGGTGGCCTGCTCCGGGCTCATGTAGTGCGGCGTGCCGAGACTCATGCCCGTCTCGGTCATCCTCCCGCCCGCCGCGGCCGAGAGCGCGAGCGCGATTCCGAAGTCGGCCACCATCGGCCGGCCGTCGTGCAGGAGGATGTTTTCGGGCTTGATGTCCCGATGCACGACACCGTGGCGGTGCGCGTAATCCAGGGCGTCGGCCACTTCCGTCGTGATCTTCACCGCTTCGTCGATCGAGAGCTGCGTCTCCCGGTCAAGCTTCTGCCGCAGCGTCTCGCCTTCCACGTACGGCATCACATAGAAGAGAAACCCGTCGGCCTCCCCCGAATCGAAGAGCGGGAGGATGTGCGGATGCTGCAGTGCCGCGGTGGTCTTGATCTCCTGAACGAACCGATCGGCACCGAGGACGGCGGCGAGCTCGGGCCGCAGGACCTTCACCGCGACCTTGCGGTCGTGCTTCAAGTCCTCGGCGAGATAGACGGTGGCCATGCCACCGGCGCCGAGCTCGCGCTCGATCGTGTAGCGGTCGCTCAGGGCGGCGGCCAATCGATCGGGGACAGGGCTCACTGATGCATCTTCGCGTCGAGCTCCTGGAACCAGTGCTCCACCACCACCAACCGGTTCGGCGTGGCCTGCACCGAGTCCGAGACCGGGGCCAGCATGAGGAACCGTCGGTCGTCCGGCGAGACGTCATACGCGCGGTAGGAGGGTCCCGTCGCGTATTTCCCGGCGGGGAAGAGGGCGTGCGGCGTCCCCGGCGCGAATGTCGGTGTCGTCGTCACGGGGACCGTCATCATCTCCCCGGACGCGGCGCGGTAGAAGATTTCCCGGCCGCTGTGGCTCCAGAGCGGCTCGGCGCCGCCCTCCGAGGAAATTTGCCGCCGGCCGCCGTTTGCCGACTGCGGGAACGGCCGGACGTAAATCTCGTCTCGTCCGGTCTCATCCGATTCATACGCGATCCACCGGCCGTCCGGCGAGAGCGTGGCCGCCCGTTCGTCGAACTGCGGCGACGTCGCGATGGGCGTGAGGCTGGTATCCACTCCGGGGTGGAAGGCGAAGAGGTCACGGGTGGGCAGGGTCGTGCGCACCACCATCCAGTGGCCGTCGGGCGACCAGAGGGCCTCCGCCAGCGCCTTGTCGGATCCGAGCAGTTTTTTCGCCGTCCCGCTGAAATCGGCGGGCCGCTCGTAGATCGACGCGTTGTTGTTTCCCGGGTCGACGAGGTAGGCCACGGTCTTGCCGTCCGGGCTCCAGGTGGGACGATACTTGAGGAAGGGGCCGACCGTCAGGCGAGAGAGCGGGCCGTGATCCAGCTGTTTGATCCAAATATCGGAATTCGGTTGGCCCGCGATGGCGACGGCCAATCGGTGGCCGTCCGGTGACAGCGTCATCCCGCCATTGAACGGTCGGTCGAAGGTCCACCCCGAATCGACCGGCGTGGCGACGCCATTGCGGGTGACCCAGACCGGACGAACCGTCTGTTTGACCGCCCCCGGCTCCCCGGCGTAGTAGACCAGCGTTCCCGCATCGGAGACGTCGTAATTCACGACGTACCCGAAGTCCGACGCGACACCGGAGATCACCGGAACCGGCGGGCCGGTCACCTCCAATTTGTCTTCGTCGAATGGTTCCACCACGAGCGTCCCATTGGCCCGAGCGACGAGGAGGTCACCCGTGGTCAGATACTCCGCTCGCATTCCGGCCTGAAGGGTCCGGTATTTGCCCGTTTTCAGGTCGAGGACGGCGATCTGCGTCGCGTCGGGCTTGGTCGGTCCATACCAGATCGAGAACAGGAGCCCGCGGTTGTTCGGCAGCACCGCGGGGTTGATGTGCGCGAACTCGTGTTGCGCAGAGTCGAGACGGGTGACAACCGTCGCTGCGCCCCCGGCTGCGGGGTAACTCACGATGCCCGGCCTGCTCCCATAGCTGAACCCGCCGGCCGAGTAGATGACGCCGTCCGGCCCCCACGCGGTGCCGCCTCCCCCGGCGGTGAGTGAATCGGCTATGACCGTGGGTGGGGCGCCATCGAGCGTGACGACTTTGAGCACGCCGGGTAGGGCCTCGAACGCCAACCGGCGTCCGTCCGGCGACCAGGACATGAACCGTGCACCCTCCGTGCCGGAAACCGGGCGGCCGTGAAGCTGGTCGCGGTCGCGCACCCAGATCTGTCGCGGACCGGATGGTGCCCCGCCGACGTACGCAATCCGGCTCCCGTCGGGACTGATCGCGAGGACACTGAAGCCGTGGGTCGAGACGGCCGCGGGCTCCGTGACCTCGAGCGCGTAGCGTCGCACCGGCTCATGCGCGCCGCTTCGGGCCCGAGACCAGAGCCACCCTCCGACCGCGAGGGTAAGGGCCCAGAGCAGCCATCCAACCAGGCCGACGCGCCGCCACCGGCCGAGTGCGGCAGGAGCGGCAGAGGCGGCAGCGGCGG
The DNA here is from genome assembly GCA_035266665.1 of Gemmatimonadales bacterium. Classification (GTDB taxonomy): domain Bacteria; phylum Gemmatimonadota; class Gemmatimonadetes; order Gemmatimonadales; family GWC2-71-9; genus DATFMZ01. The sequence continues at coordinate 20,144 of DATFMZ010000159.1, read as the reverse complement.
CAGAGGCGGTCGTGAACGCGGGGTTCGTCAACGCGTCGGCGAAGGCCTTGGCCGAGTCGAAGCGATCGGCGGGCAACTTTTCGAGCGCCTTGGCCGTGGCCGCGGCGACGTTGGCCGGCACCGATCGCCGGAGCTCGGTCACCGGCTTCACGTCCTCGGCGATGATCTTCATGATGATCTGCTGCGCCGAGTTGCCCATGTGCGGCGGCTCGCCGGTGAGCATCTCGTAGAGCACGCTCGCCAAGGAGTAGATGTCGGAGCGAGCGGTGATGTCTTTGTCCGCCGTCGCCTGCTCCGGCGACATGTAATGCGGCGTGCCGAGACTCATCCCCGTCTCGGTCATTCTTCCACCGGCCGCGGCACTCAGTGCCAGGGCGATCCCGAAGTCAGCGACCATCGGCCGGCCGTCGTGCAGGAGGATGTTCTCCGGCTTGATGTCGCGGTGGACCACACCATGCCGGTGCGCGTAGTCCAGCGCGTCGGCCACTTCGGTGGTGATCTTCACCGCCTCGTCGATCGAGAGCTGCGTCTCCCGGTTCAGCTTGTCGCGCAACGTCTCGCCCTCGACGTACGGCATGACGTAGAAGAGGAAGCCGTCGGCTTCGCCCGAATCGAAGAGCGGCAGGATGTGCGGGTGCTGGAGTGCCGCGGTAGTCTTGATCTCCTGAACGAACCGATCGGCGCCGAGGACGGCGGCGAGCTCGGGCCGCAGGACCTTGAGCGCGACCTTGCGGTCGTGCTTCAAGTCCTCGGCGAGATAGACGGTGGCCATCCCGCCGGCGCCGAGCTCGCGCTCGATGCGGTAGCGCTCCGCGAGGGCGGCGGCGAGACGATCGATATCGGTCATGGGGACGGGCTAAGATGCGGCGGGAGTTCCACTTGCGCTAGTCCCCAACGGTTTGACCGCGCGGTCGCAGATGACAGGTACAGGAAGGGCCCGTCGCGGTATGGTCGCCGCGGCGGGCCCTGCTGATCCGACACGTGATCGCCCGTGTGTCAGGCGGTGTCTAGTCGATCAGCGATCCCACGGTCACGACGCACGCCGGCGCGGTGATCGACGCATCGGTGATCGGGCCCGCGTCGGCGACGGTGCCGCCCGTGTCGAGACTCACGGTCCCGTCGAAATCGCTGACCGGCCGTCCCGGCGGAACCGTCACGATCGTGCCGGCGTCGCTGAAGAACGAGGCCGAGATCGGCGTGTCGGGAGCGAACGTCTCGCTCGCCGGCAGCGGTACCGATCCGCGAATCAAGTAACTCACACACGGGCTCGGCGGGTACGCGGCGCTGATGCGGACCACCACGGGCTCCACCGACCCGGCCGGGTGCAGCGCGACCTCTCCGCCCTCGAGCAACTCGCCGTCCGGATCGTTGATGACGGTGCAGAGCGCGACGCTTTGCACGGCCGGCAGGAACGTGCTCACACATGGGCTCGGCGGAAAGAACGTGCCGAAGGTGGCGTGGAAGACGCCGGACATCCGGGACGCCCCGCCGATGGGCGAGCGCAGGCGCAGCGTCGTGACGGCGAAGCCGTTGGCGGCGGCGGTGCTCATCGCGCTGATGTTGTTGGACGCGAGGGCCGATCCCGAGGGGCCCGCGGGCGCGCGGCAGCCGCACAGGGCCACGCCGAGCCCGAACGCGCAGAGACGGGTGAGAGAGCGCATGGTGTTCCCTTTCTCTCGTGACCCTTCCATGATAGGTCGTGTACCGTCAGATGAGGTGAGGCGGCTCACACGCCGCTACCGGCTCTTCGGCAGGCCGAATACGAAGACCGTCGCGCCCCCCCCGCCGCCAAAGTTGAGGGACCCGCCCCCCGACGTCGTCGCCACGTACTGTCGGCCGTGCACGGCATAGGTCGCGACGCCGCCGTAGATCCCGGCGCCGGTGTCGAAGTCGAACAGCTTCTTGCCCGTCGCCGCATCGAAGGCCAGGAAGTCGCCGGTGGCCTCACCGGTGAACACGAGACCGCCGGCGGTGGTGGTGACCGCGGCGACCATCGCCTTGGACGAGTGGTAGCGCCAGCGCACCGCACCGGTCCTCGCGTGCACCGCCGTGAGCCAGCCCCGCTGGGGACCGACCGAGTCGACCGTGCCGCCCAGGTACAGCTCGCCCGGGACGAACCGCACGGAATCGTCGGGAGCGCGGATGAACTTGAAGCACCAATCCACCGCCGGGACGTAGAGGGACTGCGTGCCGGGATCCCACGCTGGGCCGTTCCACTCCACGCCGCCCAGGGGGCCCGGGCAGGCGACGGTGCCCTGCAGGGTGATCGGCACGTCCACGTTCTTCCGGGTCGTCACCGCGGTCTGGTAGAGACGCTCGTGCGTGCGCCGGTCCAGCGCGTGGAGCAAGCCGTCCTTCCCCGCCGTGATGAGCAGGTCGCGCTCGACACCATTGACCTTCGTCCTGATCAGCGGACTCACCTGGGTGAGATCGTAGTCGTGGTCATCCTCGGGGACCATCTGGTCGTACCAGAGGAGCTTGCCGGTGTGCACGTTCAGCACCACGACGCTGTTCGTGTACAGGTTGGCGCCCGGGCGCAGGTGCGCCGGAATGTCGGGCGCCGGGTTGGTGACGCCCACGAAGAGCTGGCCCCGTTCTACATCCAGCGAGAGCGGGGTCCAGACGGCGCCGCCCCCGCTCGGATAGCCGCCCGGGTGCGACCAGGTCTCACTGCCCGGCTCGCCGGGGCGGGGAATGGTGTTGAACCGCCAGACCGGTGTACCGTCCGTCAAACGGAATGCCCCGATCCACCCCTGGATGTTGTTCTCGCTCCCCGCGGGCCCGATGATCACCAGGCTGTCCACGATGAGCGGCGGCATGGTGATGGTCTCCCCGCTGTCGGGTTGCGCCACGTGACGCGCCCAGAGCAGCGTGCCGTCCGCCGCATCGAGCGCCATCAGGTATCCGTCGGCGGTGCCGCGCACGACGTAGCCGTCGGCGATGGCCACGCCGCGATTCGCCTTCCAGAGCATCTGGTCCTTGGGCTGCCACACGGTGCGCCACCGCTCGCGGCAGGTGGCCGCGTCGATGGCCGCCGTCACCGTGGGGGTCGTGACGTACATCGTCCCCCGGTAGATGATCGGGTTGGAGTAGAAGGTTTCCAGCACGCCGAGCTGGTACGCGCACACCGGCGCTAGGCGGCCGACGTTGGCCGTGGTGATCTGCGCGAGCCGCGAATACCGGGTGCCGTGGTAGTTGCCCGTCGCATAGAGCCAGTCCGATGAATCGGGCGTCGTGAGCTCGGCCTGTGTCGGGCCCGCGCCCTCGGGACGCGTGCGCGTTCCGGCGATGAATGCGGGAGCCGCTTCGGGTGCCGGGCCCGCGGCGACCGCCAAGCTGTCGAGTGGGATGTCGTGAAGCATGACCGCTGACCCGTCGAAGGCCACGTTGCCGGCGGACGCGCCGTTCCGCGAGAGGATGTAGGCGAACACCTCGGCGTACGCGTCGGGCGAGAGCGACCCCATGGCCGGCTTCGGCATCGTCGTGCGCAGCACGTGGAACAGCTCGGCCGCGCCCTTGGTGCTCCACTTGTGGAGGAAGCCGCTCCCCGCGAGCGCCGGGCCCACCGCGCCTTCGAGATCCACCCCGTGGCATGTGGCGCAATACGCGCCGAAGATCCTGCGTCCGCTCTCTGCCTGCGCGGCGGTGTAGCTGCCCGACTGCGCGGTGGCGGTGCAGGGGACGAGCGTGGTGGCGGCCGCCAGCGCGAGCGCGGCGAGCGGCATGCTCCGAGCCATCGTGAACTCCTAACGGGTGGACGTGTCAATTCGGGCGGACTGCAATGCGGAACATGCGGCCGTATGGGGCACGGAGCAAGCAGCTCTTAATTCAGCTTCGGTGCCCCCCACTGCACCATCGCCGCCTGCACGCGCGGGTCGGCGCGGAGCGCCGTGCCGAGGAAGCAGACGTAGATCTGCTTATTGACGCGTTCACGCCGTGGGTCGTGCACTAACGCGGTGACGAGCGGGATCGCGGCCTTGGTCCCGCCGAGCGCGCGGGCGGCCACGAGCTGCACGTAGGGACTCCCCGAGCGGAGGAGCGCGCGTAAGGCGTCCTCCCGCGTCGCGGGCGCCGCGAGTCGCCGCGCCATAGCCTCGGCTTGCGCGGTGTCCGTACCCGTGGCCAGCGCGAAGCGCCGGTAGTCGGGACCCCAGCGATCCGTCGTTCCCGCCAACAGGTCGTGCCAGAAGCGGAAGGACACAACCAGTTGATGATTCGGCGCGAGCGCCGCTGCCTGGTCGTACATCTTGGCCGCGTCGCCCCACCGCTCGGCTCCGTCATATGCCGCGGCGAGCGAGACGACGATGACCATCGAGAGGGGGTCGAGCTCCTTCGCGCGCTCCATCTCCTGAATCGCCTCGTCCCACCGGTTCCACAGCATGAGATCGTACGAGTACCACTGGTGTGCCGTCGGGTAGTTTGGACCCAGCCGCACGGCGCGCTCGAACGCCTGCCGGGCCTCCGGCCACTTGTTGCGGTACTCGAGGACTTCGCCCAGTGAGGCGTATGTCTCGCCGAGGTCCGGCGCGAGTTGCACCGCACGGCGCGCGGCATGTTCGGCGAGATCGAGGATCGAGTCGGCGTTGATGCCGGCGACGTCGTACTCGGGGGGAATGAAGAGCACGTATGAGTCCGCGAGGCCCGACCACGCCCGCGCGTAGGTCGAGTCGTCGGCAATGGCCTGCTCGAAGTATGCCGCGGCCTTCACCATGCCGTCCGCCGTCCGCTTGTTCCAGTAGTAACGTCCCAGGAGGTAGGCATCGTATGCCGCGGGACTGTCCGTGCCCTGCGCCGCGAGGGCGGTATCCGCGGCCCCGAGCACGTTGCCCCGCAGCGCGGTCACCACCGCCCGCGCGACCTCGTCCTGCACCGCAAAGATGTCGCGCGCGCTCCGGTCGAAGCTCCGGGACCAGACGTTGATTCCGTCCGCGGTCTTAATGAGCTGTGCGGTCACGCGGAGACTGTCTCCGGCGCGCTGCACGCTTCCCTCCAAGACCGTGGCGACACCGAGGCGCCGGCCGATGGCGCGGACGTCCTGGTCGGCGCCGCGCAACGAGAACGTCGACGTACGCCCCGCGACCTCGAGGCCCGGCACGTTGGTGAGCGCGTTGATCAGCGTCTCGGCGATGCCGTCGCCGAGGTAGGCCTCCGCGTGGTTGGGGCTCACGTCCGTGAACGGCAACACGGCGATGGACGCCGCCGCCACTTGTCCGCTCCGCGCGCGCCACGCCCGGATCCCGAACACGGCGGCGACCACCACCACGGCGACTGCCACGATCGCGAGAACCGCGCGGATGCCTCGCGTCATGTGCCGGGGCGACGCGGCCTGAACGGACTGCGGCGGCGTGGCGGTTGGTGGTGCGCCGAGGGCATCGGCGAACTGGGCCACCGGATTGAAGCGGTCCGCGGGGGCTTTGGCGAGCGCGCGCTGGAGCGCCGCGGCGACGGCTGCCGGCACGGCGGGCCGGAGATTGGTGATCGGCGGCGCATTCACCATGACGTGCTGGTGCACCACACTCTCGACCGTGGCGCCGGTGAAGGGTGGCTGCCCGCCGAGCATCTCGTAGAGCACGCAGCCCAGGGAATAGAGATCGCTCCGCCCGTCCAGGTCCCGGTCTCCCGCCGCCTGCTCGGGGCTCATGTACGTCGGGGTACCGATCGAGAGCCCCGTCTCGGTCAGGCGCTCCCCGCCCGCCGCATCGACCGCGCGCGCGATGCCGAAGTCGGCGACCACCGCGTGGCCGCTCTCCAAGAGGATGTTCTCCGGTTTGATGTCGCGATGGATCACGCCGCGGCTGTGCGCGTAGGAGAGCGCGTCGGCCACCTCGCGGGCGATGCGCAACGCGTCGTCGAGCGGCAGCTGCTTCTCGCGGTTCAACCGATCGCGTAACGACTCGCCCTCGACGTAGGGCATGACGTAGTAGAGAAACTCCGCCCGCCCACGCCCGCCTCCGCCCGTCTCCGCCCGCCCACTGTCGTACAGCGGCAGGATGTGCGGATGCCGCAGGTTCGCCGTGGTCTCGATCTCGCGGAGGAACCGTTCGGCACCGAGTGCGGCGCCGATCTCCGGACGGAGGACCTTGATGGCCACCCGCCGATGATGCTTCAGATCCTCGGCGAGATAGACGGTGGCCATGCCGCCGGAGCCGAGCTCCCGCTCGAGGTGATAGCGGTCGGCGAGGGCGCGTTGGAGCCGTTCGAGCACCGCACGCATCTCAGAACAGCCCGACCTTTCCCTTCACGCTCGCGATGAGCTTCTGCGGGTCGTAGCCCACGCCCTGGCGAAACACCATCTGCACGTTCGCGATGTCCGAGACGTTCGAGGCGGGATTGCCCTTGATGATCACGAGATCCGCCTGCTTCCCGACCGCGAGCGAGCCGATGCGGTCGGCTTTGCCCAGATACGTGGCGCCGTTCAAGGTGCAGATTTTGATGGCTTCGAGCGGCGTGAACCCGGCCTCCACCAACAGCTCTACCTGCCGCTGGTCGGAGTAGCCGGGGATGACGCCGCCGTAGCCCGTGGGATCGGTGCCCGCCAGGAGTAGTCCGCCCGCCTTGGCGAAGCGCAGCTCCATCGCCATGTCCTTCTTGAACAGCGTCTTGTACACCGAGCTGTCCATCTGCTGCACGCGCGCGTACGTCGTCTCGAACTGCTGCTGGAGGATGGGGTCCAGCACGTCGAGGCCCGGCGGCCGGGGGCGGCCCGGCGTGAACGTCTCGAAGACGGTGAGCGTGGACGTCACCGCCACGTGATGCGCGATCAACGTGTCCACCAGCGCGCCGAACCGCGGGCCATCGGGATCCACCTGGTTCAGCGCCTCCATGCCCTCGCGCTGTCCGGGACAGACGTCGGGTTGTTTGTCCTTGACGAAGTCCGTGCTGACGAAGAAGCCGTGCTCGAGGTCGTCGATTCCGAGATCCGCGGCCTCGCGATAGGTCACCGAGCAGAGGTGCCCGGTGATCTTCATACCGCGCGCATGGACTTCCTTCACCGCCGCGCCGAGCTCGGCCCGTGTGATCATCATGTACGCCTTGAACGACGTGGCGCCCGCGTCGGCCCAGAAGTCCACCATGCGCTTCGCGTCGGCGGCATCCTTGAGCGTGTACATCTGCTCGAAGGGATTCCCCGCGCCCTGGAGGTACGGTCCCGTGGCGTCGATCCACGGCCCCGGCTGCTTGCCGTCCTTGATCATTTGCGCGGCGGCGAGCTCTCCATAGCCATTCACGTTCCCCGTGGTGCGCATCGTCGTGACACCGCCCGCCAGGTAGAGCCGCGGGAAGCTCTGCGTCTCGTTGCCGTAGACGCCGGGGCCCGTCGGATAGAAGAGATGCTCGTGCATCATCACGAGTCCCGGAATCACCGACTCGCCCGTGAGGTCCACGACTTGGGCACTGGCCGGCACCTGCACGGACGACGCGGGCCCGAGTGCGGCGATGTTGCCGTTGCGGATGATGAGCGTCTGATCGTCGCGCGCGGGCGCTCCGGTCCCGTCGATCACCCGCACGTGCGTCAGGGCCACCACATCGGTGTCCACCGCCACGTACTGGAGGACGTTCTTGGTGAGCGTGGGGCGCTGTGCCTGGGCGGGCGCGGGCGCCAGGACGAGCGCGCCCGCGAGGACGAGAAACGCCGCAGGCGCGGCGGCCGTGCGGCGGACGGAGCGGGCGCGCGATGCAGCCATCACGGTGTCTCCTTCGATCATGGTTTGGCCTGCAGCAACGGCCGGAGCTCGGTGAACCAGTGGCGAACCAAGATGAGCCTGCTCGGGCCACTCCCCGAGCTGAGTTGCTGTCCGAAGAGGAACCGCCCGTCGCGCGAGACGAGGTATCCCGCGTGTCCGTTCCCGCCGATGTAGGGTTCCGTGGAGAAGAGGGGCTGCGGCTCGCCCGAGTGGAACGTCGGCGAAGCGTCCACCCGCACCGCCATGAGCTCCCGATCGCCCCGGATGTAGTACAGCTCTCCGCCGTTCGGATTCCAGACGGGCTCGGCGCCACCGCCGCGCGAGACCTGCCACCGCCCGTCCATCACGTGCGGCCACGGACGCACGTAGACCTCGGGCGGGCCCCCCTGCGAGGAGACGTACGCGAGCCACCGTCCATCGGGCGATATGGCGGCCTCGCCCTCGAATGCGGGCGTCGCGAGCAGCGAGACCGTCGCCGTGTCGCCGCTCAGACGCCGGGCCAGTAGATCTCCGCCCCCGGGCGCGTTGGACTCGGTCCGGTAGAGCAGTGACTGGCCATCGGGAGAGAGGAGGATTTCTTTCACCCCGCGGCGGTCCCTCGCGACAACCGTTGCCCCACCCACACCGTCGGCCGGCTGTCGCACCGCCATACTTGGCGCCCCGGGAGGTTGCATGATGTAGAGCAGGTCGCGGCCGTTCGGGCTCCACTCCGGTCGCCCGCTGGCGCCCCCGGACGAAAGGCGCGTGCTCGGACCGTCGGGCATCTGCCTGACGAAGATCTGCGGTCCGTCCGTCGTGTTCTGCACGAACGCCAACCGGCTTCCGTCGGGAGAGAGGCTCACGCCGAATTGCGCCTGATATTCACCGGGCAGCGAGAGCGTGGAGTCCAGCACGGTCGGCGTCCCATGGCGATCCACCCACACGAGACGCGACTCGGCGCCCGTCGCGGCGGCGTCGCGCCGTAACCCGTAGAGGATCGTGCCTGCGGGTGAGACGACGATCTCCGGCAAACCGCTCGTCGTGGCCAGTCCGTGCATGACCGGGATGGCGGTGCCGGTGAGCCGCCCGCGGTCGAGATCGAATCGCTGGGCGAAGAGCGTACCGTCGGGGCGCCCGTAGAGGATGTTGCCGGTCGGGAGGTACCACCCGGATGACACGCCATCCAGGAGGTGCACCAGCGTGTCGCGCTGAAGGTCCAGCAGCCATACGCTCCCGGGGGAGCACGGCTGGGCGCCGCATGCGGTGACGAGCACGCCATGCGTTCCCGGCAGCGCCTCGAGCCGTACCAGGCCCTGGCGAAGCGTACGCGCGGGGAGCACCACCCGCTGGTGGCCTCCGTCGGCGTCGATCTGGAAGAGGTGGAGATTGTCCTTGCCCGGAAAGACGATCGTGCCGTCCTCGAGCCACACACCGCTGGCCAACACCGCCTCGTCCATGGATGCGGTGGAGTCGGAGAGGTGTACCGGCGCACCGCCGCTCCGCGGGATCCGGAAGAGCCCCTGGGCCGTCGCAAACCCGATCCACCGGCCGTCGGGCGAGAAGAACGGGTTCGCTCCTCCAATCGTGCCCGGAATCGGGATGGCGGTGTCGCTGTCCCATTCCTTGAGGAACAGCTGGTGTGCATTGCGGCCGCGAATCGAATCGACGAAGGCGATAGCGGATCCGTCGTTCGCGATCGCCAAGTTCGCCGACCACCCCTCGTACAGCCTTCCCTCGGGACGCACCAGACTCAAGCCGATCCACTCGCGTGTCGTGGGCGGGCTGGGGCTCGGGCGGAGCCAGCCCCAGGCGGCGACGGCGGCGAGCGCGACGCAGGCGGCGGCCAGACCGAAGACCACGGCGCGTGAACGCAGGCGCGCGCCGGGAGCGGCAGACGCCGCGGCGTGCGGGCCGCGCGTCATGAAGGCCGGATTGGTGAGTGCCGCCGCGAAGTCTTTCGCCGTCTCGAAGCGATCCGCCGGGAGCTTCTCGATCGCCTTGGCCACCGCGTCCGCGACGTTGCGCGGAACCGATTTGCGAAGGTCGGTCACCGGCCGCGCCCGGTCGGTCACGATCTTGAGGATGATCGCCTGTACCGAGGAGGCCGTGTGCGGCGGGTCACCGGTCAGCATCTCGTAGAGCACGCAGCCCAGCGAGTAGATGTCCGAGCGGTTAGTGATGTTCTTCTCCGCCGTCGCCTGTTCGGGTGACATGTAATGCGGAGTGCCCAGACTCAATCCGGTCTCGGTCATCCGGCCGCCGGCCGCTGCGCTCAGGGCGAGCGCGATCCCGAAATCCGCGACCATCGGCCGGCCCCCGTGGAGCAGGATGTTCTCCGGCTTGATGTCGCGGTGCACGATGCCCTGCTCGTGGGCGTACTGCAGGGCATCCGCGGCCTCGACGGTGATGCGCACCGCCTCATCCACGCCGAGCTGGGTCTCGCGATCGAGCTTGTCACGGAGCGTCTCGCCCTGCACGTGGGGCATGACGTAGTAGAGGAAGCCGTCGGCTTCGCCGGAGTCGAACAGCGGCAGGATGTTGGGGTGCTGCAGCGCGGCGGTGGTCTTGATCTCCTGCACGAAGCGCTCGGCGCCGAGGACGGCGGCGAGCTCGGGCCGCAGGACCTTCAGCGCGACGTTGCGATCGTGCTTGAGATCGGCGGCGAGATACACGGTCGCCATCCCGCCCTGGCCGAGCTCCCGCTCGAGGCGATAGCGGTCGGCGAGTGCCGCACGAAGCCGTTCGGGAATGGTCATCGCATCCGTGTACCGTCTGCGTCAGGTCTGTTGCAGATACTTGTGGACGTACATCACCGCCATCGAACCCTCGCCGACCGCCGAGGCGACCCGCTTGACGGAGCCGGCGCGAACGTCGCCCGCCACGAATACGCCGGGGACGCTCGTTTCCAGCATACCGGGAATGCGGAGCGCGCGCGACTCTCGGCCCGACGACACGCGGTGCGTTCCCGATTGCCGGCGCGCGGGTGCCGCGTCGGGTTGGGCGGGCGCCGATGCGATCGCATCGAGCCCCGAGAGGATGAACCCGTGCTCGTCTCGCGCGATGTCGTCGCCGAGCCACTCGGTCCGCGGGACGGCACCGATGAAGATGAAGAGCGCCTGGGCATCGACGGTCTCCTGCGTCCCATCGGCGTGCTGGAGGACCAGCCGCTCGAGCCGATCCGTCCCCGCGGCCTCCACCACCTGGCACCCCGTCCGGACGTGGATGTTCTCGGTCGCGGCGATCTGTTCGATGAGATACTGGGACATGCTGGACGCGAGCGACGAGCCACGGACCAGCATGGTCACGGACGCCGCGTGTCCCGAGAAATAGACCGCTGCCTGGCCCGCGGAATTGGCGCCACCGACGATATAGATGGATTGGTCACGGACGGACTCGCCTTCGCTGAGTGCCGCCCCATAGTAGATCCCGGCCCCGGTGAGCGCGGGACACCCCTGAGCGCCCAGTTGACGGTACGACACCCCGGTCGCGATCAAGACGGCGCGGGCATTCAGCGTCGTGCCGTCCTCGAGGGTGATGACGCGTGTCGGTCCCTCGGTATTCAGACCGACCGCGCGCCGGGTGGTGAGAATCTCGACGCCGAACCGGCGCACCTGCGTGACGGCCCGTCGCGCCAGCTCCCCGCCCGAGACGCCTCCGGGAAAGCCGAGATAGTTCTCGATGCGCGAGCTCATGCCCGCCTGTCCGCCTGGCGCCTCTACCTCGACCACCAGCGTGCGCAGCCCTTCGGACGCGCCGTAGACCGCGGCGGCGAGTCCGGCGGGCCCCGCGCCGACGATGAGCAGATCGTACAGTGGCTGTTCGGCGATCGTCTTGATCCCGATCCGGTCCGCGATCTCGCGATTCGACGGGTCGGCGAGATGCGTCCCATCGCTGAAGAAGAGGACCGGAAGGGCCGGCGCCGGCGTCCCGGCCGAGGCCAACAAGGCCTCCGCCTCGGGGTCGGTGGTCACGTCCATCCACGCGTACGGCACGTGGTTCCGAGCGAGAAAGTCCTTGATCCGATGCGATGCCGGGGACCACTGGTGACCGATCACCCGGATCCCCTCGAACGGTGCCTCGTGCACCGCCGTCCAGTCGGCGAGCAGGTCGGAGAGGACGGGGTAGAGCTTCTCCTCCGGCGGGTCCCACGGCTTGAGGAGATAGTGGTCGATCTGCACCTGGTTGATGGCCGCGATCGCCGCTTCGGTATCCGCGTACGCCGTGAGCAGCACGCGGCGGGCATCGGGATAGCGTGCGATTGCGTGCTCGAGGAACTCGACGCCGGTCATCCCGGGCATCCGCTGGTCCACTAGGAAGAGCGCCGGGACCTCACCGCGCTGCTGGAGCGCGCCGAGCAGCTCGAGGGCGCCCGGCCCGGAATCGGCCCGCACGACCCGATAGTCGGCGCCGTACTCGCTGCGGAGATCGCGCTCGATGGCGCGGAGCACGTTGGCATCGTCGTCGAGGACCAGGATGATCGGCTTACGCATGAATTCTCGTGTCGCGGGGTCAGCGGGTCGGCGCGTGGTCGGTCACCGGCCCTGCCACCGGCAGCTGCACACAGAACGTGGTCCGTCCCGGACGAGACTCCACCGTGACCTCGCCACGGTACCGGCGTATGAGACGGCGGGTGATTTCGAGCCCGAGGCCGGTGCCCTCACCGGGCGGCTTCGTGGTGAAGAACGGATCGAAGATCCGGGCCATGACATCCGCGGGAATACCCGGTCCATCGTCGGTGATGCGCACCGCGAGGCGATCGAGATTCCTGCGAACGTTCACCGTCACGGAACCGCCCTTCGGGGCGGCGTCGAGGGCGTTGTCGAGCAGATTCATCCATACCTGGTTCAGCTCGCCGCCCGTGACGCGTACCGGAGGAAGGTTTGGTGCGACGTCGAGTGTCACGGCGACGCCCTTCGACCGCGCCTTCGACGCCATGACGCGGATCGTATCACGGAGGCCGGGCTCGAGGTCCATCGGTTCCGGTCCCGCCATGTTGTCCATGTACGTGAATCGCTTGACGGCCGCCACGAGGTCGGCGATGCGAGTGGCGGCGTTCTCGATCTCCATCGCCAGCGCGTGGGTGGCGCATCCCGCGGCGATCCAGCGCACGGCCGCCTCGAGCGCGTCATCGGAGACGGTCTCCGCCAGCCCGTCGAGGAGCTCGACCGTCGCGGCGGTATCGGCCAGCGGACCGGTGAGTGCGGCGTCGACGCGATGCCGCGCGAGCCACGTGGCGATCTTGTCCTCGCGATCCGCCTGCTGCAGGGGGGACAGCACCGTGCCGCCGTGCGCGGCCAGACAGACCACGCGGACCCGCTCGACGGCGTCCATCATCTCGCCTGTCGCACCCGCGGCGCCGAGCGCCCGCGCCGCGCTCTCCACCTCGCCAAGATTCGCGAAGAGCTGCTTGGCGGCACGTACCGTGGCGGAGGCCGGGTTGTTGATCTCATGCGCCAGACCCGCCGCCAGCTTACCGAGTGACACCATCTTCTCGTCTTGCAACTCGCTGGCGCTGAAGCTGCGCGCGCGATCCAGCATCAGGTGCACGCAGTACGCGGTGAACTTCGGGCACTGCTTGGTCATCTCACCGAACTCTCGCTCATCGATCGCAAGAAGCTCGGACGGTGCCTCGAGGCGGTTGTTGCCCGGCGACACGCCCATCCGGGAGTAGGGCAGTCTGCCCGTGACCTCTCCCGTTCGCCACTCCGTGACCCGCCGCAGCCCGGCTCCGCGATCCACCGAGACGGCGACGTGGCCGGAGAGGACGATCCAGAGGTGCTCGATGCGCTCCCCCTTGGGTCCGAGGATCCAGCCCGCCTCGTGCGAGACGAGCTCCCCATGCGCCGCGAGCCACTCCCATTCCTCGCGCGGGATCGGTTCGGCGGTGGGCAGGGCGACGAGGCGGTCGACGAGATCGGCGTCGGAAGTCATGGCGGGTCTGAGCGTGGTGTCAACCAGGATTGGCGACGCGGGAGCGCTGCGTGCGCTGGCGTCGCCTGGGCCTACGCGAGCGGCCCCAGCCCACGGAAGGAAATCGCGCGCTGCTCCGGTGTGGCGGTCGTGTTGCGCCGCGCCACACACTGGCCGGAGCGGCCATCCGAGAGCACCAGCCGGTACTTCTGGCCGGCCACCATGGCGATGCCGTTCGGCGCCGAGATGGTGCCGTACCACTCGGTCGCTCCATCCCGCTCCGTGACCTCCAGCGACACCCGCGCCGCGTCACAGCAGACGCTGCCGTCTTCATTGAGGACCTTGCCACTGAAGAATGCCATTGGGACCGTCCTTGCCACGCAGGCGGCGTGTCACGCATTGCTCGCCGATCCCGCCGTGCGGGGCGTCGGAGCGGCGATTTTTTGGAGTGAGGAGTGGAAGGAGAAGATGGGGGAGACCGGGACGGGGAGCAAGCTTTAGAATGGCGCCGTCGCTCAGGAGATGAACTTGAGCTCCTCGAGCAGGGCGATGAAGCGGGGCTCCTTGCGCAGCGAGTCGAAGATGTGATCCTGTCCGAGCCAGCCGAGCATCTGGGAATCCGCCGCGCGGGCCTGTTCGAGGTAGGTGATCGCCTTCGCCTTGTCACCGAGTCCGAGATAGACCAGTGCGAGGTTGAAGGGCAGGACCGGTGAGCCTCCCGCCATCGTCCGCAACGCGTCGAGATCGGCCATCGCCGCCGTGCGATCGCCCGCCGCGCCGTGTGCGAACGCGAGGTACGCGGTCACGAACGGTGGCGCGTCCATCTTCGCCGCGCGCGCAAGGAACGGGATGGCCGCGCGATAGTTGCCGAGCTCGAGCTGGAGCCACCCCTCCGACATCACGGGGAAGAAGAACGAGGGATCGAGTTGCGCCGCGCGATGCGCCAGGTCCAGCGTCCTCGCCGAGTCCCCGGTGAATTGCGGGGCCATGGTGGCGTCGATCAGCACCTGCGGGGAGAGCGGGTCGAGTGCGATCGCCCGCTGCGCCTGGGCGTTGGCCTCGTCGAATCGCCCGGTGAACGCCAGGAGCAGGCTGTACTGGTCGGGCGCGAACGCGTAATTGGGGTTCAGGGCGATCGCCCGTTTGAACTCGCGCTCGCTCCCGGCCCAATCGTGCTCGTAGAACAGCTTGTACACGGCGAGCGAGGTGTGCGCCTCGGCCGAATTCGAGTCGAGCTGGACGGCGCGCTCCGCCGCCTCGAGCGCCTTGGGGCGCGCGGCGCTCGCGGTGATGAAGCCCTCGTTGTATCCCGCCCACAGATAGGCATCCGAGAGGCCCGAGTAGGCGGGCGCGAAGTTCGGACTCAGCCGAACGGCTTCATCGAACTGCGCGATCGCCTTCTTCAGATTCTCGTCGGTCGGGCGATTGAAGAAGTAGCGTCCCTTGAGATAGGCGTCGTGGGCGGCGGGATCGATCGTCGGCGCGGCGGCCAGGCGTGACCGTTCGCTCGGACTGAGCTGCACGCTGATCTCCCGCGCGATCGCCTGCGCGAGATCCGCCTGCAAGGCGAGCACGTCGCGCGAGCGCCGCTCGAACGACTCTGCCCAGAGCTGCCTGCCGGTCGGGGCATCGACCAGCTCGATATTGATCCGCACGTTGTCGCCCGAGCGCATCACCGAGCCCTCCACCAACGCATCCACGCCGAGCGCCTTCGCGATCGCGGCCGCTGCGGGACGATCTTTCCCCCCGAACTGCATCGCCGAGCCGCGGGAGGTCACATGGAGCTGGCGGATGCCCCCGAGCTCGGTCGTGATCTCGTCGGTCATCCCCTCGGCGAAGTAGTTCTGCGACGAGTCACCCGAGTAGTTGTCGAGCGGCAGCACCGCGAGCGAACGAATGACACTCGGCCCGACGGCGGGATGACGCGCGAAGAGAATGACGCCCGTGATGACCAGCACGATGACGAGTGCCACAGCGCCCAGGATCCACCGCGGACGGCGGCGAGCGGTCGCCGTGCCGATCGTCGCGCCCGGCGTGGTGACGCCGTCGAGCGCGGCGAGCACGGCGTTGGCGGAGGCAGGCCGTTGCGTGGGGTCCTTCTGGAGCGCGGCGCGGATCAACGCGTTGAGCGCGGGCGGCACGTCCGGCCGCATGGTGGCCACGTCGAGTGGCTCGTCGGCTAGGTGTGCCGCGAGGAGCGCCTGCGGCGTGGTAGCGTCGGCGAACGGATGCCGGCCGGCGAGCAGCTCCCAGGCGACGATGCCCCAGGCGTACAGGTCGGCGCGCTGGTCGATGTGCGGGTCCGCCGCCGCCTGTTCGGGGGCCATGTAGGCCGGCGTGCCGATGGAGAGGCCCGTCTGGGTGAGCTGCGGGGCCGCCACGCCCGCCTCCGTGCGGGAGGCCGAGATGGCGCGCGCGATCCCGAAGTCGGTGACGACGGCAGTGCCGCCGGAGAGCAGGATGTTCTCCGGCTTGATGTCGCGATGCACGATCCCCTCGGCGTGCGCCGCGGCCAGGGCGCGCGCCACGTCGCGCAAGATGCTCAGCGCTTCGTGGAGGGGGATGCGCTCGCCGGTGGCGAGGCGCGCCCGGAGCGATTCGCCCCGGACGTAGGGCATCGTGTAGTAGGGGATTCCGTCGACGTCACCCGCCGCGAAAACGGGAACGATGTTGGCCTGCTGGAGTCGGGCTGCCACGCGCACCTCACGCGCGAACCGCTCGACGCTCAGACCCTCGAACAGCTCCGGCCGGAGCGTCTTGATGACCACCGTCCGGCCGAGTGCGAGCTCTTCCGCGAGGAAGACGCGCGACATGCCTCCACCGCCGAGCTCGCGCTCGATGCGGTACCGCTCACTGAGCGCGGCGGTGAGCCGCGCGGTGGAGTCTTGCATGGGGGAAGTTGGAGATCAAATGAAATGGAGGCAAGGGAACACGGCGGGACCCGGCGGCCGCGCCCCCCAATGGCTGCGTTCGAAAGTTCGCGCTAGAGGCGGGGCGGCGTCACTGCTCGAGTTTGGCGGCGAGATCCGAGAACCAGTGGTCCACCCATACCAGGCGCGGCTGCTCCTCACCGGCGGTCGCCTGCGAGTGGAGGAAGAGAAACGAGCGTCCGCCGGGCAGGACCACGTAGTCCTGATGAAAGCCGCTCAAACTGTACCCACTGGCGTCGAACAGCGGCGTGCGACTCTCGACGCTGAAGGGCGGTGTGGTATGGACCGCGGCGGCCATGAGATGCCCGTCGGGCGCCACGTAGAACAACGTGGTTCCGGCGCGCGACCACGCCGGTGCTTGCCCGCCGCCGATGGATACCTGCCAGCGCCCGTCGTCGGTATTGGGGAACGGCCGAACATACACCTCGTTGGTTCCCGACTCGTCTGAGGTGTACGCGAGCCATCGGCCGTTCGGCGACACGGCGGGTTGGATCTCGCTGAATGGCGAGGCGACGAGCGAGACGGGCGTCGTATCGCCGTGCACGTGCACGCCCATGAGGTCTCCCGCGCCCGCGGTCGCGTTGTCGGTCCGGAGCACCAGCCACTGCCCATCCGGCGACCAGGCCACTTCCTGCACCTGCCGGTGGAGTCGGGCGAGAAGCCGGGTGGACCCGTTCCCGTCGGCGGGCCGCACGTACGCCGCGTTGAGTCCCCCTCCCCGGGCGCCCGATCCGGTGCTGTCGCGAACGAAGGCGACCTCCTTCCCGTCCGGTGACCAGGCGGGCCGGCGATCGCGGTTCCCAAACGTGAGCCGCGTGAACGGCCCACGATCGAGCTGCTTGATCCAGATGTTCAGATTCGCCCCCGCTCCCACGCCCACGGCCAGGCGCCGACCGTCGGGAGAGAGATCGAGGGAATTGAACGGGCCGTGCCACGCGGTGTCGACCGGTGTGGCCGCGCCGTCCCACGCGACGCGCTCGACCGTCAAGTCCGCCGAGTTGCCCGTGGCTTCGACGTACGCCAGGGAGCCGGACCGCGACCAGACCAGGGGCACGATCGCGCCGGTCCGGTAGGCGGTGACGTGCTGCAAGACGGGTAATGCTTCGCCGGTGATCTCGAGGCGCTTCAGGTCGAACGGCGCGGCGAGGACCGTGCCGTCGACACGGGCGTACAGCAGGTACCCCTGCGGGAGATACCATGCCTGGAGCACGTCGTTGAGCAACAGCTTCTGTTGTCCGGTCTCGAGGTCGAGCACATGAATGCTCGTCGTCACACAACCCGAACCGCAGTACTGAAAGAGCACCCCACGCGCACCCGGAAGTGCTGTCGGATGCCCGATGCCGCCGCCGATCAGGGTGGAATCGTGCAGGATCGCCGTGCTCGCGCCGCCCGACGCGCTGATGCGCCGGAGGGTGTTCTGCTGCGGAATGGCATACACGATCGTGCCGTCATCCAGCCAGGCGGCCCCCCCGAATCCGCCGGCGACCGTGTCCGCGAGCGTCATCGTGGGCCCGCCGCCCGTCCGCACCTTCTCGAGCTTGCCGTCGGCCACGAACGCGATCCATTGGCCATCCGGCGAGAAGGTTGGATTCTGCGCGCGTTCCGTCCCGGGGAGCGGCACCAGATCGAGCGCATCCCGGCGCTTGAGCCACAGGAGACCGTTCTGGCGGTCGTCCTTGGCGACGAGCGTGTTGCCGTCCGGCGAAAGCGCCAGGCTTGGCCCGTCCAGGACGAGCTTCAGGGAATCGCCGAGCGTGACGTACTGCCACGACGCGGGCTGATCGGCGGCGGCGCGCGCCCTGAGCCAACCCCAAATGCCGAACGCCGTGCCGAGCACGGCAACCGCGGCGAGCGCCCAGAGCACCGGCCGGCGCGTCGGCGCAGCCGGGAGCGCCGGCGCCCCCTGGACCGTCGACGTGCGATAGGTGCCGCCCATGGTCCCGGGCTCCACCAGCGCCTGCGCGAACTCCGTCGCCCGCTGGAAGCGGTCGGCCGGGAGCTTGGCGAGTGCCTTCTGGACGGCGAGCTCCACGTGCAGGGGGATCGTGCGCCGCTGGACGGTGAGACTGCGCGGTTCCTCGGTCAGCACGCGCGCGACGATGGCCTGCGCGGTGGGCCCCACGAACGGCGGCTCGCCGGTCAGCATCTCGTAGAGCACGCAGCCGAGCGCGTAGATGTCGGTCCGCGCCGTGATCTCTCGCTCGCCCATCGCCTGCTCGGGGCTCATGTAATGCGGCGTGCCGAGACTCATCCCGGTTTCGGTGAGGCGCGATCCGCCTTCCGACCGGGACACGGCGAGCGCGATGCCGAAGTCGGCCACCAGCGCGCGCCCGTCGTGAAGCAGGATGTTCTCGGGCTTGATGTCGCGGTGGATCACGCCGTGCCGGTGCGCGTAGTCGAGCGCGTCGGCCACCTCACAGGCGATCCGGATCGCATCTTCCACCGGGAGCTGGCGCTCGTGCGTCAGCCGGTCGCGGAGGCTCTCGCCCTCCACGAAGGGCATCACGTAGAAGACGAGCCCGTCGGCCTCGCCCGAATCGTGGAGCGGGAGAATGTGCGGGTGCTGCAGGCCGGCCGTCGTCTTGATCTCGGCCAGGAACCGCTCGGCGCCGATCACCGCGGCGAGCTCGGGCCTCAAGACCTTCAGCGCGACCTGGCGGTCGTGCTTGAGATCCGTGGCGAGATAGACTGTGGCCATCCCGCCCTCGCCGAGATGGCGCTCGATACGGTAGCGGTCGGCGATGGCCGTGGAAAGACGTCCGGTGATGTCGGGCATGACGGCAGAAGATGGAGCGGTGAGGGGGAGGGAGCAAGAGAACGACTCGATCGCCTTCACCTGCGCCGCCCACGCCCGCCTGCGCCCGCCTGCGCCCGCCCGTTATTGCCTATTCAGGACCAGACTATCCGTCGTCCCGTCGCCGAACGTCTCGACGCCCGCCATCCGGCCGCTGTCGAGCGTGGCGACATAGGTGGCGCTCCGCCCATCGCTGTAGTTGAACGTGAGGTTGGCTTTCGGGGCGGTGTAGCCGCCGGCCACGACGATCGTGCCGCTCTGCCCGGCTTCGATGCTGTAGGCGCCGGTACCCGAGACGCTTCCCGCGCGCTCGGAGAGGTTGAGCGTGAAGCTCGCCCCGGGCACCTGATTCGGCGCTCTCCATGTCCCTTCGATTTCATTGCCGGCGGGTCCGGTGCAGGCGAGCGTCGTGGCGGCGATCAGTGGGAGCAGCAGCGTGCGGATGCGCATGGTGTGGTCCTACCCGTCTGGAGGGAATTCGATGACGTGCACGGCGATTCGGGGCCGTTGAGAGTGCACTAATCAAAATCTCATGCCGCCTTCACGGAATCTCCGCTAGCTTGCTCGCGCACCCTCGCAAGGAGGTGGCCGAGTAATCCGTGATTTCTCGACCGACACCACCTTGGGGAGCCCCAAGCAAACCGGGTGGTGGGTGTAAGAGTTGATCGGCGTGGTTCCAGGAGGCTGCGTCGTTACGGCTCAAAGATCCTCGCCTTGAGGATCGGGCGCTCGGACCCCGTACCGGGCGCCCATTTCTTTTCCCCCCCCTACATCTCCGACGACACCGAGATCTTGAACCCGTCCGGATCCTCGAGCGCGAAGGTCCGGGTACCCCACGGGTCGTCCTTC
>DATFMZ010000158.1:0-10993 GCA_035266665.1 Gemmatimonadales bacterium | reverse complement strand
GCACCTCGTCGATCACGAACTCCTCGAGCACCACGTCCATCTTGCCGGCCTCGATCTTCGAGAGATCGAGGATGTCGTTGATGAGCGTGAGCAGGTGGCGGCCCGCCGCGCGGATCTTGTCGAGATCGGTGACCGCCTGTTGCTGGCCGAGGTCGGTCATCTCCTCCTGCAGCATCTCGCTGTAGCCGATGATCGCGTTGAGCGGCGTGCGGAGCTCGTGGCTCATCGAGGCCAGGAACTGGCTCTTCGCGGCGTTGGCGCTCTCGGCGTCGCGCCGCGCGCGGAGGAGCTCGGTGATGTCGTGATACAGGCCCATCAGCCCCACGCACTCGCCTTCCACGATCACGGGCACGCCCAGGATCTCGACGTCCACGACCGTGCCGTCGGAGCGGCGGCGCCGCCCGATCCCGTGCACCGGCCGGTCGAGCGCCTCCTGCGTGTAGCGCACCGCCTCGGTGTGCGTGTCTTCGGTGGAGATGAGATCATCGAGCTGGCGGCCGACGGCGTCGGACTGGATGTAGCCGAAGAGCGTCTCGAACGCGGGGTTGGAGGAGACGATCGCGTGATTGCGGTCGAGCGTCACGATCGCCACCGGGTTGTTGTGCACCAGCGTCTCGAAGTACTGGCGCTGGTACTGGGCGGCGGTATAGAGCCGGGCGTTCTCGATCGCGATCGCGGCCTGGGGCGCGAAGAGATTGAGGAGCCGGAGATCTTCCTCGTTGAAGACCCGGTGCGGGTCCGCGTGCACGGTGGCGATCGCCCCCACCAGCCGGCGGCCGATCAACAGCGGCGCCGCCATCACCGAGTGGACGGTGATGTCGGAGTACTTGGCGGACTGGCCGAGCCACTCGTGATAGGATGGGATGATGAGCGGCTCGTGCGTCTTCGCCACCGTGCCCATCGCGCCCTCGCCGAGCTTCAAGCGCGTCCCGATCGAGTCCTTCCCGATCCGCTCGCTCGCCACCACCTCGAGCGCTTGCGATTCCGGATCGTAGATCGCGACCTCACCCCCCGTGACGCCCAGGAGCGTCACGGCGCGGGCGATCACCGCCTGCAGCACCTTCGACAGCTCGAGCTCGCTCGAGAGATCAGACATCGTATCGAGGAGCGCCTTGTGCTCGTCGGCGCGGCGGCGCTCGGCGGCCAGGAGGCGCGCGCGGCCGATCGCGATGCTCGCCTGATCGGCGGCGGCCTGGAGCACCTCGAAGTCCTCGTCGGTAAAGGCGTTGGGCTCGCGCGATTCGACCACGAGGACGCCGAAGGTCTGCTCGTCGAGCTGGAGTGGGACGTCCACCTCGGAGCCGGTACTCAGGCTCGGCAGGTACTGCGCGTCGTGCGTGACGTCGGCGGTGTAGTGGAGCTTGCCGTCGTCGATGGCGCGCTGGCTCAGGCCCGTGCCGCGCGTGACGCGCCAGTTCTTCGGGACGTCCTTCCACCCGCGGCTCGCCTTGAGGATGCGGTCGCCGGTCGCCTCCTCGAGCAGGAAGACGCCGAGGAAGTTGAAGCCGAGCGCTTCGTCGTGCAGGCCGTCCACCACCGATTGATAGACCTGCGCCTCGTCGTGCGACGCGGCGATGCCCGTGGTGAGCCGGAGGAGCGCCGCCTGCCGGTGCGAGGCGTGATTGCGCGCCGCTGCGCGCTTGGGCGCCGAGGCGGCCGACCGCTTGGCCGCACGGGTGCGCTTCTTGATGCTCATGGGGCGGTGACCCCGTCCCCTGCCACCCTGCCACTCTGCCCCACTGCCTCCCCCGCACCCCGCAGTGTGGCAGGTATGGCAGATGTGGCAGGATTCGCAGGCAGGCGCACCGTAAACGTCGTTCCCTTCCCCACCGTGCTCGCAACGTCGATATCGCCGCCCATCATCTGCGCGAACTTCTTGCTGATGGCGAGCCCCAATCCCGTACCCCCGTACTTCGCGGCCGTGGTCGCCTCCGCCTGCTGAAAGGCCTGGAAGAGCTTCGCGAGCTGCTCCTTCGTCATCCCGATCCCCGTATCCCGCACCGCAAACGTCACGATGCCGTCTCCCCTGCCACCCTGCCCCTCTGCCACTCTGCCGCTCCTGCCGCGCTTCACCTCCAGCGTGATCACTCCCTGCTCCGTGAACTTGCTCGCGTTGGACAGCAGGTTGAGCAGGATCTGCCGCACCCGCGTGCCGTCGGCGTGCATGGTATCGACGTCGTCCGCGATCTCGACGGCGAGGCGGTTCTGCTTCTTCGCGATGAGCGGCTGGACCGTGGTTGCCACGTCCTCCACCAGCGGCCGGATGGCGAAGGTCTCCGGGGCGAGCTCCATCTTACCGGCCTCGATCTTCGAGAGGTCGAGCACGTCGTTGATGAGCGTCAGCAGGTGCGTCCCGGCGGCCTGGATCTTCTCGAGATCGGGAACGAACCGATCTTGCCCCGCGTCGGCCGCCTCTTCCTGGAGGAGCTCGCTGTAGCCGAGAATCGCGTTCAACGGCGTGCGGAGCTCGTGGCTCATCGCGGCCAGGAACTGGCTCTTGGCCGCGTTGGCGTCTTCGGCGGCGCGCCGCGCGACGAGCAGCTCGGAGACGTCGTGATAGAGCGCCATCATGCCGACGGGCCGGTCACCCACCATGACGGGAATGGACGAGATCTCGACGTCCACGAACGAGCCGTCCTTGCGGCGGCGGCGGCCCATCGCGGAGCGTGCGGCCCCCGTCGCCGACAGCTCGGTGAGGGCACGGGCCTCGGCGAAGGTCCCCTCAGTGGTGACCAGCCGGTCGAGGTTCTGGCCGATCACCTCCCGCTCGGTGTACCCGAAGAGCCGCTCGAAGGCGGGGTTGCACGAGGTGATGTTGTAGTCGAGATCGAGATTGACGATGGCGACGGGATTGTTGAGGACGAGGTCCTCGAAGTACCGCTGGCCCACCGAGTAGAGGCGCGCATTTTCGATCGCGATCGCGGCCTGTGGCGCGAACATCGTGAGGCGGCGGAGATCGCCGTCGCCGAACTGGCGGGTGGGATCGGCGTGGACGATCGCGATCACGCCCACGAGGCGGGTGCCGATGAGGAGCGGCGCCGCGATCACCGACTGCACGGTGCTCTGCGTGTAGTTGGCCGAGCGGCCGAGCCAGTCCTGATAGCGCGGGATCACCAGCGTCTCGTGCGTCTCCGCCACGTGCCCCATCGCGCCCTCGCCCAGCGCCATGCGGGTCCCGACGGCGTTGGTTCCCATGTTGTGGCTCGCCGCGATCAACAGGTCGCCGTGCCCCTCGTCGTACGTCGCGAGCTCGCCGCCGGTGACGCCCAGAAGCGTGACCGCGCGCTCCAGCACGCGGTGCAGCAGCTTGTCGAGCTTGAGCTCGCCCGAGAGGTCCTTCATGGTGTCGAGCAGCGCCTGCTGCTCTTCGGCGCGCCCGCGCTCGGCGCTGAAGAGGCGGGCGTTCTCGATCGCGATCGCGGCCTGCGGGGCGAACATCATGAGGCGCCGGAGATCGGCGTCGCCGAACTGGCGCGAGGGATCGTCGTGCACGCTCGCGATCGCGCCCACCAGGCGATTGCCGATCACGAGCGGCGCCGCCATCACCGCCTGCACGCTGCTCTGCGTGTACTTCCCGGAGCGCTGCGCCCATTCCTGGTACCGCGGAATGATGAGCGGCTCGAGCGTCTGCCCGACCTGGCCCATCGCACCCTCGCCGAGCGCCATTTCGACACCGACGGCGTTCACCTCCATCTGATAGCTCGCGGAGATGACCAGCACCTGCCGGGCCTCGTCGAAGATCGCGAGCTCGCCGCCGGTGACGCCCAGGAGGCTCACCGCGCGCTCGAGCACCGCATTCAGGAGGCGGTCCACCTCGAGCTCGCCGGAGAGATCGGCGAGCGTATCGAGCAGCGCCTGCTGCTCGGTGGCGCGCTCGCGCTCGGCCGTGAAGAGGCGCGCGTTCTCGACGGCGATCGCGGCCTGGGCGGCGAAGAGATTGAGCAGCCGGAGATCGGCCTCGCCGAAGGTGCGGCGCGGATCCTCGTGCACGCTCGCGATGGCGCCCACCAGCCGATTGCCGATGAGGAGCGGCGCCGCCATCACCGCCTGCACACTGCTCTGCGTGTACTTGTTGGACCGTCCGGCCCAGTCCTGATAGCGCGGGATGATGAGCGGTTCGTGCGTCTGGCCGACGTGGCCCATGGCGCCCTCGCCCAGGCGCATGCGCGTGCCGACGGCGTTCACCTCCATCTGATAGCTCGCGGCGATCACGAGCTCCTCGGTCTGCTCCTCGAAGATGGCCAGCTCGCCGCCGGTGACGTTCAGGAGCTGGATCGCGCGCTGCAACACGGATTGGAGGAGCCGCTCCAGCTCCAGCTCGCCGGAGAGATCGGCGAGCGTATCGAGGAGGGCGCGCTGCTCGGTGAGCCGGTTCCGCTCGGCGGCGATCAGGCGGGCACGGCCGATGGCCATGCTCGCCTGGTTGGCGGCCGCGGCGACGATCTCCATGTCGCCCTTCTCGAAGGCACCGGCCCGCGAGCGCTGGACGACGATCTCGCCGATCGGGCTCTGATCGATGCGGAGCGGCACCCGCAGCTCGGCCACGCCCTCGCCGAGCGCGCCGAAGGCACCCGCCGAGGCGCGGAGCGCGGGCGCGAAGACGGTGGTGCCGGTGAGGAAGAGCCCCACGCCCTCGAAGCCGAAGACGTCCTGATGGAGACCTTCCACGACGTCCGCGCAGATGCCGTCTTCGTCCTGCGCCTCGGCGATGCGCGTGCTGAGCCCGAGGAGGGCCGAGCGCATCGAGGCGGCGCCCGTCTCGCGGCGCGGCGTCTCGGGTCCGCTCATCGCCGTCCTGCCACCAGACTGCGAACTTCCGCGAGGAAGTCGTCCCCGTTCGACGTGCCCTTCTGGACGACCCGCGAGACGCCGCCGTTCAGCCGACGATGGTCCTCGGTCGTGAGCTCCTTGGCGGTGATCACCACGACGGGGATGTCACGCCAAGCGTCCCGCGCGCGCAGCTCCTCCAGGAAGGCGAACCCGTCCATCTCGGGCATCAGGAGATCGAGCAGGATGAACGACGGCGCCGCCTCGGCCACGCGGTCGAGGCCCGCGCGCCCGTTCTCGGCCTCGCGCACCGCGAACCCCGCCGTCTTCACCGCGCGCGCGAGCATGTCGCGGGTCGCGGCATCGTCCTCGACGATCAGCACCCCGTGCTCGGCCTGTCGGACGTAGCGCTCGAGCACGGCGCTGAGCCGCTTCCGGTCGATGGGCTTGGTCAGATACTCGGAGGCGCCGAGCGCGAGCCCCAGGTGCTCGTCGTCGAGCATCGTCGTCATGACCACCGGGATCTCGGCGAGCGCGGGATCGTCCTTGAGCGCGGCGAGCACCGCCCAGCCATCCATGCCCGGCATCACGACGTCGAGCGCGATCGCGTCCGGCCGGCGTTCCCGCGCGAGCGCGAGCCCCGACGCCCCGTCCTCGGCGAGCAGCACCCGATAGTGCTCCCGCTCGAGCATCCGCCGCATCAGCGCGCGGGCCCCGGGATCGTCGTCGATGACGAGGACGGTGGCCGCCCCATCCCCTGCCACGGTGCCACCCTGCCCCTCTGCCACCGTGCCACTCTGCCCCTCTCCCCCCGGTAGTGTGGCAGAAGTGGCAGGTAATCTCACCGTGAACACCGTCCCCTTCCCCGCCTCGCTCTCCACGTCGATGTCGCCGCCCATCATCTGGGCGAACTTGCGGCTGATGGCGAGGCCCAAGCCGGTGCCGCCGTACTTGGCGGCGGTGGAGGCCTCCGCCTGCTGGAACGCCTGGAAGAGCTTGGCGAGCTGCTCGGGCGTCATCCCGATACCCGTATCCCGCACGGCGAACGTCACGACCTCGTCGGCACCGCTCCCCGCTCCCCGCTCCCCGGAAGCCCCTTGCTCCTTGCTCCCTGCTCCTTGCTCCCTGCTCCTGCCGCGCGCAACCGACAGCGTGATCACCCCCCGCTCCGTAAACTTGCTCGCATTCGAGAGCAAATTGAGCAGGATCTGCCGCACGCGCGTCATGTCCGCTTCCATGGCGCCGAGCGACGGGTCGGCATCGAGCACCAGCCGGTTCTGTTTCTTCGCGATGAGCGGCTCGACCGTGGTCACGACGCCGTCCAGGAGCGGGCCGATCTCGAAGTGCTCCGGATTCAGCTCCATCTTGCCGGCCTCGATCTTCGAGAGATCGAGCACGTCGTTGATGAGCGTCAGGAGATGCGCGCCGGCCGAGTGGATCTTCTCGAGGTCGGGGATGAAGTCGTCCTGTCCGCCGGCGCTCGCGTCTTCCTGGAGCATCTCGCTGTAGCCCAGGATCGCGTTGAGCGGCGTGCGGAGCTCATGGCTCATCGAGGCCAGGAACTGGCTCTTGGCGCTGTTCGCCGCTTCGGCGGCCTTCCGCGCGGCGAGGAGATCGGTGATGTCGTGGTAGAGCGCCATGAGCCCCACCCGCTTGCCGTCCACCACCACCGGAACGCCGAGCACCTCGACGTCCACCATGGTGCCGTCCTTGCGGCGGCGGCGGCCGATCACCTGGACGGAGTGCTGCTCGAGCGCCTGCTCGGTGTAGGCCACCGCCTCCGAGCGGGTCGCTTCGTCGGTGATGAGGTCATCGAGGTTGTGGCCGATCACGTCCGATTCGGTGTAGCCGTACAGCCGCTCGAAGGCGGGGTTGCACGAGACCACGTTGTGATCGGTATCGAGCGTCACGATCGCGACGGGGCTGTTGAAGACCAGCTCCTGGAAGTACTGCCGCTGCTGGCGCGACTCGGTGAACAGGCGCGCGTTCTCGATCGCGATCGCGGCCTCGGGCGCGAACAGCTCGAGGAGCCGGAGATCGTCTTCGCCGAACGCGCGCCCGGGATCGGAGTGCACGGACGCGATCACGCCCACGAGCCGCTGGCCGATCATGAGCGGCGCCGCCATCACCGACTGCACGGTGCTCTGCGTGTACTGCTCGGACCGGCTCGCCCATTCCTGATAGTGCGGGATGATCAGCGACTCGTGCGTCTCGGCCACCTGGCCCATGGCGCCTTCGCCGAGCGCCATGCGGCTCCCGACGGCATTGGTGCCCATGTTGTGGCTCGCCACGATCTGGAGATCGCCGCGCCGTTCGTCGTAGGTGGCGAGCTCGCCGCCGGTCACGTCGAGCAGCGTCACCGCACGCTCGAGCACGCGTTGCAGCACCTTGGAGAGCTCGAGCTCGCCCGCCAGATCTTTCATGGTGTCGAGGAGCGCCTGCTGCTCCTCGGCGCGGCGTCGCTCGCGCTGGAAGATGCGCGCGTTCGCGATGGCGATGCCGGCCTGCGGCGCGAAGAGCTCGACGAGCCGGAGGTCGTGTTCCTTGAACTGGCGATTCGGGTCCTTGTCCATCACGGCGATCGCGCCCACCAGCTCGCCCGCCATCAGGAGCGGCGCCACCATCACGCCGTGAAACTCGACCTGGGCATACTGCTCGGAGCGGCCCATCCATTCCTTGTACGACGGAATGATCAGCGGCTCGCGGGTGAGCGCCACGTGGCCCATCGCGCCCTCGCCGAGCGCCATGCGCGTGCCGGTCGTGTCCTGCTTGCCGACGTTGTAGCTCGCCGCGACCTCCAGCTCCTTCCGCTGCGCGTCGTAGATCGCGAGCTCGCCGTGACTCACGTGCAGCAGCTGGACCGCGCGCTCGAGCACGGCCTGCAGCAGATCCGAGAGGTCGAGCTGGGCGGCGAGGTCGGCCATCGTGGCGCGGAGCGCCTCCTGCTCGTCGGCGCGCTGGCGCTCGGAGGCCAGGAGGCGCGCGCGGCCCACCGCGATCCCCGCCTGGTTGGCGGCGGCGCGGAGAATGTCGAAGTCGTCGGGCTGGAAGGCGTTGGGCCGGTTGCTCTCCACCACGAGGACGCCCACCAACTCCTCGTTCACGCGGATGGGGACGTCGACTTCGGATCCCTCATTGCGGGTGGGGAGATACCGGGTGTCCTTCGTGACCTGCGGCGTGTAGTGGAGCCGTCCGTCGAGGAGCGGCCGCTCGGAGAGTCCCTGACCCGGCTTCACGCGCAGCCCCTCGGGGGCTTCGCGCCAGCCACGGTTCGCCACCAGGACGCGGTCACCCGTTTCGTCGTCCACGAGGAGCACTGCCACGAAGTCGTATCCGAGCGCGGCATCGTGCAGCCCGCGCGCCACCGCGTGGCAAATGGCCGCTTCGGTTTCCGCCTCCGCGATCGCGGTGCTCAGGCGCAGGAGCGCGGCCTGACGCCGGAGGGGCTCGTCGCTCGCGGACGGATCGTGGGTGGTGGTCATGCGCTCTCCCCGTCGCGCGTCTCGATCAACGCCTTGACCTCGGCCACCAGGGCGGAGGGGTCACGCGCGCGCTCGAGCGCTTCCAGCAGTTCCTCGCGCTTCACCGGCTTGGTGAGATACTCGGTGGCGCCCAGGGCGAACCCCAGCCGACGCTCATCGAGAATCGTCACCATCACGACGGGGATGTCGGCGAGCGCGGGATCGTCCTTGAGTTTGCCGAGCACCGCCCACCCGTCCATGCCCGGCATCAAGACGTCGAGCGTGATCGCGGCGGGCGCCTCGCGCCGCGCCAGCGCGATGCCGGACTCGCCATCCGCCGCCTGCACCACCCGAAACCCGGCCTTGCCGAGCATCTTCTGCATCAGCGTACGCGCGGCGGGATCGTCGTCGATGACGAGGACGGTGGGACCCCCATCCCCTGCCACCCTGCCACCCTCCCCCTCTGCCTCCCCGCCACCCGGCAGAGTGGCAGGAGTGGCAGGAGTGGCAGACGTGGCAGGTAGTCTCACGGTAAACGTCGTCCCCTTCCCCGCCTCACTCGTCACGTCGATGTCCCCACCCATCATCTGCGCGAACTTCTTGCTGATGGCGAGACCCAATCCGGTGCCGCCGTACTTCGCGGCCGTGGTCGCTTCCGCCTGCGAGAACGCCTGGAAGAGCTTGCCCAGTTGCGCCGGCGTCATCCCGATCCCCGTATCCCGCACCGCAAACATCACGACGTCGTCTCCCCTGCCACCCTGCCCCTCTGCCACTCTGCCGCTCCTGCCGCGCTCCACGGAGAGCGTGATGACTCCGTGTTCCGTAAACTTGCTCGCATTCGAGAGCAGATTGAGCAGGATCTGCCGCACCCGCGTGCTGTCGGCGTGCATGGCACCGATCCCGGTTTCCACCTCCACCACGAGCCGGTTCCCATTCTTCTGGATCAGCGGCTCGACGGTGGTCGCGACCGCCTCGACGAGCGGCGCGATCTCGAACGTCTCCGGGGCGAGCTCCATCTTTCCCGCCTCGATCTTCGAGAGGTCGAGCACGTCGTTGATCAGGGTGAGGAGATGGCGGCCGGCCGAATGGATCTTCTGCAAGTCGGGGACGAAGTCGTCCTGCCCGGCGTCCGCGGCGTCTTCCTGCAGCATCTCGCTGTAGCCCAGGATCGCGTTGAGCGGGGTGCGCAGCTCGTGACTCATCGAGGCGAGGAACTGGCTCTTGGCCGCGTTGGCGCTCTCGGCCGCGCGCCGCGTCTCGAGCAGCTCGGTGATGTCGTGGTAGAGTCCCATCATCCCGACCCGCTCGCCGTTCACGACCACCGGGACGGCGAGCACCTCGACGTCCACCATCGTGCCGTCCTTGCGGCGCCGCCGGCCAACGCCGTGGACCGTCCCGCCGCCCGCCTGCTTGGTGTACTGCACCGCCTCCGAATGCGATTCGGGCGTGGTGATGAGCTCGTCCAGGTTCCGGCCGATGAGCTCGCGCTCGACGTAACCGTACAGCAGCTCGAAGGCGGGGTTGCAGGAGACGACGTGGTGATCGGGATCGAGCGTCACGATCGCGACGGGGCTGTTCCGCACCAGTTCCTGGAAGTACTGGCGCTCGCGCTGGGCCTCCGTGAACAGGCGCGCGTTCTCGATCGCCACCGCGGCGTGCGGCGCGAACAGATTGACCAGGCGGAGGTCGTCGGCGCCGAAGCTGCGATCGGGATCGGTGGTCCAGACACTGAAGGCGCCGACCAGCCGGCCGCGCATGCGGAGCGGCTGGGCGAGCACGGCGTGCGCTTCGACCTCGGAGTACTTGGCGGAGCGGCCGGCCCACTTGGCGTAGTCGGCGATGATCACGGGCTCGCCGGTTTCGGCGGACCGGCCCATCGCGCCCTCACCGAGCTTGAGCCGAACGCCCACGGTCGAAGGCTCGACGTGGAAGTTGGCCGCGACGACGAGCTCCTTGGTGGTGTCGTCGAAGACCGCGAGCTCGCCGGCCGAGACGCCGAGGAGGCTGGTGGCGCGCTCGAGCACGGCCTGCAGGAGACTCGACAGCTCGAGCTGGCCCGAGAGATCGGTCACCGTCTCCAGGAGCGCGCGCTGCTCCTCGCCGCGCCGGCGCTCGCCATCGAGCAGGCGTCGCTGCTCGTGCACCAGCCGGGCGCGCGCGATCGCGATGCTCGCCTGGTTGGCGGCGGCGCCCAGAATCTCGAGATCGCCCTCGCTGAACGCGTCGGGCGTCTCCGACTCCACCACCAGCACGCCGATCGGCGTCCCGTCGATCACGAGCGGGACGTCCACCTCGGAACCGGTGGAGAGGCCCGGGATGTACTCGGGTTCCTTGGCGACGTCGGGGGTGTAGTGCAGCTTGCCCGTGGCGATCGCGCGATAGCTCAGCCCCTCGCCCGCGGGGATCAGCATGTCGGGCGGGATGTCGGACCACCCGACGCTCGCCCGCATCCGGCGGCCGCCGGTCTCGGGCTCCACCAGGAAGATCCCGACGAAATGGTAGTCCAGCGAGTCGTCACGCAGCCCGTGGACGACCCGCCGGCAGACCTCATCCTCGTCTGCCGCCGCGGCGATCCCCGTGCTCAGACGCAGCAGGGCCGCCTGCCGTCGAGCGAGGGTATTTCGATTTCCAGGAGGGGTGGGCATGGAGGCTAGATCATACCCCACAAAAATCAGAACGGCAAACCATCCTTTAGGGCGGGCATGGGCGGGCATGGGCGGGCACGGGCGGGCATGATCCCCTCCCCATCCCGCCCGCCTACGCCC
>DATFMZ010000157.1:0-3605 GCA_035266665.1 Gemmatimonadales bacterium | reverse complement strand
GACTCCGTCGCCACCCGCGTCGCCGTGGACTTCACCGCCAGGAAGACGATGTCCAGCGGCCCAACAATCTCGGTCGCGTGCGCGACGATGGGCGGCTGGATGGTGGTGGGTGCGATCCCATCGCCGTCAATCAAGAGGCCGTGCTGCCTCACCGCATCCACGTGGGCCTGGTTGGTATCCACCAGCACCACATCCGCTCCCGCCCTGTGCAGCATGGCACCGACGACGCCACCGATCGCCCCGCAGCCGACGACTGCGAGTTTCACGGATTTCCCCTCTTGTGGACGTAGTCTGTGCCGACCGGCATCGGCCGGCGTTCCCCGTACGGTCGGCAACGTACGGCTGGACAGGGTGAATGGCAACCACGATGGCGCGAGCCGCGCGCCGGGCCCGCGGCAGCACGCCTCGCGACGGCGCCACCCAGCGCTCAGCCACCCAGCCTGGAGCCCCTCCCGCCGCGGGTTATCTTTACGTGGACACGCGGGCCACGCGGCCCGCCAAATCTTTAAAGGGGTATTGCGTGCCGTTTCCGCACGAGCTGTTTCTGCTGATGGCGCCCGCCGGCGCGTCGAAGAGCACCGGGCTCACGATCTTCCTGATCCAGATGGGCGCCTTCGTCGCGATCATCTACTTCTTGATGATTCGGCCCAAGGTCCAGCAGGAGAAGAAGCACCGCCAGCGCCTGTCGGAGATCAAGCGCGGCGATCAGATCGTAACCCTCGGCGGAATCGTGGGCGAAGTCGTCCACATCAAGGACGATCTGCTGACCGTCAAGACCGGCGAAACCCGCATCGTGATCGTCCGCGATCGCGTCGCCCAGGTCGGTGCCCCGAATGCGCCGGAGACCACCACGACGTCGTCATGAGCATCCGCACGCTCCATCTGCTCGGCTCCCCCGCGCTCCGCGAGCCGTCCACGAACGTCACCGTGGACGACGCGGTGCGTGCGCTCGTGGACGATCTCTTCGAGACGATGCGCGCGGCCCAGGGCGTGGGCCTCGCCGCGAACCAGATCGGGATCACGCAGCGCGTGGCCGTGGTGGACGTGAACGACAAGGCCCCGCTCGTCTTGATCAATCCGGTCGTCACGACCCGATCCGGCTCGCAGCGCGGTGAGGAGGGATGCCTCTCGATCCCCGAGCTGTACGGCGAGGTGAACCGCGCGATGGAGATCACCGTCGAGACCACGACGCTCGAGGGCGAACTCATCACCGTGGATGCGGTCGAGTTCAAGGCACGCGCCATCCTGCACGAGATCGACCATCTCGATGGAATCCTGTTCATCGATCATCTGAGCCCGCTCAAGCGGCGAATGCTCCTCAAGAAGTGGCAGAAGATGCGGAAGGGTGAAACCGGCTTCCTCAAGGAGATCGACCCCGCCACCGTCGGAGAGTGACCGTGCGGATCGCGTTCTTCGGCACCCCCGACTTCGCCGTACCCTCGCTCCGCGCCCTCCTGGGCGAGGGGTTCGATGTCGCCGTCGTCGTCACCCAACCCGACCGCGCACAGGGCCGCTCCCGGTCCACGCTCGTGCCACCACCCGTGAAAGAGGTCGCACTCGCCGAGCGCATTCCGTGCCTGCAGCCCGAGAAGCCGAACACCACCGAATTCCTGGATGAGCTCCGCGCCTTCGAGCCGACGATCGGCGTCGTCGCGGCGTATGGCCACATCCTCAAGCCCCAGCTCCTCGAGATCCCGCCCCTCGGCATGGTGAACGTGCACGCCTCGCTCCTCCCGGCCCTGCGCGGCGCCGCGCCGATTCAGCACGCGATCATCCAGGGCCTCGACGAGACCGGGATCTCGATCATGCAGATGGATCGGGGGATGGACACGGGACCGATCCTGCTTCGCGTCCCAACCGACATTCTCCCGGACGAGACGGGCGGCGAGCTCGCCACCCGGCTGGCCGAAGTCGGCGCAATGGCGCTCATCGAGGCGCTCGCGCTCTACACCGCCAACGCGGTCTACCCCGAGGAGCAGGACGAGAGCCGCGCGAGCCACGCGCCGAAGATCACGACCGAGATGGCGCGCATCCGCTGGGAGGAGCCCGCCACGCGGATCGCCCGTCTCGTGCGGGCGCTCGACCCCAAACCCGGCGCGTGGAGCGAGCTCGACGGCACCCGGATCAAGCTCTTCGGCCCGCGATTGGGCGACCCGGTGCCGAACGGCGCGGCGCCGGGGGAGATCACCGAGGTAGCGCCGGCGTTCACCGTCGCCACCGGGGAAGGCTGTATCGAGTTCGTGGATGTGCAGCCCGCTGGCAAGGCGCGCCTCGCCGCGAGCGACTGGGTCCACGGACGCGGCGCCAGGGCCGGCGCGTCGCTCTCGTGACGTCGGTGCCGCGCCTCCACGTCGTCACCGACGACGAGGTGGTCCGGCGCCCCGCATTCCTGGAGGACGTTGCCGCCATCGGCCGCGCCGGCGGCGACCGCATCGCCGTGCAGCTCCGCTGCCGCCTCGACGGGCGGGCGTACGTGGATCTCGCCGACACCGTCCGGACGGCGCTCGCCCCGTTCGACACGCCACTCCTCATCAATGACCGCTGCGACGTTGCCCGTGTGGTGGGCGCCGCCGGCATACATCTCCCCGAAGACGGGCTTCCCCCCAACGCCGCCCGCGCCATCCTGGGCCCGGACGCCCTCATCGGTCGATCCGTCCATTCCGCCACAGCACTCACGGGCGAGCACGGGTCTCTGAATTACCTCACCTTCGGGCCGATCTGGCCCACCGCGTCGCACCCGGAGCGTGAAGCGCTGGGCATCGGCGGGATCGTCGAAGCCACGGTACCGGTGCTCGCGATTGGTGGGGTGACGCCCGAGCGCGCCCCCGACGTGCTCGGCGCCGGCGCGCACGGGGTCGCCGCCATCCGCGCCGTCTGGGACGCCCCCGATCCGGGTGCGGCGGTCCGCGCCTTCCTGCTATCTTTAGAGGCGTGAACCCAAACGTTACGCCCGATGCCGGTACCGCCGTCTCCATTGTCGTCAACGGCGCGCCGCGCACGATCCCTCCCGATCTCACGCTCGATGGGCTGTTGCGGCACCTCGACCTGGACCCGCGTGCCGTCGTCGTCGAGGTGAACCGGGAGATCGTGCGCCGCGACGCGCTCGCCACCACGCCGGTGCGGGACGGCGACCAGATCGAGCTGGTGCATTTCGTCGGAGGT
Source organism: Gemmatimonadales bacterium (assembly GCA_035266665.1). Classification (GTDB taxonomy): domain Bacteria; phylum Gemmatimonadota; class Gemmatimonadetes; order Gemmatimonadales; family GWC2-71-9; genus DATFMZ01. Next base: position 443 of record DATFMZ010000157.1, on the reverse strand, counting down.
GGATGATGACCGCAACCGCGACGCTCGCCGATCGCGAGCTCACGATCGGTGGCCGCACCTTCCGCTCCCGCCTGCTGGCCGGGACCGGGAAGTACAAGGACAACGAGACGATGGTGCGCGCGCTCGAGGCGTCGGGCGCCGACGTCGTGACGGTCGCCGTGCGCCGCGTGGACCTGGACCGGAAGAAGAAAGAAGGAATCCTCCACCACCTCGATCCCGAGCGCTTCTTTCTGCTCGCGAACACCGCGGGCTGTTACACGGCGGAGGACGCCGTGCGCTACGCGCGGCTCGCGCGGGAGGCGGGGTTCAACGAGTTCATCAAGCTCGAGGTCATCGGTGACCAGGAGACGCTCCTGCCGGATACCGCGGGCCTGATCGAGGCGGCTACGACACTCGTTTCGGAGGGGTTCCAGGTCCTGGCGTACACCAACGACGACCTCATC